>CAIXIX010000410.1 GCA_903919615.1 uncultured Chthonomonas sp.
GCTATGGCAAAATCGTAAATCACGCCTGCCTACAACCAATACTAGCGAACGAAAGGGAGAAAGACCACCACCCCAAAAAATGATGACAGGGTGGGCCAAAATTCTCCATCAAAGTGGGCCAAACCGGGTTGTCAAAATCAAAGGTTGATATCGTCTGCCGATCAAACTGGACTGCCTCCCGGAGTTTATCAAACGACAGTGTGGCGTCTCGTTGCGTGTTCATTTTTTCGTTCCTCTTGGGTATCCGTCACATTGCAGGATCTGTTAGAAGATACTGTTGTGCTCTTTACCGATGTTTAATTCTGAACTATTTTCAACGACAGTACTCTGATGAAAACGTATACAGACATACAGTCACGATTTTCAACTAGCACCAGATAGATAACAGCCTCTGCATCCACAGAGCGCGCAGGCAGAAACCGTTGGATACGTTCCATCAACAGAGTAGATCTCTTTTGCATCTAATGGTCGCCCAAGGTCACGTTCTAAGGCTCTAAGTGCATTAAGCGCCAATCCGATCGAAGGTTCACAATCGCCATTAAGAAACCGGTGTATAGTGGACTTGGCAACGCCGAGATCGCGAGCCAGGCGTGCCTGACCGTTCACGCTGTAGCGAAGTGAGTGTCCCATTACGAGACGGATTCGGTTATGGATTTTCTGGGGTGCTTGGGGATTGGGAGAATTCATCGCAGTGCAGCTAGAGTGCACGCCGCAATAATTAGGCGGACGGTGCTTTCATTGTACGGGCTACACGGTAGAAGATAGGAAAATCGTTGTGTATACGGAACCCCGGTTCAATCATAAGGTGCCGGGATTAGATTTGGATTAATTCCTCGTTTGACACCAGGCTACAGGGTGACGAATGTTTTGTTTACTGATCGGCTCGACTCGGTTATCCGGTCGGCTTGAACCTTCTTTCGTATGTAACAGGTCGAACCGGTACACCTTAGAAGCTTGCTTTTATCGAGGTAATGTGGACGCATTCTTCGGTTTCTATATTTGAAATCGTTTTCTGGTTGCTGTGTGCTATACGGTTGCAACATAAGAGCAACGTGTTGACTCCGCGCAGGTGGCTTGTTATAGTTGGCCCAATTACTAGCCTGAATAAAAGAACAAAAATGCGACAAAACGAGGACGCAGGCAAAACACAAGAATAGTTTGTTAAGACCGTCGCTGTGGCGATTGCGGAATCAGGTTCAGGTCAATGAATATCAGGGTTCGTTTTAGGCTGTCGTGTTTGGCGAATCCTGATAGCAATGTTCAACCTTAAGCAAAAGATACTGGCATCAACAATAAAATATCGGATTGTTGTACGTCGAGCGTGAAGCCAGTCTGGGCAGTCAATTCCCATAAAGGGCAGTAGGTGTTGCGGATGACCAATTCTGTGAAACAGGTGTCAGCGTCATACGGTATAAGAAAGTTCCTTGGTGGCGCTATCAGAACGGAGCTTCTGCCATACATAGCCTGCTTTTGTACTGCGGCTCTATTTTGTGGATTAACTCTTCGCGATGTGTACCACCAACGCAGGTTAGAGCGCGATAAAGGAATAAAACAGCTGCTATCCCGGTTGATACCCGTGCGCGCTTCGGAGATCCTTGCTGGCAGAACTCAATTCCGTGGCGACCCGCAGGCTCCATTTACGCTGGTAGAATTCGGCGACTACGAGTGCCCACCCTGCCGGGCAACTCAGAGAATCCTGGCGAGCGAGCTCGATAAGTGCAAGGGGAGCGTTCGGCTCGACTTCAGACAATTCCCTCTTGCAAACTTGCATCCGCATGCACGAGATGCTGCAGTAGCGGCGGAATCGGCATATTTGGCAGGCAAGTTCTGGAACGTTCACGATCTGTTATTTGCAGCCGACCTAAGCAAGCCAGGATCGATTTCGGGATGTCTCGCGGCCGGCCAGGTAGCGGCGGACCCTAAGCGTTCACGACGGCTTGCTAAGAGTGATGCATCTCTCGCCACGTTGCTTGGCGTTAACGGCACGCCTAGCTTTGTGCTGTGCTGCCCAGACGGTCGGGTGTTCTGGGTAGCCGAGATCTCCGACCTTGGGAGCTACCTAAATCAGTACGCCGAACTTGGATGCAATCCGGGCCAACAAGGGTGTTCCCTATAAACATGCAGTGTAGACAACACTTAATGCTGCGCCACACGGATGAAACAGTAGCGCCAGTAAGAGCCAGAAAGGGCTCGTATTCTAATGGCTCGTCGGCTCACGAGTCAAACCGATCGAGAGGAAATGGAGGATAGTATGCATTCGTACACCAAGCGGAAATGTAATGTTCAGAACGACTGCGGCCGTGCATTGTTCCCTGTCGCGTTTTTTGCGCTGTTTGTGCTCGCTGGTGCCATGTCGGCATGGGCGAATGGCGGGTGCAAGAACGGTGTAGCTCCCAACATTCACCGTGGCGGGGGCCTCTGTAGCTGCAGTGGAAAGTACTGGGTCGAGGAAGAAGGGTTTCCAGGCTATTGGGTTTGCCCGAATATTCAATGTTCTTCCGGATCGGGCACGACCAATGGTATATCGTGGAATTGGACGGCTGACAAGGTAGTGGCAGTCGGTGGCTGCCTTCCTCCGATCAACAGATTCGTTGCGTGCCAGCAGGCTAACTACCCTTACACCTTAAGTACATATGACACTAGTGACTGCCAATTTAACTCTACCACCGGGCAGATGAATGGCCTGGGTTGTGTAACCACCGGGTCAACACCACACACGGGGCTGGTCGGCTGGAATCCTCCGGACGAACCGTGCTTGGCAGATGCTCCCCCCGGCTAGGCCCAGGCTATTAGACCAACCAGGTTCAGGTGCTCCCGTGCGAGCTGTGAGCTCCTGAACCCGGATCATTGAAGACAGGCAACGGTGCGAGATGTCCATAGATTTTAGACAGAATAACATATACCGCGAGGTTTTCGGTTCGCAGTTCATGGCTGCCCTATCTGCGGCTGCACTTCTATTAACGATTTCATCCGCAAAGGCGGAAACGTTACAGGAGAGGCTTGCGGGGAAGAGCATACCAGATTTCACTGCAGTTTACCATTGCATAATCCACAATAGGCTACAGGGCTCTACACGCGAAGCGATTGCCGCGCAGGTTGCGAACGGTATCAATGACACTAACCAGCACCTCGCAAAGGCAGGCCGACCGCCGCTTCCGCCAGAAATGTTGGGCACAAAGACAGACGAGATAATGGGTGAGCTTGCCGGAGCGGAACGCAATCCGCATTTTGTACTGTCAATTTCGGCTGGCTCTGGCAGGCTTGTCACCATGACGGACATCGACGGTACCAAAATGAAGCGGTTCGACATCTACGACGGGAAACGCACTCTTTTGAAGTACCCAGACGCGGACTCGTTTGTATTTTCTGGCTTCCATTATCAGGGCATGCGCGCGTTCATATTTCCAGGATGTGGCATAAGCGGCATCCCAATGTGCCGCAACCTTGCACGAGATACCGAGCACACAAACACGTATACTGGCGATATCGCGCTCGATCGTGGAATCGCCGATGGCAGCGGCCTCCCGGGGTATTTTCCCGGCGTGGTAAAGACGTCTGTTGTTGACGGTTCAGAATACGTAACTGAGACCGAAACCCAGGTTGGCGGCCGCGGCTCGTTGCAGCAGCGGGTCATTTTCGCCGACTACCGCAAAGTCTCGCCCGGTCTGCTGCTCCCAGGACAGATTCACATCGTTGAATCTTACATGCCCGGCCACGTGCTCCCGTACGGAGAGCAATGCACAATCGAATACTCACTTGAACAAGCGAACGACAAACAGCCGACAGATTCCGAGTTTGATTTTAACAAACAGCTTAATAAAACGGGACTCATTACAGATACTTCCAGGAAAGGGTCCCCGATGATCCGGTATGAGCCGGGCAAGACCATTGAAAGTCAATTCGGTGAAGCTGCGGAAAACCAGAGGAAGGCGAAGCTTATGGCGCAAAAAGAGGCCAGATCGAACACATCTCCTGGAATTCTAGGGCTGGTCGCCGTCATGCTGGCAGGCGCTGGCTGGTACGTATATCGGCGCGCTAAGACGCGCTGACGGCGAGACGCATGACCATAGACGACACAATCGATAGGCACCAGTGCGATGGCACAATCAAGGCAGCCGCGCGCACGCCTGCGGAAGTTCTGTACCCGGTGCTTGCTACCTTAGCATCGAGTTGGCTTCTTGCTTACTATGCCATTCCCAATACTATTTTCGCTCGAATCTCCCCCGGCGGAATACTGACAGAGCTCAACGACACGCGCGTTGCAAGCCAAGGTAGTGTTGCTTGCGTACTCCTGTTCGTGATCGCCGTCGCGTTGACGATGTCGGCATCTAGACGAACATCCGCTGAGTCTAAATGCCCGCCGCTCTGGCTGCTCATCTTGGCATTCGCCGCGCCTCTTGTCGCAGTCTGTACAGAGAAGCTCGCATCCACGCATAGAGTAGAGGCAACATCGATCCTAACCGCCATTTCGGTTGGATTGCTTGCTGCGTTGTTGCCGAAGGGAAGGTGCATTGCCGCGTTGTCCATCGTCGCAACGGTCCAGGCTGCATTTGCCATAATCTACCACAAAGAGCAGGTCAATCAGTTATTGTCTGGGACCATTCAACGGGCGGGCGGGACGTTTAACCAGCCAAACCACCTTTACACTTTAATGATCGTAGCACTTCCCTTTGCCATGGCGGGAGTGCTTACAAGCAAAAGTGGATTTAAACAGTTCGCTTACCTTGTCGCCGCCTCAGCGGAGCTTACTGCCCTTATTCTGTCCTATTCGCGCGCGGGAATCGTTGCAGCCGCGGTTACGCTTGCAATACTTGCATGTAGCGTAATGCCGGGAAGGCTGACAAGGTCCATTATCGTCGTGCTCCTGCTGACAGTGTGTGTCTTCGTTATCGCAGTGCGTACCTATGGGCCGGCAAACGCCATATCCGCTCGAGGCGCCAACATGGCCCGGTTGCGTCTGTGGGAAGCAGGTTGGAAAGTATTTGCTGCAAATCCAATTACGGGCGTAGGCATAGGAAATTTCAGCGTTCAGGTTGAACAGAAATCAGCCGAAGGCGCGATAATAAGAGTCGCCAATGAGCCGAAGTGTATTATCATCTCATGGCTGGCCGAGCGCGGTTTGGCTGGCGGTGCGCTTTTCGCCATGTTTGTCATCTCGATCTTCATTACAGTCCGGAGGTCATTACCGTCCAGTATCGGAGCGGCCACAGCGGCAGCGTGGATTAGTTTATTCGCGGCAGGTATGGTGGACACGCTCATCGGCCCGCCGAATAGATACGTTGGAAACTGCGCCTTCGGTGTGCTTATTGGGCTGACGTCGATGCTCGGCAAGACACCGGCGACTGCAACTTGCTCTTACGCCGGAATCGAAGAAAGGTTGGCGGTAAAAAATCTATGATGCCAACGCGTTGCAGCATACGGCTATTGTTGGCGAGGGCTTTGTTCGGTACCGCGGTCGTACTCATGTGCGCTGCTGGACTATCCGCGGTTGGTTTCGGTAGGGTTTGCCTGTGGCCACGCGACGCGGAGCTCGGCAGAGTTAAGCAAGGCAGCACACTAACGCATTCTGTTCGCATATCAAACTACACGATCCGTTCCGTCCAGATTGAGCCGGTGCCCGCTTGCGGGTGCACAATAGCCGAGGGCACGCCGCGTATGCTTGGACCATTTACCAGCCTCGCGCTGCCAATAACATACATTGTGGGCGGAAAGCAACTGGGCAGGCTAACACGTGAAGTAAGCATCGGGTACACCTGCGACGGCCGCGATTACCGGTTAGTTGCCCGGGCGACGTTCACCGCAGTACGCTAATCGACGTGAATTATTTGACCGTACTATTTCGTTACATACGGTTCGCTCTGGGAGCCGCTCTTGAAAAGTCAACAAACTTTACCGACCGTGGTCAGGCATGCGGCCGGTACATGTGCGGCATCGCCGATAAGCGCAGCCGATAGCGCTCGTTGCGCCAGGTTGCGCAAACGCCGCGAGGCGGTACGTCCTAATAGAAGGCGAAGTTTACGTCGTATCCTGGCGGGTGCCACAGCAGCCATTTTGGTTCCGTGCGCTTACATTAGCGTGTCTGCTTCACTCTTGTATGTCCATTCAAGGCCCACAGTTGACCACTACATTGCTGAATATTCGTTGCCAGGTCAGGTTGCCAGAGCTGAGCGTATTCCCCGTTCAATGACCGATGCACTCATTGCCGTCGAGGACAGGAAATTCAAATTTCATCACGGTGTAGATTGGGCGGCGCTGCGAGGAGCGCTTGGCGAAGATTTTCACTCGCTTTCTTTCTCGCACGGTGGTTCGACGATTACGATGCAGACAGTACGATACCTCGCCCTGCCTTCTGATAAAACCATAACGCGCAAAGTTGCAGAGATCGCACTCGCAAAGCACCTGGAGCGCAATGTTCCGAAGTCGCAGATTCTACTGCTATATTGCGATAGCGTCACATTCGGCCTGCATACCGCTGGCCTAGAAGATGCATCGAAAACGTACTTTGGCGTCCAACCTCAGCGGCTAACGCTCGCCCAATCCGCGCTGCTAGCCGGTCTCATCGCAAATCCCCCAGCCACGGTGGCTGACCTGCCGATGGCGGCGGCAGACGTTGTGAGAAATCGGGCTCTTAGTGCCTTACAGGATAGGTTCCCTTACAAATACTCTCAAGCACAGATCGACGACGCACGAAGTGAGACGTTGGCGTTTTCATGGCAGGTGGCGACACCAGTCGCCAGCCACTGGAGGACCGGGAGATGACAGGTACCGCATTACCGACGCGTCGCACACATCGCGCCATGACATTGATGGAGCTTATCACCGTCCTTGGTCTCATGGCAGTGCTCGCGGCGCTGCTTTTTCCTGCGCTGTTCAGCGCCCGCGAGTCGGCGCGGGCAGCAAACTGCCTCTCAAACCTAAAGCAGTTGGGAAGCGCATGGGCGATGTATACGCAGGACTATGATGAAATGGCGCCTGGCGGCGCCTTTGCCAGATTCGCCTCTACCGCCCCAGGAGCAACAATCGACGGGCACCGTTATAGTCCTCTGTGGGTACTGCGGCAGTACACGAGGGACGAACGTGTTTTCGTGTGTCCGACTACAGAGGGTTGGAACTTCAGCACGAACAACCCAGCTCTCGACACCCATAGACCCAGGGTTGGAAGCTACGCCACAAACTATGAACTAGTCCAGAAGACCGACGCCGCGGTATCAATGCCAGCCGCCATGATCCTTTTTTGCGACTCGTACAATCCGTGGCAGGATTGCCCGTACAATTGCGAGGCAAATTGTCTCGATGGATGCCATAGCTTCATCTGGGACCGAATTGGCCGCGGATGCTACCAAGGCGATTGCACAAAGCCGACGGACTGGCACCACTCAGGCGTGCAAGTTTGCTTCGCGGATGGCCATGCAAAACACAAGAAGTTAGGCAATATCAGATACTCAGAGTGGATATTAGACCTACTTGAGGCGGATCCACACTTTTCCCAGCCAATCAGCCGGGACTGGTAAACGAGGCAGGTTACATGTACTTATTGGTTACATGAAATCGTATCTCATCAGTCTGGAATCCAGTGTGCCGAGTCAGGATGGCATTCTTCGTGGAGTTTCACGGGCAGCGGTTGGAGCACAAAGCTATGTTATCAGCCAGTACCGTTGCAAAGGGCGGTTGAAGCTGTTAGCATGCAGCAACATTATCTGTAACAGATCATAAATGAAACCGATTTCCAAGGAAGCGTTTGGGTATCTCAATGAGCGAATGCCAGCACTTGTTAAAGAGGGTGACGCAGGAGCTCACAGCAGGGCAGAGGATGGTATCTTTCCACCAATTGTACTGAGTCTGCCTGATTTTAATGAGGACCCGTTTCTGCTGTATTGTGCGGTGTGGTATCAATGTTCACTTGAACTAACGGTCACAATTTCTGGCTGACGCATAAGGCATTGCAACCCAGAGCAGTGGAGCGGAGAACGATTGATCCAGTTCTCCGCGAAAGCCCAACCGCATCACTCTGCGCGGCGCGAAATATCAGCGGCACGGTGCCATCCTGTGCGCAAGTCGGCTTCCTTATTATGTATTTTGTAATACTTGTATGTTGTAGTTGCAACTTTTCTGTTATCGCTTAACTTGCATGGCATCCATGTATCCGAAAGCCGGTAGTAAAGGCGTCCATGAACGTGGCGCCGTTCGCTCGCCGTTTGAAGCTTTTCCCCATGGGTATTCTCGACGACAATTATACCTCTGGCTGCCAGGCTCTTGATCGCGGCTGATACCGCCGTACTCGACCTCGCGGTCTTCTTGCTGAACTGAGAGTTGGTGATCCAATCCCGGTACTTATGCTGTACTTCGCCGGTATCGAGGAGGATACGCCACCCAAGAGTGGATCGGATGACTATCAGCAACACCCTCAGCTCGGTGTCAGTGAGAGCCGGTATAAGTTCATCGAAAATACGGTTTGGTACCGGAACAAACCGTGATTGCTTAGTACCTGGTTTACTCACTGTCTCCTTTCGTTACGTTATTAAAATCTGAATCTGAGCTTAATTGCATTCGCTCTTTCTTCTTGAGGTAGGTATTCAGAACATCTTGCAGTCGCCTCGGCCTGCCGTATTCGTTAATCAGGGCCTTGACCAGGGCTCGTGCATCCGGGCGAGTAGTTCTTTCTGGTAGCCAGGCAAGCTGCTGCTCCAGAATATCGATGCCGAACACCTCCACGAGACTCTCAATATCGCCTCGCCTCAACTTGAGATAACGTAGCTCTCGAAATACATGGGCTTGCCGTACCTCGCTCTGCTCTTCAGGGTGCAGCCCAAGCTGCGCATGTACCGTCTTCTCGGCCTCGATGCGAGGGACACCGTATTGACTGCGCACATGATTGTATACAGCCTCACGGCCGGCTGCAGAAACACTTACTGGTTTGAACGGTACTGGTGGGTGAACGTGGTGCCTAACATGATGGTGCGAAAGTGTATAGGTGGAAAGCCCCGATTCTGCCTTATTCCGCACCAAGAGCGGCTGTCCACCAAAGCGCCGATGGGTGAGCCTAAATAGATGCACGGCGATAACTGGTGTTGGCATTCCAAGCGCTCTTGCCACTTGCCAGGATGAAACTCTCAGCTCACCATCTGCTGTTAGGTACGTCAAGATCGCAAGCAAAAGTCTGGCTTCTATTCCTGAAAGTTCACGAAGAAAACCGCTTGTGCGAGCGGCTTCGGTTAGGTGTATCCGGGCAAGGGGAGTGAAGTGTCCGGACTGCTCATCGAGCCTTTTGTGCTCGATGATAAATGGAGGGTCTGGATAGGGCTTGTGGAAGGGCATATCGATTGCAGATCTTAGTGACTTAGATGGTAATGCACCGGGTCTCACAGGCGCGCTTAACCAGTAAACCACATGGGGCTATCCCCAGCGGAAATCAATGCGAGTTGCATATACGCAACGATATTCGGGCGATTTTTGAGGGTCCGATATGCTGGGAACACGAACGCGCGTTCCCACGTATCTACATCAATTCACCCAGAAACTTATGCCCGCACCTGCACAGCCAGAGCGTCTGCCAAACGGCAGACGCCTTACTAACCGTGTCAAAGCCATTATGATCCACTGCACCCGCTACTGGATCGATGGCCAAAACAGACTTGCCAAAGACTGTAACGTATCCAAATCCACCATCAACCGCCTCATTCGTGGCGAAACCGATCCGTCCTATGTGCTTGCGGTAACAGTGAGCGCAGCACTCGAGAAGAGCCTTGGGGTACCTCTCAGTATGCGAGAAGTGTTCAGCACTGACGGAACCTATCCCACAGGGTGTGTCTGCGATCTATCGCCGTCATGCACTGGCTGCTTTCCGCCCTTTGCTTACAATACAGACGACACCATGAAGTCGGAATTCAAAGACCTGAAACCGGGGGATTGGTGCCGGTCACCTCAGATGCCCATACCCGAAATTCCTTTATCCGACAACTAACTTTTCATTCCTATGAGCTTATGTACACCAAAACTTCGAAGCGAACTCACCAGCGAGATGCTCTCAGTAAGTTACCACGGGTGTTTACAAACTATACTCTTGCTCCTAACGAAGATGGGTTACGAAGAGGTGAGCCTTGCCGACCGAACCGACTTTGTCGGCAGAAACAACGACGGCGGTGTCGATATACGGGGCTACAGACCTGTCCCTGGTGGTAGGCGCCAGGTAGTAATCCAGGTCAAGCAGTATATGCCTGACAAGCTCATTTACCGAAACCACTTGGACACTCTAAGGGGAGTAGTGCTTCGAGAGCACGCTGCAGAAGGTGTACTTATAACCACAAGTGGATTTCCAAGCAGCCTCTCCCGAGCAGACTACACCTCAGCCTCAATTGCACCACTTCGTCTGATCGACGCTCAGGAACTCACTGACCTTATGGCGCTGCACCGGGTTGGAGTAACTACTGTGTTGCCGACTGACTTCATGAAAGAGAGCCGGTATAGACTCGATCAGGAGTTCTTCAAGAAGATTACGAATCAGTTTCGAGGAGTAGTCAAACCACTTCCTGCCACCCGCCGATTTTATACGATTACAATCCAGGGATCAGCCAGGATACACCGAAAACAGTTGGCTTTCGATTGCTCACCGACTGTCTGAAATTCCTGAGATGAGACCGGGATAAACAATGGTGAGGGCCGTCCGGCATGCACGCAGGTTTCTACTTGGGAAACCAGGGTTTCTTGCCGGCAAGTATAAGCCGGGCGGCCTCATCGATATCTCGATTGCCAGCCTTACCACCAACATTATTCGGTATCCAGAGCGTTCCCTGACAGATTGGGCACTCTGTCTTCTCCATTCGCGACTCCTGGCGACCACACTTCAGGCAGATCTGCATGTTGGCACCTCTCCTTCTCAGCCGCCTGAATGCTAAGGACCCACGAAGCGGCATCGTTTCTCTACAATTCGCCGCCGCAAACGCAGTTTACTTCCTCATCTGTACTTATATGACTGCTCCCAGAGCACAAAACAACAATCAGCAAGAGACAGGGGGCTTGCGAAATATCAGGTTTGGCGTAGATTCCAAACAAAGCGCCAAACCTGACCCGCCCCGGATAGCGTCCTTAACACCAGTCCTGCCAACGCCATCGCCCCAGACAGTTGAGCAGTTTCAGAAACTGTATCTGAAGAAGTATGGCGTGACACTCGATACGTTCCAGAGCTTAGAATTAGCCACTAGAGTTTTACAAGTTTTCTATGTCCAACAAGCGTTACGTGCTTTACGCCAGAAAGTCCGAAGAGAGCGATGAACGTCAGGTTCAATCCCTAGACGATCAGATTCGCCTTGCCACAAAAAAGGCTTCTGAACAGGGCCTCACGATTGTAGAGGTCATCCACGAATCGAAATCAGCCAAAGAACCGAGCGCTCGACCGGAATTTGCCAGGATGCTTGCCCTGATTGACGACGGCAAAGCCGATGGCATTTTGGCCTGGCATCCGGATCGGCTCTCCCGCAATGAGATGGACGGAGCCGCCATAACCTATCGCTTGCGCAAGAACACACTTTCAGACATTCAGTTTGTGAACTACACCTTCGTGAATACCCCTGAGGGCATCATGATGCTTCAGATTATTTTTTCGCAAAGCCAATACTACTCGTCCAAACTCGGTATCGATGTGAGTCGGGGACTTTCCAGCAAGGTAGATAAAGGATGGCGGCCCGGGCCGGCGCCTCAGGGCTACCTTAATGAACTGGCAGATCACACCATTGTGCCAGATCCAGAGCGGTTTGCTCTGATTCGTAAAGCCTGGAACCTGATGCTGACAAGTACCTATACCGTTCCGCAAGTCCTAAATGTGCTTAATAACGAATGGGGGTACCTGTCACGGAAGACCAGCAAGCAAGGCGGTGGACCACTCAAGCGAGCCGTGATCTTTCGCATGTTCAATGAGCCGTTTTACTATGGTGAATATATCTACTCCGGTGTCCGCTACACTGGGGCTCACACACCGATGATAACCCGTGAAGAGTTTGAAAGAGTGCAGACCATTCTGAACAGTTGGGGAAAGCAGCATCCAGTACTTCGTGAGTTTGCATTTACCGGCCTAATCCGCTGCGGCAAGTGTGGCTGCCAAGTCACCGCCGAAGTGCAGAAGGGGAATACCTACTACCACTGCACGAACCGTAAGGGAATCTGCGACAAGAAGGGACTGCGTGCTGAAGAGATCGAGCGGCAAATCGAGGAGATCTTACTATCACTAGAGCTTGACCCCGATTTTGAAGCCTTGTGTTTGGAAGCTGCCAAACAGTGGTTTGACGCAGAGCGATCAACAATCCAGGCTGGCCAACAGCAACAAGGCAGAGCTATCCAGAATACACAAAGACAGCTTGCCGAACTGCTTACTATGCGACTGGACAAACTCTTGTCCAATTCAGAGTACGAAGCAGAATCAGTGAAACTAAAGGCGAAGCTGAAGGATCTTTCGGAACACGAAGATATAGCTCACAAGCGCCTTGATAAGGCACTTTCGTCTGTCGAAAACGCGCTGTACTTTGCCGAACACGCCAAAGAAGACTTCGCTACAGACGATGTTCGAGTCAAACGAACCATCGCTA
>CAIXIX010000411.1 GCA_903919615.1 uncultured Chthonomonas sp.
AACCCCTCCCACATTTGCTCGCTAGGGCTCACCTCTTTCCGCTTGTCTCCCTCGCACGCTCGGGCGCGGCAGAGAACACGGAGGGGACAGGGTAGCGCGCCTCCGGAACATGGCCGAGATATGATACATAGTTAGGGGTCGGGGAGGGGGATTAGATCATTCCTATTCCAAATGTCTTGTGACAAACTCTCGGTTTGCACGCCGCTACGAAATCTACCACATCACACTATTTCAACCAAGTTCCAAACTCCCTCTCCACCCACTGCACAATTCCCATAAACGCCGCCGGCCCCTCTGCGCTCTTTGCCCTTAACGCAGGGCAGCCCAGCCTCACCCCAAAGTCCGGAACGTTCTCTAACGGCACCTCTTCGATTTCGCGGGTTGCGGGCTTAAGGATGCCGTTCTCAAATTCCGCGTCCATCGGCTCTGCACCGGCGGAATTCCACAGGTAGCCATCAGATCTCGCGAGCATCGACATCGAAAATGTGGCGAAGAGGCGAAGTTCGTCTCGAAACTGCGGCATGGCGTGCGACGTGCCGGGCGGAGCGGTACGAATAAGCTCACAGGCAGTGCCATGCCATTTGCAGGCAACACAAAGAGCGGTATGGTAACCGGCTTTGAGATGGTGCATGGCGCTCACTCGAAAACCGTAATGATCTGCGTCGCGCAGCGCACTCGCGTACTCCAGGGCCTTTTCCGGGTAGCTAGTGAGCAGCTCAGGTACACACTCCTCAAGCCTTCGCATCAACCAGGCGCTCATGCGCGCACGCGTCCATCCCCAGGCATACGCAGAGTGACGCTGATACAGTTCAACGATGTAGGCCCGCAGATCAGCTTCCGATTTTCGCGCTTCATGTTCCAGCTTGAACATGACCACCTGAGGACCGATAACCTCCCAGGAGCGTTCGATAAAGAACAGAGCCAGCGAAGAGAGCTGACGTTTCGCATCGCGCTTTTTGGTTAGCCGTTTCTGGTCGACACGTTCTGAAAGTACGGTGATCTCGCGACGCTGAAGCAGATCCAGTTCGGCCAGGATTTCGTTAAGGGGAGAATAGGACATCGGTTTTACGTTGCGGTTTCATTGTTCTGGATTAGAACTATTTCGCGTTTGAATACGCTTTTTCCTGACATTTGAATACGATTGTGAATACACCAGCATCGCATACTCAAGTTGCTAATCTGAAATTATGCAGTTAGTGCATGGATCTGTTCTTGTCGAGCAGCTATCGGGGCTGTTAGAGGCAGGCTAACGAAGCAATCTAAGAAGGGGAATCATCTATGAGTTTCAATAGAGCAGTAGCAGTGTGCGCGGTTTTGGCATTTGCAGGTATCAAAGCGAACGCACAGACGACGATCTACGACACAACGGGAGGACATACAGCATTCACGTATGCGGCGTACCAGGTAGGACCCAATCCCTATTACGCAATTGCTGTGGAATTTAATGTCGCAAGCCCAGCATACTTTTCCAGCGTCGGTCTGTTCCTGTATTCTGGAGACACATCTGCATACAATGTTCAACTCACCAATGCAGGGTTGGGCTCGCCGGGCTCGGCAATAGATTCCTGGTTTGTTGGCGGTTCCGCCTCGGAGATTACTCTGACAGCGAATGCCACGGACCTTCTGGCTGCAGGCAGCTACGACATCTACGTAAGTTCCGCAGATACGGGATACTGGTCACTGAGCTCCTTCACTGGATCAGATCTATACGTAGGACCAGACGCGGAGTGGCATACTTCCACGCCCGATTCTGCGCTTCCCGAAATGTCAGTCCAGGTCAACTACGTCACCGGCACGCCCGAGCCCGGCGCGTATGCGATGGCATTGGGGCTTGGATTGAGTGGATTGGCGCTTTTGCGGCGAAGGCGCAAATTGGTTTGACCCCGAGCGGGCTGCGGATCGGACGGATCAGACCAATCTGCCCGATCCGACTAATCTGACCCAAAAGCAAGAACTGCCCGTTACGCAGCTTACTTTGTAACTACCACTTCCAGCCTGTAACCGCGATCCGTCACAGGGACGGTAGGCAGCGTGAGCAGGTACTTGCCCATCGTCCAGATAAGCGAAATGGCGCCGGGCTGATTCTTCTGCGGAGCGCCCCTTGTTAAGCGTGTCAGGAATTCACTTCCGCTTGCCGCAGCAGACACGGGGTTGGGCTGCGCCTGAATAAAGGCAGCCACAAGATTGCGATCCTCGAGCGCAATCTCGTCGAAAGTGATCGTGGCCCGCTTTATATCCTCTTCGCTTGCGGGCAGACCCTGAATTGGCTGCTTTAAATTTGTACCGTACTGGGCTTTGTATATTGCCAGCAGTTCCAGCAGGCCTCCAAGCGTGTTCTCATCTGTTCCGGGGCCAAGTATCCCAATATTGTTATCGGCGCCGTCCGGCCCATGGAGGCCCGCCAGTTGAGACTGTGTCAGCTCGGTAAGCTTAATCAGGTCGCGGTAAGTTGGCGCACCCTGTTGCGATGTAATTTGCTTCTGCAGATCCAGCAGCCACCTATCCGGAACCTCAACCATTCGCTGCGTGTACCAGTTGCGGCTGCGAACCAGCAGCGTCTTGTCATGAACCCACCAAAGAATCGGCTGCGATTTTCCAAACTGATCCAGCGATCGCCTGGCCTCGCTGTCCGCCTCAACGAGAAACGGGTCGACGGTTGGCAACGGCGCCGGCCTGCTGCGATAGTAATCGGCAACGATCGAGACACCACTCTTCGCAGATAGCGCTTCCAGACTCACTATGATTGAAGCAGGCTGCGCATTCTCGTTAATTATTGAGTCGATTTGACCTTTGGTTGGAATTGACGTTTGCTGCAGAACCGGCTTGCGCGTAAAAGGATCGCCATGCGATGGCAGCAGCCACGGGATGCGATCGTCGAGAGCGCCAAAGTCTTCGCTGTATGCCGCACCAACTGTGAGAAACAGGTGCAAGCGCTTTCCAGCATCATCCGAGGCAGCACTCTGTATCTGAAAGCGAATTCCGCTCTCTTCAAGTTCGGAACTCGGCGGGCGCTGGTATCCGGCATCGTTCTTCTTAGCCGCTGCTGCGTCGGCGTCGTACAGGGCGCTTACCCCCTGCCGCGCCGTCCGTTGTTCGATTGTGGAGAGATTTCCAAAGACGAGGTTGAGGCTCCTGCGCTGCAGAAGCTGATTTCGCTGGTCGTCGCTTAAGAGGCCAAGCAGTTGTGCAGCGACGCGATACGATTCATAGGCGTATGGCTCTGGAGACTTCGCTCTAGCAATGAATGCGTCAAGCTGTCTCTTCATTCGATCGCGAATGTCCTGCGCGAGCGCAGTCTCATACTCTCTGGCCTGTCTATTTCGCGTAAGGGAGTAGTGGTCGTGCCCATCCGCGCTTGTAGTGTGAAGCCATATGTCGTTGAACAGCGCAGCGATGTCCGAGAGAAGGTCATGCAGCGGTCTGGCAGGGCCGCAGAGGACCACCTTGTCGTCGGCTACATCACGATGAGCAGTGATGTCAACGCCGGACTCCTTCGATACTAACGCGAGAAGATCACTGACTGGCGCGCCTTCGGCAAGAACCTTGACTATCAGCCGCATACGCGAGTTGTCGGCGAGAGGGTCGGTTCGTGGATTAGTGGCTCGATTGGTTTCCGGTTGTGAGATCGCGCTCGTTGAGCTGACTATCGCCACGAAGGTGAGGCAGCTCCAAACGCAGAGGCGCATTCGACTGGCGAAATGTGATCGTGAGGGCGATTTATGGTGTGGCATGGTTGCACGGCAGACGATAGCGACGGAAGCCGAGTTCCACCAATGCAGGAAACTTTCCGTTGTTGTTGCAACAGTTCGCCACTTGAAGGCTCTAAATAATAATTAGCTTTATGGATCGAGGTGCTCTAGAATGATCGTTATGCCCGAAGGCGCAGAGCCGGGCTCAAATCGTGCCGACAGGCAGCGCAGCGTAGCCGCGCTCTCCGCGACGGCGACCGCATGCCTTCTCGCTGCAGCGTTGTGTGCTCCCAACGTGGGTTTTAAGCCAGCGCGAGCGCAGGCAAAACCTGTTGCCACCTTTCTCGCCGTAACGCAAATGATAAAGCAGAGCTGCATCGGCTGCCATCAGGGCAAAACCGCAGGCGGCGGCCTCGACCTCTCCATCCTTAAATTTAGTCCCGCCGAGTCGCGCAATTTTGCCCTCTGGGTAAAGATTCACGACAAAGTCGAAGCGGGCGAGATGCCGCCCAAAGGTGCAGCGCAACCTACCGCTTCTGCTCGCAAAACATTTCTGACGGCACTAAGCCAGCCGCTCACTGCCTTCGATGACTCCCGCATCCGTTCTGAGGGTCGCTCGCGCTGGCGCAGAATGAACCGCCTCGAGTATGAGAACTCGCTTCGAGATCTCCTCGAAGCGCCCTGGCTGCAGGTGAAAGAGATGCTTCCCGAAGATGGCCTCGCCTTTCATATGAACAAGGTGGGAGAAGCCCTGGATGTGTCCCATGTTCAGATGAATCGCTACCTGAACGCGGCCGACTATGCGCTGCGCGAAGCGATGTCTCCGCAAACTTCCCGGCCAGAAACCACTGTAAAACGTTACTATGCCCGCGATATGAGCTCCTTTGCCGGGCTTGCGAGGCGAGAGGTTTACGAGGGTGAACAGGAGAGGCTCGTTTTCGCGATCGTTGATAACATCGCGGACACCAACTTCCTATCTTCCGGAACGCGCACCGCTTCGGCAGATCCCTCCCGGCGCGAACATGAAGCGATGGGGATGGTTGCAAGTTCGTATGAACCGACCCAGCCCTATTTCGACCACTTCCATGCACCTATATCCGGACGCTATAAGCTCCGCCTCTGCGCGCATAGCTTCTGGGCCAACCCAAACAGCAAGCAGCGCTGGTGGCACCCCAGCCTCACGTCTGTTTCGGCTGGCCGTACGCAAGAGCCTGTTACCCTCTATGCCCTTCAGCCGCCGCAACAGTTGCGGAAACTGGGTGACGTGGATTTTGGCCCGGAGTCTTCAACGCATGAGATCGATGTAGAACTGCTAAAAGGTGAAACGATTCTGCCGGACCCTGCGCGCTTCTTCCGATCGCGCCCGCCGGGTTGGCATAACCCACTGGCCGAAAAGGATGGACAGCCCGGCGTCGCCTTTCAATGGCTCGAGGCCGAGGGGCCGATATTAGATTCATGGCCACCGCGCGGGCACCAGCTCCTCTTTGGCAGCCTTCCGACGAAGGATACCGGCGGTCGTGTAGAGGCAGTATCTGCCAACACCGATGCCGACTCGCGCAAGCTCCTGCGGGGTTTTATGCAGCGGGCGCTGCGGCATCCCATTCAGGATGCTGAGGTTCAGCCCTACATCAAGCTCTATCAAAAGGCGTCCGCTACAGGGGCTGGCTTTACCGAGTCGATGCTCACCGCCTACACGGGCATCCTCTGTTCGCCAGCGTTTGTTACGCTGGAAGAGCGCCCTGGCGCCCTGGACGATTATGCGCTCGCCTCTCGCCTCTCCTACTTCCTCTGGAATTCGGAACCAGATTCCGAGCTCCGAGGTCTTGCAGCTCAGCATAAGCTGCATCAACAGAATGCGCTCCTCGCTCAGGCGGATCGGCTGCTATCCGACAGGCGTTCCCAGCGGTTCGTCGATGCCTTTCTGGACTACTGGCTCGACCTGCGCAAGACCGAAAACGCCTCGCCGGATGAAGTTCTGTACCCGGACTACTATCTGGACGACTATCTTGTGCAGTCATCGATCGCGGAGAGCCGCGCGTTCTTTACCGAACTTGTACAACACAACTTGCCTGCGCGCAATCTTGTCGCCTCCGACTTTGTGACCGTTAACGACAGGCTCGCGACACTCTACGGGATCCCTAACGTCACAGGTTCAGCCATGCGCAGAGTTCCCCTGCCGGCCGATTCGGTGCGCGGCGGCATGATCACTCAGGCCAGCGTACTGAAGGTGACAGCAAATGGCACGACAACCTCGCCGGTACTTCGCGGCGTATGGATCAATGAGCGCATTCTCGGCCAGCCCGTCCCGATCCCGCCGCCCGTCGTTCCGGCAGTCGAGCCCGATATTCGAGGCGCGAAGACAATTCGAGAACAGCTTGCCCAGCACAGAACCCTCCCCACGTGTAAAAACTGCCATGCAAAGATCGATCCTGCAGGTTTTGCGCTGGAGAACTTCGATGTGTTCGGCGGATACCGCGAACGGTATCGCGCCCTTGGCAGCCAGGAGCGCTCATCAGGATTTGGCAAGAATGGCCAGCCCTTTGTGTTCCATTCCGCCCTTCCGGTGGATGCCACGGGCGAACTTCCCGATGGACGGCATTTCCAGGACGTTCGAGATCTTAAGAAGCTGTTTCTTCAGGATGAACGCCAGATTGCGCGAAATCTGGCGAGTCAGCTAATTATCTACTCCACGGGCGCTTCGGTACAGTTTAGCGATAGACCGAAAGTGGAAGCGATCCTTAACCGAGCAAAACCGGGCGGTTACGGAGTAAAATCTCTCATTCACGCGATTATCGATAGCGATATCTTCAGGGACAAGTAACAGGGCACAGGGAACAGGGAACAGGCAACAGGGAGGAGTCGAGGCGGGATGTTCTGCCCATTGAAATCGAGACTCACCATTCGGAGACAGCAATACCATGTTTAATTCGTCAGATCGGTCTGCAGCAAATTCATTTCAGGTCACGAAGGCTCTTTCACGCAGGCACTTCCTGCAAGGGGCGGGCGTACTCCTCGGTCTGCCGCTGCTGGATGCGATGACGCCGGCATTTGCGCGGGCACAGGCACAGAACCACACGCCCTATCGGTTTTTCGGTATCTGCAACAATCTCGGCCTGCTTCCGGAGAAGTTCTTCCCAGATGCGGCACAGGTCGGCCAGAACTACACAGCATCGCCCTATCTTGAGATATTGAACGCTTTCCGTTCCGATTACACGGTCTTTAATGGCGTATCCCACCCGGATGTGGATGGCGGCCACCCCGCAGACATCTGTTTCCTCACGGCAGCGCCGCATCCATCAAGCGGCGGCTTCCATAACACGATCTCACTCGATCAGTATGTTGCGGAGAGAATAGGACATCTTACACGCTTTCCGTCGCTAACGCTCGGGGTCAATGTCGGCGGACCCCGCAGCCTCTCCGTCACAGCAAACGGAGTTCTTCTTCCGTGCGAATCGAAGCCCTCCGAAGTGTTTAAGAAGCTGTTTCTTGGCGGCTCTCCTGCAGAAGTTCAGGCTCAGGCGCGAAAACTGGCCCTCGGGCAGAGCATTATGGATACAGTCGCCGACCAGACGCGCGCGCTAGAACGCAATGTGGGCACGAAAGACAGGGAGCGGCTGGATCAGTACTTTACCGGAGTGCGCGATCTGGAGCAGAGATTGGTGCAATCTGCAGAGTGGGAGAAGAGGCCGCGACCCGTTGTCGCCGACAAGCCTCCCATCGACCCCAAGGACCCGAAAGAGTACATGGAAAAGGCACGCCTTATGTATGACATGGCGCGCCTTGCCTTCGAAACCGACTCAACGCGAAACATCACACTCATGCTGGACAGTGTAAATTCGCCTGCTATCGAGGTGGAGGGCAAGACCGTTTCGGACGGTTACCACAACCTCAGCCACCACGGCCGCAACCCTGAGAAGATGGCACAGTTGGAGAGGATTGATCGCGAGCACATGAAGCTGCTTGCGGGCCTTTTCGCAAGCCTGAAATCCCACAAAGAGGGCAACGGCACTCTGCTCGATCGCACGATGGTGCTCTACGGCAGCAACCTCGGAAACGCAAATACCCATGTAACGACGAACCTTCCCACACTCTTCGCGGGCGGCGGCTTTAAGCATGGCCAGAATCTGGTGTTCGATCGCGAACGAAACTATCCCCTTCCCAACCTTTTTGTCAACGTTTTGCATCGTATTGGGATTGAGACCGATCGGTTCGCTTCCAGCACAGGCACCATGCGCGGCCTGGAATTCTAGAAAAAAGGGCAGGGAAGAGTGTGGCTACTCCCCTGCCTTTCCCTGTTCCCTGTTTCCGCGTCCATCTTCCCTGTGTAGCTACTTCCCTGCTTCAGCTAGTTCCCACGCGCTTGCGCGTACTTCCCTGCCGTTCCCTCTTCCCTCCAAATTCCTGCTCCCTGTGACTTAATTAACATGCACAATTAACACAAAGTTAACCTAGACTAATCTGACTTCGTGGTACTATATATGCGTGTGTAGTCTTAATAAGACACTGTATGCATATATAACTTATTGTGGAATACGACAAGGGCGTCGTGGTAGCGGTTAGCTACCCGACGCCCTGTCGCTTTTATATGGACTGGGCTGCTCAAAAAACCACAGAGAAGAAGAGAGCCATCAACAGGACCGGCAAACCATGTTCCAGTTTATGCCGGGAAGCAATGTTAGCAAGACGCTCCGACGCGTTCCTGAACCGGGCAAGACCATCGAACAGGAGTACGCCATTGAAAATACGAGTACGAAAGCAGTTAGTGGGAGTGACGCTGTTCACTCTAACCGCAATTGGCCAATGGGCTTGTCTATCCCAGAAGAACAACGCGACTGCGATGCGTCGCAGCGAATACACGCAGCAGCAGATTATCGATCGCGCAGCGCCTCTCGCATCCGTCATTTCTGGCAATTCAGACCCACTTATCCTTTCTGCATCGCCGTTAGTGGTGATCGAAAAGACGGGAACAAAGAAGCGCGTCTGGACGACAGACGCTGTAAACAGGGCAGATGCAGAGCAGGTGCACATGACCTGGGATGCGACTAATGGAGACCTGTTGTGTGTCTCCAGATCTGTCCCAGACCCACTCTCCTCAAAACCCAGCAGGTTGACGTACCGCGATGCGGTGCGTATTACAGGCTCCTGGCTGGCAACGCTCGGAGTCAGCCGAACCGATAGCGGGTGGTCACCGACCGGAGCGCTTGAGCACAACAATGGGTTATGGAGAATTCAGTGGGTTGCATCGCGAAAGCGCATGGATGTATCGATTGATGCGCATAGCGGAGAGCTGATCACCGCAACCAGTTTCAAGAACCAGCATTCACAGGAGAGGAGCCACACTTCGACGATGTGACCGCTTGTGCGATAGCTGCCGAAATGTGCCAGAATCCTGATACGGTTGAGCGCTCCACGCGGCTTGAAAAACGCGCCGCGCCTATCCCAGGCAAATTACGATGCAGCTACGCAGGTTAGTGTTATATTCGATTGCCATCGGCGTTGCGATTGCTGTGGGGGTGCGCGTGAACCTCTACATGCAGAAGCAGCGCCGAGATGCTTTGCCCTATGGCAAGTACACCATGCCACAGATCCTCAAACGCTCCAGCCCCATCTGTGCCGCGATCGCGCAAGACACCGATGGCATCAGGCTGGTGGGAGTTCGCCTTCGAGGTGGAACGCAAGGCAAGCCGCCCTCTCGCCTCTGGGCCGTCGATGCCTACGCGATACGTGGCGGATTCCGATCTCACCTTCTCTGGAATGCAGAAAATGGCGAACTGCTCATTGCCAGCAGGTTTAGCCCGGCTCGGGGCGCTGCAGACCGACCTCCTATGCCAGCAGACTACGCGAAACGGGTTACAGGATCCTGGATGACAACCCTCGGAATAGCGGGTCTAGATTCGGGATGGCATGTGGAGGATGCGGACATATCCGGTAATAGCTGGCGGGTCACCTGGCGGGCGTCTGCCCACAGGTACCGCGTTGCAGTGGATGCCACGAACGGCAACCTGCTCTTTGCAGACAGCCTCTCTATGAGCGGATCGCCCACAGAGGCTGCAAGAAGCGCGTATGCCCCAACGCGCTGGCCTATGCGTCATCTGAAATAGAGACAAGCGTTATTTGCAAGCCTCCTTCCTCCATTTGACGTCCCCTCGCATTTATCCATGCATGAATAATCCGCGCTACAAGTAGGTGAACACTGTCCTACATATGGCGTATTCTCGCAAAAATGTGCTCGACTCACCATACCATTTGCAATTATTGTCCGTCGTTCCCTGTGTAAGGCAAATGCGTGGCAAGACAAACAGGTTGCTTTTGTGATAAGGAATCACCTCTGCAGCCTGGTTGAAAAGCAACAGAATCGAGACGTAGATGATTCATGGAAGAAGGGCGAAAGTAGCGATATTTGGTCTGGTACTGGCTACGGTGGCGGGAGCACGTGTGGGAGCGCTTGTTAATCAAAGGCGTATTGAAAACAAGGCGTACGGGCAATACACACTGCGGCAGATACTTCACAAATCGAGTACTCTTAACGGCGCAATCAATCCAGCAGCCGACTCTGGATTTCTCACCGGAATGCCGCTCGATGCCGGTGGGTTCGGCAAGTGCGATATGCGATTGTGGGTTGTAGACTCCAACACGCAAGCGGATACAGCCACTACACACTTTATTTGGAACGCGGACAGCGGCGAACTTATGATCGCGAGCCGCGACGTACACTCCACTCAAGTAAACAAGGGTTCACTACGCATATCTAAGGACGAGGCAATTCGCAAGACAGGATCGTGGCTGGTGACCCTGGGCATAGCGGCGGAAGACAGCGGTTGGCGACATGATGCGCCATACTTCTATGGATGCGGATGGCGAGTAATGTGGACAGCCTATCAACACCGAACTATGGTCTGTGTGGATGCAAAACATGGCGGCCTGTTGCTTCTCAATAACTTTATTTTCACGCCAAGATTTGGGCATGCTAAGCGGACCAATTAAACAGGGCGCTGTCGTATACTACATCTGAAATGAAGATCGAGCTTGATCGCTTAGATATGCCAGACGCAGATGTAATGATCTGCCCGGCCTACCTGTCGGTGACAGAAGCGGACGCTTACTTTGCCGAACTTATGGAGACGGTGGACTGGAAGACAAAGTCGATACGCATGTTTGGCAAGTGGGTGGTTATGCCGCGTCTCAGCGCGTGGTATGGGGACCCTTCTGCTGTCTATACCTATTCCGGTTTAACCGAAACCCCGATCTCCTGGACCGATCCACTTCTGAAGCTGTGCGACAGGCTGAATGGCGATCTCGGCCTCTCATTCAACTCCGTGCTAGCCAACCTATACCGAAATGGGTTGGACAGCATGGGGCTGCATGCCGACGATGAAAAAGAGCTCGGTCCCGAGCCAATCATCGCATCCATTAGCCTCGGCGCCAATCGCAAGTTTCGGTTCAAGCATCGGAGAATACCAGGGCTAAGCGTCGACTATCTTCTGCCGCATGGCAGCCTGCTGTTAATGGCAGGCGCCACGCAAACTTACTGGAAACACGAACTGCCGAAGTCCCGCACTATGTCCGAGCCCAGGATTAACCTTACCTACCGCACAATAATGTCAGCGCCACGTGCCTAGCCGACCGGAACGGCAGCGACATGCGTTCTGCTCTTCTGCAACAGGTAGTACCCCGCTGCAACCGTCGTTAGCACGGCAATTATCGCCAGGTCCTGAAACGCTGTGGCCCAGCCCGCCTTATCTGCTACGTGGCCGATATAAGACCCGGCCAGCATGCCCCCAATGTAGCCGATTCCATCGATCCAGCCACTCGCTGTAGCGCTTCCGCGTTTGCCTCCGAAATCCATTCCAATTGCGCCAGCAAGAAAAGAGTATGGGCCAAGCATCAGAAATGCTACGGCGCCAAAGGCGACGATTGGTAAACTGGCAGAGCTGCCGACTGGCAGATGCGCGAGAGCGAATAATGCGGGTATCGATAAAATGAGACCGCCGAGAATGATCTTGGCTCGGCCCGTATGTCCCATTCTATCGCTCAAATACCCGGCGAGAATTACGGAGAACCCTCCGAATAGTGGGAAGAGTGAACTCCACATCGCGGCATCGCCCTTGCTCAGGTGATTGACTTCGTGAAGATAGGTGGGTATCCAGTTGTTGAAGGTTTCGCGAAGCATTGTGAAACCGAAGGATAGGATACATACGACCCAGAAAACAGGATCCTTAAGCAGTGGGATCAGAATAGAACCCAGGCCTGTAGGCTCCGCGATATCGCCCTCTTCTCCGTACACGTTCTCCGGGTTTGTATGTGGCTCAGGATCGCCAACCTCGGCTGGTGTCTCCTTTACTAGAAGCAGGCATCCAACAAAGATGAGTGCAAGTACCCCCGCGGCCGCATAGAACAGAATACGCCAGGCGTGATCTACATGGTTCGCTTCAAGAGTTTTGAGCAGTCCGCCAAGAAAGAGCCGGGATAGAAAGTCTCCAAACAGATAGCTAAGGCTGATCAATCCCATAATGGTGCCGTAAATCGAATAGGAGAACCATCGTGAGGATATCTTAACGATGGATGCCCAGCCCCCAGCCTGAACGCCACGATTGAGCGCCCAGATAATGGTAAACATGGGCAATGCGCCGCTCATGCCGAAGAGCACCGAGCAGACGATGGCGCCACCCATACCCACCAGAAACATCCGTTTACCGCCAATGAGGTCGGCGCCGGTTCCCAGTAGAAACTTGCCCGCAGCGTAAAATAGGAGCCCAAACGAGCTGATATCGCCAATCTTCTTCTTGGTTAATCCCAGGGCGTGGTCTTCAATAAGTGAAGGCGTACTGACGGAGAGATGTACGCGGCACAAATAGTATCCGGCGTAACCCAGAACCAGCATGGCGATAGTTATTTTCTGCCACTTCGTAAGCTTTATGGGTTCTGCAGCAGCGAGAGATTCGGCACCGGGTGCGGTCAAGGCGTCCTCCAGGGGGTACAAACTGAGTTCGAGGCGAAATCACAGGCTCTTTATTTGCACAATTATGACAGTTCTCCTGCCAGCGTGTACGCGGAGTGACAATTAATAATCAGGATTTAACAATTCACTTCTCACTCGCGCTTCCAGTTCTCATGTCGAACACATCCGGCCAGGCATCCATGCGAAAATTTTGCGGCGCTGTGTTTTGTAGCGGCTAAGCTGCCTAATCTCTTTGTGATAGCGCGGCTACTTACCTTGTTGCAAATCTTCCCGTGCACACGCCTGAAGCGCATCGATCGCCCTCGAGATAATAACGCTATCCGGTGCGCGATGCGCGTCGTCATCCTTATGATGGTTGTCATATCGGATACTGCCGTGGCTATCCAGCACGAAGATCCGTGGGCAGGTTAGCGCATCGTAGTCTCGCGCTGTCTTCATCTCAGGGTCAGCGCTCACCCGCGTCTTGGCAGCATCCAGTCCGACCTCGTTCACGAAGGCCCTTGCCGCATCTGCGCCTTCAGCGAAAAAAACAAGCGTAGTTAGCTCCCACTTCGGAGCTTTCGCGCTGAACTTCGCATTCGGCGCGAGAACCTCCGCCTTAAATGCCCCCGACCTCTGCAATGCGCTCCAGCTTCGGGCAAAGCGATGGCAATAGTCACACCCGCAGAAGAACAGCAGCACGGCTGGACTGCCCTTAAGCGAATTCAATGTGAGGCGCCTGCCAGAGAGGTCAACGGTAGAAAACGGTTTCGCAGGCACAGCGGCAACCTTCTTCTCAGCGCGTTGCTGCTGAGCTCGTACTGGCACACCAGACATGAAGAAAATGATAAGACATAAAATGGCTGCAAGGCGATATTTCAACATGAAACCTCGAAGGCGGGAAATGAGATGCCTTATACTACCCATTATCCCCTGTCCGATCCTGGCGAACAGGTAATCGGTTAACATATCCTTCATCCTGATCAGATTGTTGTTGGTAAACGTGATTGTTGGACATCAATTGTGTAGTGCTATGATCGGTAGTTCAATCACACGCATTGCTGGCCATCACCACATCGCATTCTCGGCAAAAGGTAAACAGTACCTGCACAAAGTCATATCCGGCTAGCCCACGTGAATCGAGGCAATCGTTGCCGATCGATGCAAGCAGCGGCGCCTGTTTACCGCAAGATGGGCAGATATGATCGGGCCAGCCTTGCAGAAGAAGCGGTTCGCCGCCAACCTGATGCCGCGGCCGAGCTAATTCTGGGGTCTGTTCCTCAATCTGGAGTATCTGTTCGATACAGGCTGACGAGTTTAGCACTCCCACAGCTGCCTGTTCCTCGTGCGAGAGCGCAATTAGACATACTTGAGCGCCGGGAAACCAGTGTGGATAGTCCGGGTACGGAAAGTCTTTCTGTTGCGAACCGCTTCGAAATTTGAGGATCTGGATGCTGCCCTGCGGGTTCAGCTTATAGGCAAACAGCGCCTGCGAGAGATCGCAGGTCCAGCAGTAGTAGAGCGGCACGCGGACATACGACCGGGCCGGTATCCCAAGTCGCTGATCCGATGCATCGAGTTCCAGGAAAAGCAGCAGCGGCTTATTGCAATTCGGGCAGACCGCCGATGCGTCGTGATGCTCGCCGCAAAACAAGTGGCTCGTTACATCTTCCTCGTCTGCGTAATGAACCCAGAAACCTTGTGGCGGGTTTGGCTCCGGATTCTGAATCGTCATCGATGTGGTCTACTCTCGTTAGCCATTAGTTTTCCAATTGACGTTCATCGCTGCCTACACCTGTTGAGAAGTTAACTCAGACACGAGTTGATCGCAGGTCCAGGAAATCCGGTTTTTGCGACATCGCGTCATGAACAGCAAAACTAGTATGACCGTAATCGCACAGATTCAATATTGAGCGTGCCTGATGCCGACGTGCGCAATGAGTGCTCTGGACACTCGGATAGTTGTTGCGCCATATTGAAACAAATACGGCCGGACAGAGGGTCCGGCCGAAATCACAACTTATAGCTGAACCCGAAAACTACGGAGTCAGCTTAAGGAAATAGCTATTGGAAGCATCCGGATAACAGGTCCACACGGCATGCGTTTTCGCATCGACCGCTATCGTGTGGTAACCGCGCGGCCGCGCAAGGTATGCTTTTTACGGACTTGTGAAATTTATGAGGAAGAACTATGTTACTGATCACATCTGCACTTTTTGCAGCGGCAGTCGCCGCTGTGCCAGCGACCACTCAAAGCGGATTCGCCCCTCTGCCGCCACTTAAGCACAAAATCGCGCTCATAGCGCATCGCGCGGGCCGAGGCATCATGCCGGAAAACACGCTTGCCGCAATTCGCAATGCCATCAAAATCGGCGCCGATTACGTTGAGCTAGATATCCGGGCTACCAAGGATGGCAAGCTAGTCATCATGCACGATCGCAACGTCGATCGCACAACGAATGGCCACGGAAATGTGCGCGATCTCGATTTCGCAACCATCCGCAGCCTCGATGCCGGTGAGAAGTTTAATGCGAAATTTGCCGGTGAGAAGGTGCCCACCTTCGACGAGGTCTTAGCCCTGTGCCACAACAAGGTGCACATCTACGTCGACCATAAAGAGGCTCCGACGGAGCAAGTTCTCGCCGCCATCAAAAAGCATGGCATGGAGAAGCAGGTCATTATCTACAACGGCCCGGAAGATCTCAAGGCCTGGAAAGCGATCGCGGCCCACCTGCCGGTAATGCCAAGCCTGCCCGATGAGTTTCGGAAGCCGGGCGGCATCGTCGAATTCGAAAAGTTTCTCGCTGCCGAGGTTCTAGATGGCAACATCGAAGAGTGGACCAAAGAGCTTATTGCGGATGCGCATGCATGTGGCGTAAAGGTCTATGTCGATAACCTCGGCCCGAACGACAATCCTGCTGGTTTCAAAATGGCTATCGAAATGGGTGTGGACGGCATTCAGACCGACTACCCGGATCAGCTTAGCAAATACCTCAAAGCAAACCCATAAACCGTGATCCTTCTCGTTCCAGAGTAACATTTCTGGAACGAGACGGTTGTTCTAATGTGCCATTGTTGAGATCACTGCATGCTTCGAAACTCCAACCAATCTAAGCCCGTATCTAGTTTCGAGGCCAGGATAGCGGTCGTACATTATGCCGTCTCTTGACACATTAATTAGATAGTTGTATAATTAGACAATTAACTAATTACATCCCATCATGGTAGTCAATCTTGAGCGGAACTTGGAGGAATTTAATTGAGACATCTACTTCTTGCTGCGCTGGCACTCGCTACGGCTGTGCCTACCGGCTTCGCAGCCCACGCGGCGATCGCAGCAGAGCGGCACGCGGAGGGTCTGGAAGGTAAATGGCAAGGTGTCATTGCCGTTTCAGGAATTCAGTTGCGCGCCGCTCTGGAGATCACGAAAAAAGCGCCGGATACCTATTCCGGAGTTTTCATCAGCCTGGATCAGGGGGCGCAGAAGCTTCCGCTCGATACCGTCACGGTGAAAGGCGACGCGGTTCATTTCGCACTAAATATTGCGCAGTTGACCTGGGATGGGACGATCAACGCGGCGGGTACGGAACTTACCGGAAAGATGACGCAGGGCGGCTCTACGATTCCATTGAACTTCAAACGTGGAGAAGCGGCTGCGCCTCAAAAACGCCCACAGGAGCCGACAAAGCCTTACCCGTACACAGAAGTTGAAGTTCTATACGACAACGCATCCGCCGGCACAAAGATTGGCGGCACGCTCACCGTGCCTCAGGGCAAAGGCCCATTCCCAGCCGCGCTTCTTATCACCGGCTCCGGCCAGCAAGATCGAAACGAAGCCCTCCTCGGCCACAAGCCCTTCCTGATTATTGCGGATTACCTGACGCGCCACGGTATCGCGGTACTCCGAGTAGACGACCGTGGCACAGGAACCAGTACAGGCAATTTCGCAAAGTCTACAACTGCAGATTTCGCCACAGATGTTGAGGCAGGAGTTGCTTTCTTAAAGTCTCGATCCGAAATTCGACACGATAGGATTGGGCTTATCGGCCACAGTGAGGGTGGAATTATTGCGCCGATGGTTGCTGCGCGATCTAAGGATGTCGGCTTCATCGTGATGCTCGCCGGCACCGGAGTGGATGGAGGCACGATTCTGCTTGCGCAAAACGAACTGATTGTTCGCGCGAACGGCGCACCAGACGCTGCGGTCAAAGCAACTATCGACAGCCAGAAACGCATGATTCAGATCGTAAGGACCTCACGCGACGAGGCTCAGGCCGAGAACGAACTGCGGGCAGCAGCTGAAGAGATGATGAAAGCGGCTGGGGGCAGTGCCGACAAAGCGACGCAAGAGAAGGCAGTAAAGGCAGCGGTCGCAGGATATTCCGGTGCCTGGATGCGCTACTTTATCACGTACGATCCCGCTCCAGCCCTGCATAAAGTAACCTGCCCCGTTCTGGTAATGAATGGGTCTAAGGATCTGCAGGTACCGCCAACGCTGAACCTGCCTGTTATAGAAACTGCGCTCAAGGAGAGCGGAAACAAAGACGTAACCATTAAGCTCTTGCCGGGATTAAACCACCTCTTCCAGACCTGCAAAACGGGATCTCCATCCGAGTACGGCGTAATCGAAGAGACCTTCGCACCTGCGGCTTTAGCAGTGATTGGAGATTGGATTAACGCGCACTGCGCCACTAAGTAAACACAGTCTATTGAATGTAAGCGCCGATTCGTGATACACTCAATCATGCTTCGGCGCTTACTTACAATTTTCTGCTGCTTATCGGTTGCCTGCGCTTCGTTCCTGCCGCTGCCTTTCCCGGCTGCGCGATGCGGAGCCTCGCCTGCTATTGCCCTGGCAAAAGCGCCGGCTTGCTGCTGTGGCGGCGGCGTGTGTCGGATGCCGAACTGCCCTTCCAAGCGTGCTCGCACCGCGAATGGGAACGGACAAACCGGATCTGTGCCTTGCCAATGCGGGCTTGCCCGGAGCACAAACCCAGGACCCTCGGTTTCGTGCAGCATCTATCGCATGGCAGCCGTTGCGATACCGCAACCCACAGTTACCTGCTGCAGCGACGTCGTTATGGTGCGTATTCCTTCAACTTCCCTCTCTGCACTGGGTCTGTCACCCAACCCCGATTTAATGCCTCCACGATCCATCTGAACCGTTTGTACATTCTCTGCCTGTAAATCACACTCGCATACTCGCAGCGAATTACTTATCACGTTCGGTATTGGAATCTGTGGAGCATCTATCCTTTGAAACAAACAAAACATGACGCTGGCATGTCCAGCGCCTTCACGCTGATTGAGCTGCTCGTAGTTATCGCAATCATTGCGATTCTGGCAGCGATCCTCTTCCCTGTCTTTTCACAGGCAAGAGAGAAGGCACGCGCAGCCTCTTGCCTGTCCAATGGACGACAGATCGGGCTCGCTCTGATGATGTACGTACAGGATTATGATGAGACCTACCCGCAGGAGCACCCGTCAGACGGCAATCCGGCTGTTGATGATAACAACGCGCAGCTAGAAGGCATCGATTACGGCTCACCGTTCGATAAGATCCTGCCCTATGTCGCGTCAAAGGATTCGTCCAAGACGGCTCTGTATACCTGCCCGTCCGATCCCGACCCACACGGCCGTAAACTACTGGATAGCGGGGGCAACTGTATCGGCTCCAGCCCGCTCGGCCCTCCACCCGGCCCTCTCAGCAGCTATCTGCTAAATGCCTACTACCTGTTTGGCGCTACTCTTGCACAACTGCCGGTACCGAGCGAATCGATCTACGTTTCAGAGCGTCGAGACAATTTCTGCGATGTTCACTACCATCCGTGGCTGGGTGAGGTTGAGATATCAACCGGTCCGACCGATACTGCAGACCCTGTCGCCGTTGCCAGCACGCGCCACACCGGTGGAGCGAACTACATCTATGCAGATGGCCACTCTAAGTGGATGCGCTTTGAAAACACGCGCAAGCCGCTTCCAGAACTTCCGCTCTTTGGTCAGCATCAGGCATTTTAGACGCTTTCGAGCACTTCATTGCAGAGCAACTGCATGAAGGGTCCGGTCTGGATATTCTGTGATGTCTGGCAAATCGATTCATGTTCGTTATAACAATGGTGCACGCACTGCGATGTCTCGGACAGTCGCATTGGTGCTTGCGCTTATATCGTTATGTTTATCATTGCCCATAAGCAACGCTCGCAGCAGCGAATCTCTCGTTCCTGAGCTTGCTTCGAGCAGTGATTCTCATACACGTTTGTGCCATTGTGCCGGGTGCACGGGCGGCATCGCTTGCTGCTGCCTGCATGCCGCCACAGCAGCGCAATCGGTCGCAATAAGCGCAAATTGCAACTCCAGGTCACGCGCTGCCTTGAACGGCAGGGCGCTTCAGTATGCAGTCTTGCCGGTCTGCTTGCCTCTCGTAGCGGAAGTAGAAATGCACTGTAACTTCGCCCCAAACACACAAGCCTATCTCCAAAACGAGATGCAGCCTTCGTATCCACCGCCCAAGTTCTCTCCCGTCTAACCTGAATTATTCACAATTCATCGTGCGCATTCTGCGCACAACAAGTACAAGACAGGGGTATCAGTTGAAATCAATACGGGATGGTTTTGCGACCACAATACGCACATTAGTATCTAATCACTCAGATTGCGCGCAAAAAGCGTTTAATATGGGCAACCTGTATAGGAATCTGGATGATCCTGTCCCCCTCCCCGAACCCCTCCCACATTTGCTCGCAAGCTCGCGGGGAGGGGACTCGGTGCGCGCCTTGCGGATGCGTGCCTTAATACGCATCAAGCGCACTTTGCGTTCTGGCTATGCCAGGTTAGGCATTTTGGCGATTGGCCTCGCGTGTTTCGGAATCTGTGCAAACGCCCAGACAACCTCATCGAAACACACTGCCAAGAAGAGCGCGACAAAGTCGACAGCGGTTCGGTATCAATGCCCGAATTGCAAAATGATCATGACCGAAGCGGAAGCCAGGCACGACAAGTACAAGTGCTGCAATGTATCGCTCGTAAAGCTCAAACCGGCAACCGGCAGCCCAGGATCGAAGAAGAAGTCCGGGTAAGCGTTAACCCCGGGCATAGATCCGAACGGGTTTATGCCCCGGGGGCCATTCCTGGTAGGAACAAGAAAATGAATAAGCTAGTTATTACTGTTGTTGCCGCTGCGGTCCTAAGTCTGTTCGGCGGCAGAGTCAATTCACAGAAAGTCGCCTCCATTCCGCTGATCAACAGCGCACGCTTTCAAGAGGAGGTAGAAGCACGCAAGGGACATATCATCGTGCTGCACATCTGGAGAGCTTGCTGCCCGGAGTGTCGCTCTATATTCACCGCATTGCCACGGCTAAATACCGACAGCAAAAAGAGTGGTGTAGAAATCATCTCTGTACTTATAGATGTGCCGAAGTACCGCACAACGGCTGCCAACTGTATTCGGCAGAACCATGGCAGCATCCCTACATGGCGCAAGAATATTGACGATGATGATGATTTTGCGAACACCGTTAGCGCCGATTGGAATGGAATGCTTCCATTCACACAGATTTATGGGTCCGATGGCAGCATTTTCCGAACGATATCGGGTGTGCATTCCGTTGCACAAATCAAAGCTGCCATCGAAGCTTGCAAGAAAGAGGATGCGGCTCGTATTCGTGGGCAGGTACGCGTTTCTCGACCCATCGCAACTACTATTCTAACTGTTTGAACACAACCAACCCAACGCCGAAAGGGAAACCAACACCATGAAAGTCAATACAATTCAGCGAACCGCAATGTCTCTCGCGGCCGTATGCGCCATCGGCCTATCGATCGCGCTCCCGGTTCTTGCTCAGGACAGCAAAATGTCCGATAGTAAGATGTCGGGCGGCAAAATGAGGTCTGCTTCCACCAAGGCATCCAAGGATGCTAAGATCTTAAAGTGTCAGCACTGCAAAATGACCTTCACTGCCGCAGAGGCAAAAGCGCACAAAAACAAGTGCTGCGGACTACCGCTGGTTAAGATCAAGGCTGCGAAGAAGTCGACGCCTGCAAAGGGCTAGTCGGAAATCGATACATGCAAATCGCCGGCGCTGATCGTATTCAACGATAGGCGCCGGTACGCCCTCCGCTATTTAGGTACCAATTTGGAAAGGACATAGGATGTCTGACAATTCGATCTGGAAAGAATTAGATCGGCGCAGTTTTCTAACCGTTGGAGCTGCAATGGGCGCAGCGGGCCTCGTCCGTTCAGCCGATGCCGAAAGCGCCTCCTTACTTCAGGGCGCTGCGCCACTGCAGGCCATTCCATTCCCTCAAAAGCTCATCAATACCGAAGCTGTGGGCATCACTCGCAAGACTCACGACGAACATTACGAGCTCTACAAGGGTTACGTAACCAAGGTAAACGAGATTCGCACAAAGCTCGCGGCGCTTGGAGCGCCGGATGCAACAAAAGCGAATCAGACATTCAGTGACCTGCGTGAACTCAAGGTCGAGTACTCCTTTGCCCTCGGCGGCGTCAAAAATCACGAGCTTTACTTTGGAAATCTGGGCGGCAAAGGCGGCGAAGCGGATGGCGCTGTTGCGGACGCGATCAAGGCATCGTTCGGCAGCTTCGACAACTGGAAGGCCGATCTAAAGGCAACCGGAATAGCGGCACGTGGCTGGGTATGGCTCGCGCTTGACCTGCATGATGGTTCCCTGTTTAACTATATTGGCGACGCACAGAACACCTATCCGATCTGGGGCGCGGTTCCCATTCTGGGCATCGACGTCTATGAGCACGCCTACTTTATCGACTTTGGACGCGCTCGCGCGAAGTATATCGATGCTTTCTTTAAGGTTATCGATTGGGACGCCGTGAACGCAAATCTTAAGGCTGCGAAAGCCGCATCGGATGCAGTCAAAGCTGCCAAATAGTTCGCACTTGTCTATTGGCCGGGCACTAGCAAAGCCCGGCAGATAGAGATGCCTGTGTAACCGCACTCTATCCCGAAGCCGTATGTTCACCGCACAGGTCGTGCACAAACAGCCGTACAACTCCTCGATTCAGTGTTGCTGGGCGAAGCACCACTGCAGCGATCGTCTCATATTCGTTGTGTATTGACGCCATAACGCCATTGATTTCGCAGTCCCCTGGTTTCTAGCGAGTGGATGAATGCCTCGAGATAGCGCAAATTAAGCGCATGCTTAAAGTGTTTTCATCCTTGTTTAAGCTGATTTTAATTATGCTGTCATAAAATAGCCGCACGATGCGATTCCGCCCTGTATTTCAGCTTCACATCGTATGCGATAGCCGCAAAGTTGCATATTGCATCGTGTGGCTTCTCCAGCTCTGCGTTTCTACCTATTTCTCCCATTTAAGGACAACGAAATGCGATTACCCGTCAGTATCTTGCGCCCCGCATTGTGTCTCGCCGCGCTAAGCGTTCCTGCAATCCGAAGCATGTCGCAGGGATGTATCGTGGCGCGACAGTGCGCGCCCTTGTTCTCTTCGGATCAGACCCCTTACCTGACTCCGCTTCACTGGAAGCTCGACCTCTCGCTCCGCGTACTGGATGCCGCCCGCCACTACAATGGGACTGTCGAACAGACTATCCGCCAGACAAATCACACGAACGTGGTTAACCGGCAGCGTATTCTCGACCTCGGCGGGACCTACGGAGTAAACAACCAACTCTCGCTAGCCGTCAACGTGCCTGTGCTGATATACGGCCGCTGGTCGCTGCCGCTGCCGGTTACCGCAGCCGGAACGCGCTACGAGATGAATGGGGAGGGACTGGGCGATATCTCCGTATCGGCAAAATACTGGCTGCTGCCCACCAAGAAAAACCCAACACAGAACGTCTCCCTCGGGGTCGGTGTTCAGGCGCCCACGGGCAACCCACACAAGAGGTCTGCGTTTCCGGATCTCAATGGAAATAATCCCAACGTGCTCCGCCCGGTTGATCAGTCGATACAGCCTGGCCTGGGCGCATGGGCCTTCCCGGTGGATGGGCAGGCTTTCAAGTCTTTCAAGAAGGTAACGCTGTTCGCTTCTGCTACTTACTTGATTACGCCAACGAATATCAACGGAACCCCGTCGATCCTCTCGGATTTGTACAATAACGTCATACCAGCCGGCAAAGGGTATGAGAAATACAACTCGGTTCCAGACCAGTACCTGGCGAGAATTGGGGCATCGGCGCCCATCGGCAAGAAGAAGTGGGGCTTGACTGGCGAGCTTGCCTGGCGGTTAGAGGGTGTGCCCGCAAAGGACCTGATCGGTAACAGCGATGGGTTCCGCCGACCTGGCTACGCAGTGTTCATAGAGCCCGGAATCACATGGACTCGTGGCCGCGATTCCTGGTCGATCAACGTTCCCGTAACGATCGTACGTGACCGTGTTAAGGACTCACACGGCAACCCGGGCGACGCAACGTTTGCCGACCAGTTCGAGCTTATCAGCTACTCGCACAGATACTGATGAGATTGCGGTTGGGAGCCCTGGAGCACTGCGCATACTCCACTGTTCGAAGTCATGCTTCCGAAGGCTCCCAACCGCATCGCCAAAACTGCCGTATTATCGTCAGCTCGCATCCTGCTAATTTTTATGGTACGGCTTCGGTGTTTTTAGGTTTATCTCCGAATACCATGTCTTCATGCCAACTACTGATGAACGCCTGCTGACGTGCATTCATGGGTGTCACGAAAAGCCCCATCCTTTTTACTCGGAAGTTACTA
>CAIXIX010000412.1 GCA_903919615.1 uncultured Chthonomonas sp.
CGTTGAGGTCTCTGTACTGACAAGTGGGGGATTCCTCAATCGCCTGAGGCTCATGTCGGAATGACGTGTGCTGTGGGCCGCGAGTGTTAGACGTTGAGCTCTCTGTACCGGAAAGTGGGGGATTCCTCAGTCGCCTGGGGCTCCTATCGGAATGACGCGTGATGGGAGGCTTCCATCGGAATGACGTGTGATGAGGGGTACCTATCGACTTGACGTGTGTTTCCGGCGGCGCAAACCAGCCCCCAACCCGTCATTTCGACATGAGCGACGTCATGTTTGCGGTTTAGAGCCGCTGTCTCGCGATTGAGAAATCCCCCAGCTATCAGACAGACCGCCTCTTCTGATCCGAGTTTCTGAGCATGCGTTGAACTCGCTGTTCGGAAGACGGTGGCCCCTGACGATTATGAGCGCGATGAACGAAAACCCCGAACTTCGGCCAGTAGAGACAATTGCAGTTACTTACGAGTTTCCGCGCTGCGTCTTAGCAGTTGTCAAATTTCAGTAATTGCGCTTTGTCGCGGCTTGTTGCGCGCCAATTTTGCGCGGCAGCACTGCGATCAGCAGAGTATCCCAGCGGTGGTCTGCCGTGTAACCCTCAAAACGCAGCGTTCCCTCAACACCGATTTTTGGATTATACGTTTCAATTTGTAACCGGTAGCGCTCGAATTTGTCGGATACCGGAATATTTGATTTCAGATTTGTTTCTTGTCGAATATCATCATTAACAGTCTGCTGAAGGTATGTTCCGGTTGATGAAGCAAGTGCAGGGTAACGATTGAGCAACAGCAACATTGGCCGCAAAACGGCCATATGCGATTGAGGGTAGCCCCAGGTTTCCGCCAGCCACCCGGACTGGTCATCGTTCACCTTGCCCATCAGATTGGCAAGTCGATTTAAGCTCACGCTGCCAGACAGATCGGGCTGGATGCTCTTCAACAGGCGGTAAGCAATAGCAGGTGTGGGTAACGCGAGCCAATACGGATAGGTTACCAGCAAGGCTCGATCGCGCCATTTGCAGCAGTACGGCATCCCGCTCGACTCTAACTCATGTACGAACTCTTCTACAGAGTGGCCAGCCGGGGAATGTACTCCCTGGCCCGTCTCGGCAGGAAGTACCGCAAAAACCGGGATCAGGCTCCCGCGTGCAAACTGATCAAGGCAACCTGCCGTACTGAGTGATGAACGCATACTGAGCGCAATCCGATCTCGCACTTCCGGTGGCATTCCTGGCCGCGCTGTTGCTCCGAACGCGTCCGCCTTATCCGCACTCTTTCTGCGCTCACTAGCGTCCTCGGCACTTTCTGGTACTTTCGGCACCGTCTGCCCGCCTGCTGTATATGCCGTGCTGTCGCCAGGCAGCAACCATGCCCGCTTTAGAGCCTTACGTACACCAAGTTGAAGGTCGCCGGTTCCCATCCAACTCTTACCTGTTCTGCCTGCGATAACCATAACCATTGGAGCGAGAAAGTCATGCGCTCGATTTGCAAGTGACCTGGAAAATACAATCGATGTTGGTTGAGGTAGGTCGATAGTACCGCCGTTCGGATCGATTGATTGCACCTGTCCTAGATGCGCCATCTTTCGGAAGTTTGCGTTAGTCTCAGAGGGCAATTCCCGCAGGTCAATAGACACGTCGTGACCATGAAGGACTGCGCTTTGTTGCTCGGGTGTCAAAACAGACATATAGAGGTTAGCTTCGTTCCAAGAATTGACCTTGTCGAAGATAAAAGAGATATTGTCGGACTCATCGTACAACAAAGCTCTCCTGAGCTCGTCTTGATGCAACCTCCGTTCCTGCACATCCATCGGAGCAAGGTGACGGATCGCTTCCAGGTACCGGTCAAGTATGCCGTCTACAATTTGATTGTAAGTTGCAGCGCGATTCTTAGCCCAGGATGTTTCGTGAAACGTGTACTCGAATCCCGTTGGACTGTTGGTCCTCGACCACGACCACTCGGCCCCACGAATACTAAAGAGCCCGTAGAGAGAATTGAGCACCTTGTAAACCGGTAGCTTATTGCATACTGCAAAAACGGAATATCCCGACGCAGAATCTAAGTCGTCAATTCGTATCCGTATTCCGCTCTGCTCCGCGACACGATTTAGAACCATCGCTAGAGGAAGATTCCGGCACTGAAGCGTAACCGGCGCTAAGAGGCGGCAATCTTCTTTAGCTAATTCGGCATGCATTTGAACTGTAGATATTCTGGGTGTCTGCGCTTTGGACACACTCCCCGCCAAAAGCCATTGAATTGAGAAGCCAATAAGGATCGGACTTTTACACAATCGCAGCATTAATACTATTCCCCTCAAAAACCCCATCTCAAACTAATTAACGGCCGAACCGAACCTCGGGGTGAGTTCGGCCGTTTCCGGCAAGTCGCTAAAGCTTTACTTCAAATCCGACCGTTGGCGTCAAGGTGTTAAGCTCATCCGTGGTCTTATTATCGTAGATATCTGCCGTTCCGTTGGCAGTGTACTGCCCTACCAGTAGACTTCCAAATGAGCCACCTGACAGAGCGAGTGGTACCACGTCGTTAGCCTCGATTGCGTTGTTGTAATTTTCGGAAGCCTGCCCTTGAAGGTAGAACCCAGAAGCTCCGTTTAGGGTTGCGGCAACCCAGATTGTATAAGTAGCCTCAGCCGTTCGCGTTCTATTCGACGTGTTCTGAATAGTATAACTTGCGGAATCCAACAGCTGCACAGCAGCCGTAGCGGGCGTTCCGCCGGATTGGTATGTAACGGCGGGGCTACCATTCATAAAACCGCTCGCGACAGTGTATTTAAATGGATTACCCATTTGCGCACTCGCATGACTAGAAGCCAGTGCAGTGATAATGAACACAGCGGCAAAAGCCAGCAACCGTTTCATAAGCCCTCCTAATTGTCCTTTGTGATGTCGCAGCAAGCTTCTGCGAGTTGCAATGTACGGCAACCTTGCGTATTATAGCTAGCGCTAAAAAAAAGTCAATATTCGTCTTGAATTTAAGTCCGTATTGTCCTGGTTGCTAGCCTGGCACGCGACACTAAGACCGAATGCATTCCCTTATAATTACAGAACACTTTCACCAGATCAATCTCTAAGCGGTCGCGTCAATCGCCTGCACCAGGTTATTGCTGCCTCCGGTCGCTTCGCTCCACGCATTTCATCTGACGGGTGTATGCGCCAGAAGAGTTACATTTCATGTCGGATCAACGGCGCTGGCGGACGCGGCCGCGGTGGGGTGCAGATTGCTTTCCAACTCCAAACTACCCGTGTCCTAAGAAGGTTACCGTACTCCTCGCGTAGAAACACACGGTTATTCATCATCCCGGGCAGGAGACACGGCGTCTGCCGCTTGCCAGGAGCAAGTAACGCTATGATTAGCACGAAACTCATTTTAAGTTCCATAACCGTCTCCCTCTGCCTGATCGTGCGTCTGCCCGCAACGGCTCAAGATTCGGCAAACCTGCCCGGCAGGGCTGCAACCCTCCTGAGCACACGCTGCATAAAATGCCACGGGCCCGAAAAGAAATCGGGCGGCGTGGACCTGAGCACCCGGGCTATTGCGATCTCGACGGGCGCGCTTGCTGATTCCGGCACTTCGGGCAGCGCAGCCGTCGCCGCAGTATCGGCCGGAAAGATGCCTCCAGATGGCAAGCTAAGCGCTGCTGAAGTTAAGCTCCTGCGAGACTGGGTCGCGTCTGGCGCAGTTTACTCAAAAGATCAACTGGTTGCGATAAAACCTCCCAACAAGACGCCATGGTCGATGACGCCGATTTCACACCCTGTGGTACCTAAAACGGCGTTTGATAAGCTCTCGTCCAATCCAATCGATCGCTTTTTGTTTGCTCGCCTCCAGCGCAGCGGACTAACTCCTTCTGCTCCGGCTTCCCGGCCGGAGCTTTTACGTCGCGTCAGTATTGACCTTACCGGCCTGCCTCCCACGCCGGAAGCCATCGCAGCCTTTTGCGCAGATAAGTCTCCCAACGCCTACGAGAAGGTCGTCGACCGCCTGCTTGCTTCGTCCGCATACGGGGAGCGCTGGGGGCGGCACTGGCTCGATGTCGTTCGATACGGTGAAAGCCACGGATATGAGCAGAATCACCTTCGACCGAATGCGTGGCCGTATCGAGACTACGTCATCCGCTCGATGAACCAGGACAAGCCCTACGATCGCTTTGTTAAGGAGCAGATCGCCGGGGACATTATCGGCAAGGGCGATCCAAGTGTTGAAGTTGCCACCGGCTTCCTGGTTTCAGGCATCCACGATACAGTTCCGATCTTGACGGACGAGGGCACGAGGCAGCAGCGTGCAAACGATCTGGACGACATCGTCTCGACCACGGGAATTACGTTCCTTGGCGTATCACTCAACTGCGCTCGCTGTCACGATCACAAATTTGATCCCATCCCAACGCGCGACTACTATCGGATGACGGCTATCTTCTCAGGTGTTTACCATGGCGACCGCCAACTGAGCCAGCGGCCCAACAGCCCGGAGGATCAGCGAAAGGTTGATGATGCGCGTGCGCGGCAGACTACGCTGAGGGCCGCGCGGGCTGATCTGCTCGCGACTGCAAAGACTCAGCTAGTGGCAGCAAACAAAGGACTTCGTGAACCAGTAAGCAGCGTGTTCAATGAAGACCGATTTGCGACAACGAACGCAAAGTATCTGCGATTCGTTATTACGGCAACGAGTAATGGCGCTGAACCATGTATTGATGAGCTGGAGATCTATGGTCCGGCAAATGCGAGCCAAAACCTTGCGCTTGCATCTCGAGGGGCGAAAGCGACCGCATCCTCTCTGCTTCCGGGCTATACTGAACATCAGATTAACCACCTCAATGATGGCAAGCACGGGAACTCTTTCTCGTGGATCAGCAATGAGCGTGGAGCAGGATGGGCGCAGATTGAACTGCCACAGGCAGAGCAGATATCGCGCGTTGTATGGTCGCGCGATTCCGAGAAGCGATTATCCGACCGTGTCGCAACCGCATACCATATCGACATCTCAAAGGACGGTTTAAGCTGGGTGAGAGTCGCTTCAAGCGACGACCGCTCTGTGGACCCGAAAGCATACAGCGAAGAGCGTTTGAAACAGGCCCTGAATCCTGACCAGCACAAGAAGCTTGAAGCGCTTGATGCTGACCTGCAGATCGCAGACAATACGCTGCAGTCGCTTGCACCTGTTATGTCTGCCTATTGCGGTAAGTTTGACGACCCGGCTCCGATCTATATACTGCCTCGCGGTGATGTGATGCACCGCGGAGATCTGGTAACTCCCGGAGCGCTGTCACAGATTCCGGGGCTGGCTGGTGACCTCAAGACAGCAGCTAATTCGACAACGGCAGCGGTTAAGCTCGCGTCCCTAACGGATGTAAGTCCAGAGTCCGTGGATCCTCGTCTTCAGTTGGCCGATTGGATTTGCGATTCGCGCAATCCGCTTACCTCTCGAGTCATCGTTAATCGCATCTGGGAGCGCCACTTTGGCCACGGCATTGTAGATACCCCCAGCGACTTTGGCAATATGGGCGCACCCGCTTCGCATCCTGAACTGCTAGACTGGCTCGCGACAGACGTGATGACTCACGGATGGCGCTTGAAGCGGTTGCACCGAATGATCGCAACCTCGTATGCCTATCAGCAGACCTCGACAGTCAATAGCGCTGGTATGGCAAAGGATGGCGACAACCGTCTCATCTGGCATATGCCTCTCCGGCGCATGGAGGCGGAAGCCGTTCGTGATTCGATTCTGACTGTTAGCGGCAAGCTCAATCTAAAAGCTGCTGGCGGCCCTGGTTTCAGGCTTTTCAAGTACTCGGTGCTGAACGTTGCGATCTACGAGACCCGCGAGGATCAGGGACCGGATACCTGGAGACGAAGCGTTTACCAGATTCCCGCAAGAGGCATTCGTGATGAGCTGCTAGGTGTGTTGGATTGCCCGGATTCCTCTGAGCGTGCGGCGCATCGTACCAGCACAACCACTGCGCTGCAGGCGCTCAGTATGATGAACGGGCTCTTCATGAACCAGCAGGCAACCTACTTTGCAGAACGAGTGCGAGGGATTGCTGGCGACAATTCGGCAAAGCAGGTCTCAGCGGCATTCCAACTGGCATTCGGTCGATCGCCCAGTGCAAAAGAGGTTGCTGCTGCCCGGGCGCTTATCGCGATAGAAGGCCTGCCTACGCTCTGCCGCGCGCTGTACAATGCGAATGAATTCGTATACTACTGAACAGGATCAACACCGTGCACAGACGAAAATGGCTTGATCGACGTGAATTTCTTGGCAACATGGGTTCGGGGCTCGGCAGCATTGCGCTAGCTTGCCTTCTGGAGGAGCAGGCAGGAGCTGCTCCCCCGGCGTCACCGCTCGCGCCACGAGCGCCGATGTTCCCGGCCAGGGCAAAGCGCGTTATCCAGATCTTCTGCCCGGGTGCAGTCAGCCAGTTGGATACCTGGGACTATAAGCCGGAGCTGATTCGTTTACACGACCAGCCGATGCCGGGCGCGCCGCCAACCACGTTTCAGGGCACCAACGGGAACCTGATGAAGAGCCCTTACGGATGGTCTCAGAAGGGGCAGTGCGGCAAATGGGTATCCGACATGCTGCCTGAGCTTGCAAACTGTGTGGATGACATCGCGTTTGTTCACTCGATGACTGCGCGCAGCAACACGCACGGCCCGGGATTGCTTCAGATGAATACCGGATATGTTTTTGATGGTTTCCCGAGCGTTGGAGCCTGGGTGACCTACGCCTTGGGCAGTGAAAGCCAGGATCTGCCCGCCTTTGTTGTCATCCCGGATATGCGCGGTATGCCGCCGAACGGGCCAAGTAACTGGATGTCCGGGTTTTTGCCTGCGGCCTTTCAGGGAACGGCTTTCAATACCGATCAGCCGATTACGAATCTCAGATCGCCAGCAACATCTACCGATAAGCGAGAGCAGGATATGCGGCGCTACCTCGCCGGCTTGAACTCTGAGTACGACGCCCATAACCCGGGCTACAGCGAGCTTGCCGCACGGGTATCGTCGTATGAGCTGGCCGCGCGAATGCAACTGAGCGCGCCGGAAGTTACCGACATCTCTAAGGAGAGCCCGGAAACCCTGCGGATGTACGGCGCAGACAGCCCGAACCCACTCAAGGCAGGCTACGCGCGCAACTCTATTCTAGCCCGGAGACTGCTTGAGAGGGGAGTGCGCTTCGTCGAGCTCTACTGCGGATCTCGCGCATCTGGCGTGGATGGGCTGCTCAACTGGGACGCGCACAAGACGCTGAAGGCGGATTATGACCGGCACGGACCTATCCTGGATCAGCCGACTGCGGCGCTGCTGAAAGACCTGAAGCAGCGCGGCCTGCTTCACGATACGCTGGTTCTTTGGACCACAGAGTTCGGCAGAATGCCTACCCACCAAACAGGAACGGCAGGGCGCGACCACAACCCGGCAGGATTCACAGCGTGGATGGCTGGCGCGGGGGTAAAAGGCGGGGTGAGCTACGGCGCAACAGATGACTTCGGTTATAAGGCCGCCACGGATGTCGCAACAATTTACGACTATCACGCCACCGTGCTTCATCTCTTAGGTCTGGATCACAAGAAGCTAAGCTACTACCACGACGGTCTCAAACGCCGCCTGACCGATGTTTTTGGTGAGGTGATTAAGCCGATATTGGCATAGAAAGTTTTAGGCGTTAGGTCCTTGGTGTCAGGATGGACATGTTGCGCCAATCTAAGAGGCGCGCATCGCCTCGGTCGATAGGGTCGCTGCTTGCTGCGACCGGAACATTGCAGCTCCGCGCGAGCGCTGGCCAACCGAAATTGCTCCTCGGTCGGTACTTATCTTGTTTCATAGCGCTAGAGATAATCGGGCTATTTCCGGTAGGCGGTGCATTGGCCCCTCTCCCTGCGAGCTTGCGAGCGGAGAAGGGAGAGGTGGGGTGAGGGTCCAGCACGCACGCCGTGACCAATTAATGCGTATCACCTGCCGCTTGTTGGCTCGTCGTGCGCAATCTTCACCTATGAAACAAGATAAGATTCGGCAGGCGCGCAAGTCCCTCTACATGCGCGAATTAGCCTTTGAGTTAGTGATGCACGCAGTGCATGTCGCCCTTGGATACACAACTATCTCAGGTTATGTACGCAATAGAACCCGAAATTGGGTGAGCCCAGAACTAGGAACGTAACTGCTGGCACGGTTGAAAGTTCTACCAGAATAATGAGTGCTGCAACCCAACCACCTAAGCACCTCCGAGCTGAGGAAACTTCACGATGATCTCGTGTATGACCCTATGGATCACAAATGATGTATTTGGCTCGACGGTATGTGATAATTTAGATGGGTGACATCGGAGTGAAATTACACGGAATCAATCTGGAAACAAGCGCGCTAGAGGAGTTCTGCCGCAGATGGAAGATAAGCGATCTGCGCGTCTTCGGCTCTATACTGCGAGACGATTTTGACGCCGAAAGCGATGTCGACTTTCTTGCTGACTTCGACGAAACGATAGAGCGAGACGTCTTTGACCACATGGACATGGAAGACGAACTCGCCTCAATTATCGGGCGCAAAGTGGATCTTGTCAGCCGATCAGTGATCGAGGCCACCGGAAACCGGTTCTATTTGAAAGAGATCCTCTCGACGGCGGAGCCGGTTCCCGCGCAGCGGTTGAGCGTGAAATGACGATCATCGGCGAAGCCACAGAATAGGTATCAGCGGCGTTCAAGTCTGCCCATGCCGATTTTTCCGTGGCAGCAGCTGGTGAGGCTGCGTAACTTTTATATGCATGCGTATGAACGCCTGAGCCGGACGGAAGTTTGGGGCACCGCAATCAAGCTGGCCCCCGCGAGTCGGGCGGCTGGTAGCTGCGCTAACTGACGAAGAAACCGCTGAATAGGTGAGCTGTCCGAGCTAACATCCCCGCTACTCTTCAGGACATCTATTGCGTTGCGCCTGACCAAAGGGCGATCGGCGAAGTATCCCGCCGCAACCGCTCACCCGTCGGGTAAGCAGATACTCTCATCCGCACATCTCCTTAAGAGAAATTGCGGATTGAGATTGACGTAGAGTTGAATGAGTTTTGAAATACGCGCCAGAAATCCATTCGAACGAGGAACTCGATGAGCTTAGATCCGAGCATCATCCTGGCAATAGAAGCAGCAGCGAACGCGGACCCCGATAACATGGCGCTGCGCTCCCATCTTGCCTCACTATTACTGGCGGCCGGGCGGTGCCCGGAGGCTCTCGACGCATGCCGCGTCGTATTGAGTCGTCGTCCCGACGACTTTCAGACGCTAGACATTGCTGCAAGGTCAGCCGAAATCGCAGGGGATTTGGAGGTTGCGGCCGGATATCGTAAACTGCACCAGGCGCTCGGCTGGAAACAGACCCAGGGTATGTTAAACGAATTTGAAATACCGGCTATGCCATCGGATCAAGCAAAGCCGGGAGATCGCAGAAGCGCTGACGTGGTGGATGCTGACCTCCGAACACCGGCCAGAGTTCGACCCGACGGGACCATTGCCGGTGAAGACCCTCCAGACTCGATGGACGCCTGGGCATGGAACGCGTGACGCTGACGCTCGCGGATGTCGCCGGCATGGAAGATGTGAAGCGCCGTTTGCAGCTTGCATTTTTGGGTCCACTTAAGAACCCGGAAATGATGCGTATGTACGGTAAATCGCTCAGAGGCGGACTGCTGTTGTACGGGCCGCCAGGTTGCGGCAAGACTTACGTGGCACGTGCCACGGCTGGAGAGCTTGGCGCAAAATTCATACCGATAGGGATATCCGATGTACTGGACATGTATATTGGAGAGAGTGAACGCAAGCTGCACGAGATATTCGAACTTGCTCGTCGCAATCGTCCCACAGTGATTTTCTTCGACGAAATTGATGCGCTCGGCAGAAAACGCAGTCTGATGCGTGGTTCTGCAGGCACGACCATGGTGAATCAGTTTCTTTCAGAATTGGACGGAGTCCAGGCGGACAACGACGGGGTTTTCGTTCTGGCGGCAACAAACCATCCCTGGGATGTAGACTCAGCGCTCCGCAGGCCCGGCAGGCTGGATAGGACGCTGCTGGTTCTACCTCCGGACCTTCCTGCACGCGTAAAACTGATTCGGGATAACTTAGCATTCCGACCGACGCGCGATATCCAGGCCGACAAAATTGGGCACAGTACCGAAGGATTCTCTGGAGCAGACCTGGCGCACCTGTGCGAGTCGGCTGCGGAACTAGCGCTGCAAGACTCCCTATCTACGGGTCGGCCGAGACCTATCGATATGAACGACTTCCGGACCGCCATGAAGGAGATCAAGCCCAGCGTGAACACCTGGTTCGATACCGCACGCAACTATGCGCAGTTTGCCAATGAAGGCGGCGCATACGACGATCTCGCGGCATATCTTCGGTCTCGCAAAATGATGTAAATGAGATTTCGGGTACGGGACAGACCGTACCGCAGATTGCAGGGCTTAGCCGTGGACCCTCCTGAATTCGACGAATTGATCGCCAAAGTGCAGGCGCTATTTGATATCGGCCGATACTCCGATGCGCTTGAGCCGCTTGCTGCCGCCGCAAGGATCTCCCCAAACAATCATCAGGCTCTCTGTATGCTGAGCTATGCCAATCTGATGATGGGTAATTATCAGGCTGCAATCGACACAGGAAATCTGGCTGTAATCGCAGATCCCGAAGGCGAGTGGGCTCACCGGCTCTGCTCTTGCGCATTGAGAATTCTGGGAAATCCAGAAGAGTCGATAAGGGCGGCTCTGGAAGCCGTTCGACTGGACCCTGAATCCCACCTTGCCTACCACGCGCTTGCGAAGGCACAGATGGCAGCGGGAGACACCTGGTCGGCGTTCAATAGCGCGCACAAGGTTGTTGAACTTGATCCCGCCGATTCCACAGGACACACCCTGCTTGCGGGGTTTGCACTCGGTCAAAGTGACTGGCACAGCGCGGAAGAGTTTGCGAATCGAGCTTTGACGCTGAACCCCGAGGACAACGAGTCGCTGACGGTGCTTGCGAAGGCTGTCCAGAAGTCGCGCGGTAAACGCACGGCCCTCCCGCTTTATGTGCGGTTACTCCAGGCCGATCCAACAAACAGTAAAGTGCAAGACGTCGTACTCGATTCGTTTACCAAACTGCCGCACTATATTACGCCGGTGCTGATGTGCTTTTCGTGGGTACTGTTATATCGAACGCACATGCTGCACCCCGCGCCATTCTGGATTGCGACGCTCAGCGCCCTCGCACTTTCCCCAATTATGTTCCGCCTCTGGCCGCAATCTATGCTCTATCCGCAGCCGGCCTTCTGGATGCTTCCGGCCGGCCATAGAGCATTTGTCGCCAGAACCTGGCGACAACAGTGGCTGTTACGTGGAACGTTGGTCATTCTGACAACAACCATTTGGACCCTATTCATCCTTGCTGCCGGGTTCTTCATGGTAGTTGTAATAGCAATCGGGATTGTGTCCCCACCGCTTGGTCTCGCCCTCAGCGGGTTGATTTCTAGGTCGACGGACAAGCTCGGAAAGCCAAAGAACAAAATGTGACAATGCCTCTTACAGGTGTCATCGCTCCAAGGCGATCCGTTGCGAGCCGGATGCACTCGTTCAGAACGCCGTTACCATCTCAATGCAAATATCAAGCCCAATGGGCAATCAGCAAAGCTTCCTGCCGCGGCCGTTCACCGGTGCGTAGAATGTATACACAATCATCCCTATTTTGGTCCCGCATGGGCGATCGTATTGAGCGAATATCGCGACAACGGCCTCCTTCCACCTTGCGCGCCGTTGGCGCGTAAGGCGGAATGAGGTGCAAACGCGTGGGGTGGGCGACCAACGAACATGGCATGAATGCCATGCCTAAGAACAAATGCCCTGCGGGCAAAATGCAACGATGCTGACGAACTGGTCTCATGCCGGATTTGCGCTAGGCGCCGAAGGTTGCCACCCGATGACACACAGTTGGCGTCCTTCGAGAATTCGGCATTCTTCGAGGGCAACTTCCTCTATCGATGTGACAGGCGTGCGACTGTGAGCGGCTGCGGCTAAGGCAATCGTATCAGATCGCGTTACATAACCTATCGCAGCGCCCCTACAGGATTCGATTGCCTGCCGGATGTGAGCGGCGTGATTGATCACAGCATTGCTTGCGAGCGTGATGCGCATACCCGGAATACCTCGTCGAGCGTGGTCTCGCCTGCAATGGCTTTTCCGATGCCTAAGGCGCCGATCGTTACCATCCCCTGGCTAACGGCGATCTCCTCAAGCTCCTCAACGGAAGCTCGCCGCTGCATCGCCTCCACGAGCGATTGGCTCCATTCCATTGCCTCGTAGAGTGCAATGCGGCCCCGGTACCCCGTGTTTCGGCACCGGTCACACCCACGCCCGCGATACAGGGTGAACTCTGCCGGCATTTCTAGCCCGCCTCGTTTGGAAAGCTCTCGTGCGTGCACCAGCAGTGGATGAGATGCGTCCATAGATACAGCCTCTTTACACTCGGTGCAGATCTTGCGAGCCAGGCATTGTGACAGGATGCCCGTAAGAGACATCGCAACAGCGAACTGCTCTGCCCCACAATTAACGAGATGAACTGCTGCCGCAGCGGCACTTCCTGCCTGTATCTGAGCCAGAACGAGGTGACCAGTTAGTGCGAAGGCAGGTAAAGCCTGCGCAGCCTCCGCCACCGATCCATCGCCAATGAATAGTATATCGGGATCGTGTTGCCAGAGGGATCGCAGCGCAGGTCCGTATCCCATACCTGCGCGCTCATTCACGATGATCGCTGTTGTGTTCGGTATCACGGCATCAAGCGTTTCAGAAACTGTAAACGTCTTGCGCTCTGGCGTAGCAATCTCGTTTAAACAACTGTAAATCGTGGTCGTTTTGCCGCTTCCGGTGGGCCCGGAAAACAGAATGAGGCCGCTAGGACTCCCAATCCAGGATCTCAAAGGGTGCTCCGGCGTAATACCGATCGTCTCCAGTAACATCAGCATCCGCTCCTTCTGTTGAATGCGGATTGTTATGCTTTCACCATGCAAAGTTGGAAGTGATGCGACGCTGAGGACAAAGCTCATGTCAGCATGGCGGTACGGTATTCCGCCTTCCTGTGGCACTTTGCGCTCCGCAAGATCCAGGTTGGCAGCCTGCTTGATACAGAGATTAAGGGACGCATGAAGGCCATTTGGGATGCGGCGAATCTCCTGCAAGTCGCCGTCAATACGCATTCTCAGCCAGTAGTCTGACCTATCCGCCAATCGCACGGGTTCAAGATGAATGTCCGACGCGTGCAATGCAAATGCGAGATCACAAATCGCACCAAATACCGCTTCGATGCTGCCAGGCGTTTGAGCTCCAATGTGGCCGATTGGTGGGTCGGAGGCGTTCGGCAGAGCTGCTTTCAGCGCCGCAATCTCCGCCGCAACTAACTCCTCAGGCGCATCGGTAGCTGCGAGTGGATCACGAGCCATATAGGCCTGCAGGTCGGATTTGCGGAAGCGCCACTGCTTACCAGCTTTTAGCCCGGTGATCTCTCCCTGGGCCAGCCATCGGTAAAGCGTGGGGCGGCTGATGCCGAGAAACTGAAGCGTCTCATCAAGTGTGAGCAGTACATCGGCCGATATATTGGCTTGATCAGTTGAGTTGCTTGTCATGCTATTCTCCCTTCAGAAGTTTGTATCTTAATGTATCATATAATAAAATAAGAGTCAATGATAATATTCTAGGTATGATTAATCAGGAGTTTGAGATGGGCGTGAATGTGGGGAGTGGACATACTAGACTTGATAAACTCTTGCCGTCCTCCTCAACCGATAGCGGTGAGTGGGACGGCGTAAGCTAATCGCGCATTCGGCATGCCGTTGAAGGTGGACAGGCTTAAATGCGTGCCTTTACGTAGGCGAGCAGTTCGGAGATTGGGATGCGTTCCTGTTTCATCGTGTCGCGATCGC
>CAIXIX010000413.1 GCA_903919615.1 uncultured Chthonomonas sp.
CAGGTTGATTTGGTCATCTCCCTAATTCAACGGAACCGCCGAGGCGGGAACGCGCTTAATGCACATTCCCGCCTTAAATTTCACAAGAGTGGTACAGTTTCAAGTTATCCGAATCGTTACATGCTCATTGTATCATTGACAGCACGCACAGATCACCGAAATGAATGGTCATGCTGCCGTCCTGGTTTGACTGGTAACGCGTCGTGGTATTACCCGCCGGACATGTCACCTTGTCCTGGTTCAGATCGATATCAAAGTTGCTCTTGTCAAATTGCCCGTTACGATAGACCTCCTTAGGGGACTCCGAAAACCGGATGTGCGCCTATAATGGCACAACCAGCCAGTTCACCTACGCGGCGGATGGAATCCGTCATCGCTCGGTCGTGAACGGCGTAACCACCGATTTTGCTCTCGATGCTTCGATGTTTGTGCGAGAAATGCAGGGAGGAGTCAGTACCGCTACCTATTTAGTTGGCGCCCGTGGTCCCGAGTATCGGCGGGATGATACAGCCGGTACCGTAATTCAGGCAAGCTTGTATTGCCGCTGTTATACGCTGGTCACAGGCTCACAGCGCACGGAATAAGACGCGGGTGTTAAAATGAGTTCTGTAACTGTCTAATCGCCTCCACGCCCTGCATCGCGCCTGATCGGTGCGCGGGCGCGGAGACCACGGTCGGCGATGGTACCTATTTGATGGATTGGGATCGGTGTTATCGGAAGTAAGCCCTATAGGGACGATTACTTCCAGCCGAAACTACGATGTTTACGGTAATGTACGGAGCGGTGTCAATCCCAACGGAACAAGCGCTCGCAAGTTCGTGGGAAATCTCGGCCATCCAAGCGATAACAACACCGGCCTCATCTACATGCAGGCGCGGTATGTGGACCCGGCGACAGGGAGGTTTGTGAGTGAGGACCCGGGGCAAAACGCCTGTAACTGGTTTGTCTACGGTAATTCTAATCCTGTATGTAAAATCGACAGCAACGGGCGAATATCCAATGATATAATTGATGCCATTGAAGAGTGCCTATCATGGGCAGGCTTGACGATTAGCATTATAACGCGATGGAGACTGAGGATTGGCGGAATCAATAGGACCATCGCGTACATTCAAACGATGATCGAACAACTTGGTGGTTTAGCCGAGACCGACATGGGTGCGGCCGCGCTCGCCTCAGAAAATGCCGAACAACAGAACGAACTTGGTGATCCGATTCTTGGAGCGTCGGACGCTGCCGAATCCGAGTTTCGTGGAACCCAGGCTGCGTACAGGATTAACGCAATCGCTGAACTCGAAGGACTTCAGCTCTTGTTGGAGATGGCTGAAGACGCTGGTTTCACTGGACAATAACACGTTCGTTCAATTGCAGGGCAGTTTGGTTGACCGTCCTGACAGAGAAGTGCACGGCTTGTGCCAAGTCATGGGGAATGTGCCTTGAGAATGCAAGATCCACGAGCGGGCTTTGTGATTGAACAAGCGAACGCTTTAACTAGGCGGATTATGAATGCTGGGTTGCAGTGCCAAATGCTAGGCTCTCGGCCCGAACCGCGACTTGGACTTCGAAACTTATGCTGGAGATTGCGTGTGGCCTTAGTTCCTTCGGAACGCGATGCTGAGCAGGTACTGGTGCTGATCCGACAGACCGAGGCTGACTACTGGGAGCTTGTAAATGGAGTTCCTGGATTTGATCCAGGCGGAGTTGCCGCGATGCCACCAAGGAAACATGCCCTAAACGCAGTACGCATACTGAGGTCCGCCAAAAGCGCGGCGCGCAGGGTTGACCTCGAGTTGTCAGCTGCAAGGGAAGAATACAGGGCAGCGTCCGAAACCCGTACAGCCCTAATAAAGGATATCGCAGACCCAACAGTGCGAGCTGAGGTCGAATTACTTCAGAAAGAGATGGAACAGATGCGGGACAAGTTGGCTCGCTTGGAAGAGAGGGTCAGGGCCGGTATGTTTTTTGGAGCTGACGTGAGTGAAATTGACATCGGCGAATGTTGTCAATGATGCGATTTAGCGGATACGTCAATTGGCCAAAGTCGCGAGACGGGCAAGCCGTGCGACATCGTAGCGCTTCCGTCTCCGGGAGAATCAGTTGCGGTGTCCGTACAGCCAGTATGTATAGCAATGAACAAAACGAATAACGCTGTTGCGATGAGTTCTCTAATTAAGCCTTAGGAGTTACGGCATCAACTATCTCGCGAAACGGCAAACGGCTGCTTGCCGTAGATCTTGGTGGCTGCCATCCTGGCCGCGCCAAATGTCGCGTTCGGTCAAACAATATCGGTCGGGTCGAACAGATCGGACAAGGCACGTGTCGATTACAATCAACCCGGCGACATACGGTGAGATGCACAGCCTCGTTCAACAACTTGCGATCTCGCTGCGGCCCAACTGCAATAGGATTACGGCGCTGCTACAGGCAATTTACCGGCAAGCAATGCTAATCTGCTTTTGCGAATTGAGCGCGGGCCGTTCAGTTGATATGGATGACATCGCCGAGTGGGTAGCTGACAGGACATGTGATCGGGTCGAGGCAAGTCTTCGGCCTCAGACCACGACGGGCATCGCTCGAAGTCCTGACGAGTTGGCTGCGTCCCTGTTGGCCCATACAGATTCATGGTTGCCGTTACATGAGCTCTTGAAGGCATTGACGGATCTTGAAGTGCTAAAAATGCATGACGTTAGCCCCCCAGGCGTGAGCACCAAAGATGCCGAAGACGCGGACCTCGCGATTGCTAGGGAATCGCGGTTTTACTGCCTGCTTGGCATTCATCTTATGGATCGACGCAGGTTGAGCAAGTATTGAACGTGCCCTGCTTTCCCGGGTTGTCTCAGTGATTCTTCTTGATGTGACGTTGCGAAAATGTGGTGTTTGCCGGAACACAAACATGATAAACGCAGATATATTTGCTGATGCCGTCGCAGCCACTAAGAGCGGCAAATACGAGGAGGCTCTGGACCAATGGCGCAACTTTCTGCTGCTTGAGCCGGACCACGCCAACGCGCTGAACAACATTGCCCATGTGTTGATGAGGCTCAGCAGGTATTCGGAGGCACTAGAGCCTCTCCGAAAATGTCTGGAGATATGTCCAAACCACGGGCCCGCTTTCGATAACCTTGGTATCGTTTACGGTGAACTCGGGGATACGGATTCTTCAATACAGGCACAGAGACGTGCTACGGAATGCCTGCCAACAGCAACAAGTTACTACAATTACGGCATTGCCCTGGCCAGTGCGGAGAAGCTTGACCTTGCCGAGGTCGCGTATCGAAACGCTATTTCGATTGACCCAATCCTGACGGCTGCACACATTAACTTAGGGCTTCTCCTGGAGTCTTCTGGGCGAATTGAAGAAGCGATTATGGAGATGGAAACAGTAGCGACGTTGGGGCATGGCGATATACAACCTCAAATGTATCTTGTGGAATTGCTTGAACGGGCTGGGCGACATGACGATGCGATTGCCATGTTGCGACCATACATCGAGAACCACCCTGCTGACGAGAAGGTCTGGACATTGTTCGGGGCAATTTTGGTGGTTAAATCGCTCGAGGAGCGTTCAGTTCAAGAAACGAGAGGAGACCTATTGCGGGCTCGGATAGTACTGATCAGGTTTATCATGAATGCTAACGTGCGCCGGATCATCGTTGGAATATGCCGAGTTCTGGCAGCGAGCGACGACGATGGCATATTGCGAAGCACGACAATATGATCGTTCGGAATTTTAGCTCGAGGCTCACACGGCCCGAAGCTATTCGTCTACCGCAATTCGCTCGGAACGAATTCTGCTGGTTAGCGCCGTCCTGCGTGCTCGTTACTGGCGTTTCCATCTTGCCAGTTTTAAGATTCACCATCCCAGTGGGCTGCCTTAATTTCGACACCCCGGTTTGGCAGCGCGTCTACCGACTGCGGGGTTGCAACCCACTGTGCCACCACAGACCTCGTCGAAGCCACCAAACCGACAGCTATCAGCAACGCCGCAACCATCACATTGGCCCGCATGCGGTATTCGTGACATTGGCGATCGGGGCACCCAAAGCAGACTGACTCATAAGTCTCCATTTGGCGAGAAATCGCGAAAATGGAATGGCAATATATGCCGTCGCACAGCGGTTTACAGCCAGTGCGGGCATCCTGGCATCATGGTTTTCAATCCCGCAATGCTGGCAATACTTTTGAACAGCCTGAAAGTCGCCCCTGCAAGTCCTAACCATTAATCAGCTAGCCGGAATTATGACGCCCTCGTGTCCGTTGCGCGGTAGAATACAGTGGTAGTTTGAAGAGGAGCCCCCGAAATGCAGAAAGTAACCCTGATTCCAGGTGACGGTATTGGTCCAGAAGTATCACGCGCTGCAGTACGAATTGTGGAAGCAGCAGGTGGAAAGATTGTGTGGGAGACGGTTGAGGCAGGAGCGGAAGTCGCAATCAAGAATGGCACGCCGGTGCCGGACGAAGTGATCAACTCCATAATCACTAACCGAATTGCTCTAAAGGGTCCGCTGACAACACCTGTTGGCGGAGGTTTCGCGAGCGCTAACGTTGCGCTGCGCAAGCGACTAAACCTATATGCTAACGTGCGGCCAGTAAAAACGCTTCCTGGTGTCAACTGTCGCTACGACAATGTCGACCTGGTAGTTATTCGCGAAAACTCAGAAGATCTCTATTCCGGTCTCGAACATATCGTTGTTCCTGGAGTGGTCGAGAGCCTGAAGATCATCACCGAGACTGCATGTATGCGCATAGGCAAATTTGCCTTCAAGTATGCCGCCGACAATGGGCTCACCAAAGTCACGGCTGTACATAAGGCAAACATCATGAAACTGGCCGATGGCCTATTTCTGGAGTGCATTCGGCGTGCGCATCGTGATTATCCTGAAATTGAGTATGAGGAGCTGATCGTCGACAATACCTGTATGCAGATGGTTATGCGACCAGAGCGATTTCAGGTAATGGTTATGGAGAACCTGTATGGCGATATCCTTTCGGATCTCGCCTCCGGTCTAATTGGCGGCTTGGGACTGACGGCCTCGGCGAACATCGGTGAGGGTGGCGTTGCGATGTTTGAGGCGGTTCATGGTTCCGCGCCAGATATTGCGGGCCGAAACATGGCGAATCCAGTCGCGATGACGCTTTCCGCCGCGATGATGCTCTCGCATATCGGCCAGCCAGAGGCTGCTAATCGAGTACGCGGTGCGGTTGAAGCGGTGCTTGCGGGTGGTAAATCCATCACACGGGATCTTGGCGGAACGGCATCAACAACTGAAATAACCGATGCAATAATTGCTGCAATTTGAGTTGTTATAAGGTACGGCAGTCGTCGGGCGATTTTACAAGAGTTAACATCGCCCGATTTTCTACTCGAACGTGAATTGCCAGCTCAATCCTCAGGCGCTTGCGTTGCGCTTTCTAGTTGATCGAATCGTCTCTCCGTCGGTCTCTGTCTCGTTAAGAATCTGCTCGAAAACCTCTTTGCGATGAACGGAAATATCGCGCGGCGCGCGAATGCCAAGCCGCACCTGCTCGCCCCGGATCTCTAGAACCGTGATCTCAATTTCAGAACCAATTACGACGCTCTGATCTGGCTTTCGTGTCAATACAAGCATCTCACCCTCCCTGGCCATGTCAATACGTTAGCCACACGGGGGACCACTCTGTCCGAATCCTGTACCCGGACCCCCGCAAAGTTGCGGTTGGGCATATTCCTCTACAAGTTATTCATTCAGCGAAGCCTGCCCTGCTTTGTTATCAATGTTGGCTACAAGTTGCAGACTGGTCACCCTCTGAAGCGCTGAGACCGTTAAATTGGTTAGTCGGCCCGACTCTCCTATCGCAGCGGAGTTTCGAAAATATATCGAGATGTAGGCCGGTATAGCTAAGCCTGAGGGTGGTCATTTATTCAGGCAGCGTCTGGTGGACGTTGCTCCGTAACCAGATCGCGGAGGGATATGATATAGTTGTTCGGTACGCCGTGAATTGTGCTGAATCAGGCGCAAAAGCTCCTGCTTTCGACATGACGTTAACTAATCGGAGTGAAAGCCTTGAATCATTCGTTCTTAACATTCGGTGCAGCCGTTCTGGCTGCCTCGACGCCAATGTTTGTATCCACTGTTTGTGCTGCACAGGCGGAGCCCGAAAAGCTGGTCGTTCCTGCCTTTACGGCTTACTCAGAGCCAGACCCCGAGAGCATTCAATTTTCCGAGTCTGATGGCGTGACCGGTTGGAAAGATAAGTCGCAGAGTCTATCGTGGTTTGGCTTTATCAAGCATACTGGTCGGCTGACGCCTTCCATAGAACTCAAGCTTTCTTCAGGAAGTTCGAGCACACTAAAGCTCACTATCGATGGGCACAGCTCAACCGCAGAGGCTGCAGGCTCCGATGTGGTTTCGACGGTCGCCTTTAAGCCTGTGGCGATAAAGCATGCAGGATATTACAAGTTCTGTCTCGAGCCGGTCAGCAAAGTTGGCGCTGTGTTCGGGGATATCAAAGCGCTCAGCCTGTCCGGACCGGCAGTGGCCGAGGCGCATTTCAATCTCAAGGAGAGGCGCAACGCGGCTTCGGTGCACCTGATCTATCCTCTTCCTCAAGATATCAAGGCACAGTGGTTTTACAACGAAGTCACCGTCAAGACAGACCCGATCTGGTCCTATTACATGGCCTGCGGATTTCGCAGAGGCTACTTCGGAATACAGGTTAACAGCCCAACCGAACGGCGGATTATTTTTTCGATCTGGGATTCTGGAAATGAAGCCGTCGACCGGACGAAAGTCTCCGCGGATGATCGCGTGACGCTGCTTGCGAAGGGTGAGGGCGTCGATGCAGGCAGTTTTGGCAACGAAGGCACTGGAGGCCACAGCCACATGGTCTACCCTTGGAAGACCGGTGACACCTACCGGTTCCTGGTCGCCGTTCAGCCGGATGGCACGCATACCACCTACAGCGGCTACTTCTACTTTCCCGAGAAACAGCAGTGGGGACTGATCGCGCGATTTCGTGCGCCAAAGGATGGCGGTTATCTGAACGGCCTCTACTCATTTAACGAGAATTTTGGCGGTGCGAACGGTGAGAAGCGCAGGCTGGCTGAGTTCGGAAATCAGTGGATCAAGACCGACGACGGCAAGTGGATCGAGCTGACGAATGCGAAGTTCTCGCACGATAAGACGGGCCGTGGAGATCGACTGGACTACTCTTCTGGCGTCGTCAATGGAAGGTTCTACCTCTCCAATGGCGGGTTTGTGGCGAATGGCGTAAAGTATGGCGATCCGATGCAGAGGCCGGCCGGCAGCAAGCCGCCTACGGATATAGTGCTGCCGAATGTTACGGATCATGTACGGTAATGCGAAGGATTTCAACAGCTCACTGGTGAAGATCCAGTCAGCACAAGGTGTTCATTTTCAGCGTTAGAGGGGGTTCTCATCGATGAGCGAAGCAGAGATTTCCGTTGGATGTGTGGGGGTAGGCGGCAGAGGCCAGTATCTGTTAAGGAGCCTTCTTCAGATCCCGGGCGTTGCGGTGACCGCAGTTTGCGATTCCGATCCAAAGAATGTGGCCGAAGCGTCGAAGCTAATCACGGAATCCGGGCAGAAGGCTCCCGCAGAATTCAATGACTGGGACAAACTGCTGGCCGTCAGCTCGATCGATGCAACGGTAAGCGCGTTGCCCTGCGACCTGCATGCGGCAAACTACCTTGCTGCAATCGCGGCTGGTAAGGATATTTACGGCGAGAAGCCGATGTGCCTTAGCGTCGCGGAGTGCAATGCGGTGGTGGATGCGGCTGAAAAGAGCGATAGAATCGTGCAGATCGGTTTTCAGCGTCGCGCCGATCCCCGGTTCATTGAGCCCATTCAGCAGGTTCACGATGGCGAACTCGGCACGCTAGTAGAAGGTCGCGTCGCGTGGGCGAACTCCTGGGGTCCTCTGTACGGATGGTTCGGACAGAAGGAGCGCTCCGGCGACTGGATGGTCGAGCAGGCCGTTCACAACTGGGATGTTATGAACTGGGCCAACCAGTGCCTGCCAAAGCGCGCGATGGGGCTTGGTCGCGCAGGGCTATACGCCGATCAGCAGGCAGAGCGCAATGTCCACGACTACTACTCTGCGCTAGTGGAGTATGAGAATGGTGTTATCGTCAACATTCTGCATAGCTGGGTCTCGCCTGGCCAGGATGGCCACTTTACCAAAGCGTTTAACGATGAGTACACGCGTTTGATAGGAACGAGGGCCGGAGTCGACTTCAACTCCGGAATCTTCTCGTACCGCAAAGAGCTGGATCTGCCGGACCGCGCGGGACACAGCCATCAGGGAGACATCAACGGAACACTGCTATCGGTAACCACCTTTATCAACTCGGTGCGCACTCGAACTGCACCCGTCGCCAACGCGCGCCATGGGCGTGATGCGGTGCTCGCGTGCCTGCTGGTCCGCGAGGCCGTGAACCGGGGTGGAGTGGTGACGTTGGCGGAGCTTCAGGAGGGCGCATGAACTTGCCGGCCGAAATTGCCGAAGCGTGTCGGGAGCTGTTCGAACAGCTCCCGATTGAAAGCGCCATGTCCGAGCTGCTTGAAACTCATCCGTCGCACTCAGAACTTGTGGAGAAGACGCTCAGTCATCCCGCGATGGCCAATCGTGACGACCTTGCGGCCGGGCTCTGGCTCTACGTGAACGACCTTTATCGCAGCCACACCATTAGCCAGGGCATCGAGGATCGCACGGGATCCTACTGGCATGGGATTATGCATCGGCGTGAGGGCGATTTTTCAAACAGCCACTACTGGTTCCGGCGTGCAGCAGGGCATCCGCTTATCGCGCAGCGTCCCGATCTCGACCCAGACGCCTTCGTAGATCAGGTTGCTCGCGCACAGGGCGTGAATGCTCCCGAGCTCGTTGCAAAACAACGCGAAGAGTGGCAGGCGCTGTTTGAGTATTGTGCGGGACTGTGATCTAGCGCGGCGCGGCGGAACCGGCCCACGCTGTGCTTCGAAAAATTTCTGTTAACTCCGTAACCCTTTTGCTTCGAAATGAGTCCAGTCTGTAACGAAATTTTTCGGGCGGATTGGAAACTACCGTGATCAAACGATCTCGAATCGATACACGAGCTATTTCGGCTGGGTTCGTGTTCCTGCTGGCGCCAATGCCATTCCCATCGCAGGCTCAAAATGCCTCCACTTCCAGTGACCTGCCAATAAAGCGCATAACCCTCTACACCAGCGGCGTTGCCTTTACCGAACGATTGGGAGCGGTTACCGGTAACGCCTCCGTTTCCCTCAATTTCCCGGTTGGTCAGATTAATGACATCTTAAAGTCGATTGTGCTCATAGACTCTGGCGGCAAAGTTCAGCCAGCGACCTATGCCTCGAAAGACCCTCTCGAGCGGACCCTGCAAAGCTTTGCCGTGGATCTCTCCGAAGACCTCTCACGAGACGATCTGCTGGGCAAGCTGCGCGGAACGAGGGTTCAGGTAGATGAGCAGGGCAAGCCGCCTGTTCTCGGTCAGCTTCTGGGAGTGGAAGCCACCAAACAAGAAGATGGCAAACCTCCCGTATACCTTCCTTCGCACATTAATCTGCTGACGGATGCCGGTATCGTCTCTCTCACGCTAAACCCAGGTACAACGGTCAGAATCCTGGATGCGAGAATCAACTCCGAAATCCGGAGCGCGCTCGCTGCGCTTGCAGGAGGCGTGAACAGCGGCAAGAGATCGGTTCAATTGCACTTTGCAGGAAACGGCAAGCGCAATGTGCGCGTCGCCTACGTCACGGAAGCGCCGCTCTGGAAGATAAGTTACCGGCTCGTGCTTGGCGGACAATCGGGTAAAGACCTGAGCGCAAAAGCCTATCTCCAGGGATGGGCTCTGGTCGAGAACATGACGGATGAGGATTGGAAGGGGATACACCTCACGCTGATATCGGGAAGGCCGATCTCCTTCATTCAGGATCTGTATCAGCCTCTTTATCTCGAGCGACCTGAGATTGGACCGGATGTCGCGGCCTCACCAACCCCGCAGACTCACGATACGGGAGTTGCCGTGGCTGAGAAACCTGTAGCTGCACCTCAGAACGCCGTTGAAGGAGTTGAAGCGAAGAGGGCACTTGCCAAGGATCTTCCTGCACATATGCCGACCGTCGGGAAGCCTGCATCTCTCGCAGAGGCAGGAGAAAGATCACAGTATAAAACGGATGCGGCCGGCAGCGATCTGGCAGCCGCGCTTCCGGCTGTCGACTTGCGAAGTTCGGTCCACAGCCAGGCAGGCTACAGCCGTGTGGGAACGCTGTTTCAGTACTCGGTGCTCAATCCTATCAACCTCTCTCGTCAGCAGGCCGCGATGATCCCTGTGATTACCGACGATGTCTCGATCGATAGGCTCTCGATTTACAATGCCGATACCGATGGCGACTATGCATTAAATGCGATTCGCCTACATCCGGGCGCAGCAATGCACCTGAAAGCTGGGCCAATAACGCTTTTCGATGGCGGCAACTATGCAGGCGACGCACGCATTGAGGA
>CAIXIX010000414.1 GCA_903919615.1 uncultured Chthonomonas sp.
ACCCACGAAACAGGGCTATCCTGGAGTGCCTCCATCGTTACCAAAGATATGATACATTGTTAGGGTCGGGGAGGGGGATAAGATCATTCCGCTTCGCTTTGTCCCTACAAATGGCCTACAGAGATATGAGTCATGTGTAGCCAGTCTGCACGCCGCTTCCGGTATCGAGTACGTCCTTGGCCGAGCGGCACGGACCTGCAATGGGGACGCAGCTTAACTGGTTCTGCATTGGAAGCTGTGAGCAATCTATCGCGGCGCCCCTACAGATGTTTGTCATTGTCCAAGGGTTTGACTGTGTTACGCGATTAACATGAACGGCGCCCCTACAGATGTGCTTCATTCTCCTCGGGTTTTCACTGTGCGAACGCGATTAACCCTCGAGACGTTCCAGAGGGTGCGCCTCGTACTCTGCCCCCTGCTGCACGATCTTTGCGATCAGGGCGGTCCAGCCAGTCTGGTGAGACGCCCCAAGGCCCGCCCCCGTATCTCCGTGAAAATACTCGCTAAACAGGATGTAGTCTCTGAACAACGGATCGTCCTGAAGGAGTGCATACTCTCCATCGGAAGGGCGGCGTCCAGCCTCGTCTCGAAGGAAAAGGCTTGTTAATCGGTTGGAGAGATCGCGCGACACATCCCACAGATTCAGGTTTGCCCCACTATTAGCGGGGCATTCTACCTTCAGAGTGTCGCCATAGTAGAAGTCGAACTTCTGCAGCGCCTCAATGAGAAGGTAGTTCAGGGGAAACCAGATCGGACCGCGCCAGTTCGAGTTTCCGCCAAATAAACCGGTTGTTGATTCGGCTGGCTCATAACGGACGCAGTAGTCGCGCCCTTGAACCGTAAGGCAGTAGGGATGCTCCTTATGGTTGCGCGATAGAGCGCGCAGGCCGTATGGAGATAGAAACTCATCCGTATCCAGCATTCGCCGCAGTATCCGTAAGAGACGCTCTCTGTTGACCACAGATAGCATCCTGCGCGAGCCTGATCCCGCTCGGGTTACGGATGCGATGCCAGAACAGAGGTCGGGCCGGTTCTCAAGGAACCACTCAATCCGCTGTTTCAGCTCTGGCAGAGAATCGAGAACAGCGCATTCAAGCGTTTCGACGGCTAGGAGAGGAATGAGGCCGACCATCGAGCGAACCCTCAACGGAAAGCATGTTTCATCTGGCAACTGAAGATAGTCGTAGTAGAAGCCATCTTCTTCATCCCATAAATCGTGGGTCGAATTACCTCCAGCCCCCTGTCGATCGTTCATAGCATTGGCAATATAGAAGAAGTGTTCGAGAAACTTGACTGCGACATCCTGGTAGGCCGGATCGTGTGAGGCCAGCTCGACCGCGATCGCAAACAGGTTGAGACAGTACATAGCCATCCAGCTTGTGCCATCAGACTGGTTTATATGCCCACCGGTAGGCAGCGGCGCGCTCCTATCGAAAACCCCAATATTATCCAGGCCAAGGAATCCGCCTTGAAACACGTTTCTGCCGTCCGCGTCCTTACGGTTAACCCACCACGTGAAGTTCAACATCAGCTTGTGGAAGACGCGTTTGAGGAACTCTGTATCCCCTTCGCCGTTACGCGCCTTGCGGTCTATCTGATACACACGCATAGCAGCCCATGCCTGCACGGGCGGGTTCACATCACTGAACTCCCATTCATAGGCGGGAAGTTGACCGTTTGGATGCATATACCATTCGCGCTGCAGAAGAATTAACTGCCTCTTCGCAAATTCCGGATCGACGGTCGCGAACGTCACGCAGTGGAATGCCAGATCCCAGGCGGCAAACCATGGATACTCCCATGTATCTGGCATGGCGATGACGTCCGCAGAATCAAGATGCGTCCACCTGCTGTTCCTGTGAAGCTTTCTCTCTGGCGGGGGCGGCGGTTGAGCGGGATCACCTTCCAGCCACTTGCGCACGTTGAAATGGTAGAACTGCTTGCTCCAGAGCAACCCGGCTAAGGCCTGCCTGTGCACAGATTTCAACTCTGATGATGCGGAGCTGTCGATGACCGAAGTGTAGAATTCATCCGCTTCGCTCTGCCTGAGGGCGATACAGGCATCAAACGCAGCATGGTCGAGGCAATCTTCGGTTCCCGATTCTGACAATCGCAGGCGAACCGATGTACTGGCGCCCGGTAGAATTTCCAGATCGTAATCAACGCCTACTTTTGAACCGGTGTGTTCCGGATTTACGGCATCAAGGTCGCCGTTAACAATGTAGTCGTTTACGCCATCCTTTGTGTATCGCGAACTGTTTTTTCCGACACCGGGATAAAGCCGCTCGTAATTCGACTCGTTTTCTGTAAACAGGAGTTGGGGTTCAGAAACATCACAATCGCAATACAACTTAAACGCGCCAAGATTACGCTGTTCAACTTCTACTGAGTGGTAGTTCTTGGTGCGTCCTCCATCATGAAGCGAGGGTCGCAGCTGCTCACCTGGCGTGTACCAGGACCAGTTGTTTCGAAACCAGAGCGTAGGGATAAGATGAAGTTTGGCAGTCTCGTTTGCACGATTCCAAACCGTAATACGAATGAGTATATCGTCTGGACCAGCTTTCGCATACTCTACAAAAACATCAAAATAGCGGTTATCGTCGAACACTCCCGTGTCGATGATCTCAAACTCTGGCTGCTCTTTGGAGCGGCGCGCATTCTCTTCAACTAATTCGTTATACGGAAACTCTTGCTGGGGATATTTGTACAGCGCCTTCATGTACGAGTGCGTAGGAGTGTTATCCAGAAAGTAGTAACACTCCTTCACGTCCTCGCCATGGTTGCCCTGACTGCCGGTCAACCCGAATAGGCGCTCCTTAATTATCGGGTCACGATGGTTCCACAGAGCAAGCGCAAAACAGAGGATCTGGCTGCGATCCGAGATTCCGAGCAGCCCATCCTCGTTCCATCGGTAGGCACGAGAGAGCGAGTGATCGTGCGAGAAATAGTCCCACGCAGAGCCATCAGGGCTATAGTCCTCGCGGACAGTGCCCCACTCCCGTTCGCTCAGGTACGGTCCCCATCGCTTCCAGCTCTTAGCATGTGCCCGAGCCTCATCCAGACGGTTTTGTTCCTCTGTCAATCGTTCCCTCGACTTCCAGACCCACAAACTTCCAAGACGGGCATATCGGCTCGGTTAACCACTTTCTAATCAGGTGTTGCAGCCAGCCTGTCAGGCTGGACCGAGCGCCAGTTCAAGCACCTGATCCATATGCGTAACCATGTGAAACGTGATTTCAGTTCGCACATTCGGTGGCAGCTCGTCCAGATCCTTCTCGTTCTCAGCGGGAAGCAAGATTGTTGTGATCCCAGCCCGGTGCGCTGCAATCACTTTTTCTTTAACGCCACCGACGGGAAGCACGCGTCCGCGCAGCGTTACCTCACCGGTCATGGCAAGCTTGCGGCGTACCGGTCGCCCTGTGAGCGCAGAGGCGATGGCAGTCGCCAGCGTAATTCCGGCAGAAGGACCGTCTTTTGGCACTGCGCCTGCGGGTACATGCACGTGGACGTCGAACTTGCGGTAGAACTCTTCGTCAATATTCAGAGACAGTGCCCGCGAGCGTACATAAGAGATCGCAGTCTGCGCTGATTCTTTCATCACATCGCCAAGCTGGCCCGTAAGCTGTATCTTGCCTTCGTGCCCCTTTAACAGGGTTACTTCAATTGTAACGATGTCGCCGCCAACTTCGGTATAGACAAGCCCCGTGGCTGCGCCAACCTCGTCCTGCCTGTCCACAGTACTCTCGAGGAAGCGCCTTTTGCCAAGATACTCTCCGAGAAGTTTCCCCGTAATTTTGGCGCGCACATCTTCACCGCTGACGACCTTGCGGGCAACTTTTCTGCAGAGTGTCGCAAGCTCTCGCTCCAGGTTTCGAACACCTGCCTCACGCGTGTACTCTCTTATCAGCGTGCGAATGCCATCGTCCGTAATCGAAATCTGGCTGGCCTTCAATCCATGGTCTTTACGCTGTTTAGGGAACAGATACTTCCGAGCGATCTGTACCTTTTCATCTTCGGTGTATCCAGCAAACTGAATCACTTCCATGCGATCGCGAAGCGCAGGCGGGATAGGATCTAGCAGGTTCGCCGTGGTGATGAACAGTACATCCGAAAGATCGAATGGCGCTTCAACAAAGTGATCGCTGAACTCCGAATTCTGTTCAGGATCGAGCGCTTCCAGAAGCGCGGAAGAGGGATCTCCACGGAAATCCGAACCGATCTTGTCGATCTCGTCAAGGATGAACACGGGGTTTCGTGAGCCCGCCTGCTTTAACCCCTGAATGATTCTCCCTGGCATTGCGCCGATATATGTGCGCCGATGACCACGTATCTCCGCTTCGTCACGAACGCCTCCGAGCGACATGCGAACAAACTTTCGGCCTAGCGAACGTGCAATGCTCTTACCAATCGAGGTTTTGCCAACCCCGGGCGGTCCCACAAAACAGAGGATCGGTCCGCGGCTGCTCGCCGTAAGTTTTCGTACAGCGAGGAACTCGATAATCCGTTCTTTCGCCTTCTGCAGACCATAGTGGTCTTCGTTCAGCACAGCTTCCGCATCGGCGAGGTCGATATGATCCTCGGTTCGCTTGGACCAGGGCAATGCTAGCAGCACATCCAGGTAGTTTCGAATCACGACGCCTTCTGGTGCGGCATACGGCATGCGTTCCAGGCGTTCGACCTCTTTGAGGGCTCGCTCTTTAGCAGCCTCCGGCATACCGGCGGCATCGATTCGAGTCTGGTAGTTTTCTGCTTCGGTGCTGGAATCTACGCGGTCGCCGAGCTCCTGCTGGATAACTTTCATCTGTTCACGCAACAGGTACTCGCGCTGGGTATCGCCCATCTCCTTTTCAACGCGGGAACGGATATAACGCTGCAGATCCAGGATCTCCGCCTCTTTCTTGAGGATGACGGAGAGCTTCTCAAGTCTGACAGAGACATCCAGGGTCTCGAGAATCTCCTGTTGTGCATCAAAACGCATCTGACGAAGATAAGGGGTTATCACATCTGCGAGTCGCCCCGGCTCTTCTGTATTCAGAACGTTGATAAGAGCCTCGGGCTGTATCGACTTACCGGTAGTAACCACCTGTTCAAATTGGGATGAGACGCTGCGCATCAAGGCTTCGACCGCAAGATCCTTTGATTCATCCGCTTTTACGGTCGTAACCTCAGCACGAAAATAGGGCTCTGTCTGTACGTAGTTTAGAACGATGCATCTTTCGATGCCTTCGAGCATCACGCGTACGGTCCCGTCCGGGACGCGAAGTATCTGCATTATCTCGGCGACAATCCCAACCTGATAGATATCCTCAATATCAGGATCTTCGGCCTGCACATTGCGCTGAGTAACGATAATGATCTGTCGCTTATCGTTTGCAGCCTCTTCAAGAGCCCTTACCGACTTTTCCCTGCCAACAAGCAGAGGAAAGATCATATGTGGAAAATACACCTCGTTGCGGATCGGTAATAGCGGCAGGATTAGAGGTCCCGTGCTGGCTGCTTCGGTTACCGTAATCTGCTCGGTGTCCTGCTTACCTGCCGCAGTGCGATTGCGCTGCGCAGCCCTCGATCCACGACTGGCCGTACGTTTCTTTTGCTCCCCTGCTGAAGGTTCTCGGGGTGTACTATCTGCTGGCTTACGAGCCATACCAATTGCTCCTGAAAGATTAAGATGACACGAGCCCGCCTCACGTGCTTGGGGCACAGCGATGCAGGCTCATGATCGGGCTTGGTTAAGCCGGAAACTGCCGTCTGACCGACGCAATATAGCGGCGCGCAGACCATAGATAAGGCGGAGACGAAAGACGTGCTATGATGCCTGTCGTATCTCGGCGGAAGTCACGAGTTTTGGATCAATTCTGTCTCGAACCGTCTCTTCCTCAATTAGACACTGCTTTACGTCTTTCGCTGAAGGTATCTCATACATGATGTTGAGCATAACTTCTTCGATGATAGTGCGTAGGGCGCGGGCGCCAGTATTACGTGCCATGGCTTCATGAGCGATCTGCTTGAGCGCACCTTCCGAAAACTTAAGCTCCACACCATCAAGTTCGAAGAACTTGGCATACTGCTTAACCAGCGCGTTTTTGGGCTCAACGAGGATCTTTACAAGAGCCTCTTCGTCAAGTGATTCCAGCGTAGCGACGACAGGCAGTCGTCCAATAAATTCCGGGATTAACCCAAACTTTAAGAGATCGTCTGGCAGCACATGCTGAAACACGTTGATGCGCTGTGTCGCGCGGTCCTCTTTTGTCGGGATACTCGATCTAATGCCAATTGAGCGCGTGTGCAATCGCCGTTCAATCGTGCTTGCCAACCCCTCAAATGCTCCACCACAGATAAAGAGAATGTTCGAGGTATTGAGCTGAACATACTCCTGCTGGGGATGCTTCCGGCCGCCCTGCGGGGGAACATTCGCAACCGTGCCCTCGAGGATCTTTAGCAGCGCCTGCTGAACGCCCTCGCCAGAGACGTCACGAGTAATCGAAGGATTTTCGCTTTTGCGCGTGATCTTATCGATTTCGTCGATATAGATAATGCCGCGCTCGGCGCTGCGAACGGTCTGTTCCAGGCTGCCGCCAGGATTAGCCATATCCGCAGATTGAAGCAGTTTCAGGAGTATGTTCTCAACGTCTTCGCCAACATAACCCGCTTCAGTGAGCGATGTCGCATCTGCAATCGCGAAGGGAACATTAAGAATACGAGCCAGAGTTTGTGCCAGAAGCGTCTTGCCAGAGCCGGTGGGGCCAATCAGCAGGATATTGCTCTTCTGGAGCTCGACGTCGTGAACGGGTGTGCTAATACGCTTGTAGTGGTTGTAAACCGCAACGCTCAAAGAGCGCTTGGCTCGCTCCTGACCAATGACATACTGGCTAAGTATCCTGTAAATCTCTTTGGGTTTTGGGATTGCGCCTTCACTTGGTGCAAAGCGAGAGCGCTCCGTTTCACCCTCTTCATTGCGGATCATCTCATTGCATCGGCCGATGCAATCGAGACAGACTCCGCCAAACATGCCCACTATCAGCTTATCAACCTGTTCGCGTGTTTTGCCACATAGCACGCATCGGTTTTCGCCGCGCTCCACCGATCTGGACAATTATCATTACTCCCGTGAGACTGAATCTATTTCGACCCTACAACCAGCCTGATGCTTGCACTCGAGACGCCGCTCTGCGCTACGATCTTTGGGCGATCTTATCTATGATCCCGTACTCCAGAGCCTCGCCGGCAGACATGAAGTAGTCGCGATCCATATCCTTGCGGATCTTCTCGTACGGCTGCCCTGTGTGCTTGGCGAGTATCTCATTGAGATTATCGTGCGCGCGAACCATCTCTTTGAGTCGAATCTCAGCGTCCTGTACAGGCCCCTCGTATCCGCCCGCAACGGCATGGATCATAATACGCGAGTTGGGCAGTGCATAGCGCTTCCCTGCTGAACCGCCAGCAAGAAGTACGGCCCCCATCGAGGCGGCCATACCAACGCAGATCGTAGCAACATCGCACTTAACGTGCTGCATGATATCGTACATCGCCAGGCCTGCCGAAACGCTTCCACCCGGGCTGTTGATGTACAGCTCGATATCCGCATCCGGATCCTCTTTTTCGAGGAACAGCATCTCTGCGATCACAAGGTTTGCCAGGTGATCCGAAACGGGCTCACCGATAAAGACAATGCGATCTTTCAAAAGCCTAGAGTAGATATCGTAGGCTCTTTCGCCTCGCGCGCTCTGCTCTACGACGATAGGAATAACATTGGTTGGCGGGCGCATGACTCGATCCATGACTTTACTCCACGATACTGCGCTGGAAGTACCCAGCCTGATTGGTTACTCTTCGGCCGGCTCTTCTGCGGCCTCAAGCTCGCTTACGACCTCTTCAGACGGCTCCTGCTGAACAACCTGAACAATGGTGCTGTTGGAGAACAAGAATTCGTGCAGCGCTTGCTGAATTAGAGCATTCGCAACCTGCATCCGGCGGCGCGGATCTTCGCTGTACTCATCATACTGCTCTTCCGTGATGCGGCCTTCGGTCACGAGCTTTTCGAATTCAGCATCAATCGCCTCGTCCGTTGCCTGCAGGCCCTCTTGCTTTGCTACCTCTCGGAGAGCTAACAAGCTGCGAATCTGTGTCTCGGACTGTGCGTAGACATTCTCCTGATGCGACTCTTGCGTCTGCCCCGTCTGGCTCAGGTAGTCTTCGTAAGACGCGCCCTGCTGGCGCAACTCAACGCTCAGAAGACGATACTTTTCTTGAACCTCTTCGGTAACCAGGGCTTGCGGGAAGTTGACCGTAGCCTGGTTCAAGATCTGCTCAATAATCCTCTGTTCGGCGATTTCATCACTAATCCGAATAGCATTCGCCTTTAGTCGAGCCTCAACTGATTCCTTTAGCTCTTCAAACGTCTCGAACCCGCCAACCTTGCCAGCGAACTCATCATCTAGCTCCGGCAGGCGCCTCGTGCTGATGCTGCTGAGCTTAACGTTGAAAGTTGCCTTCTTCCCGCTCTTATCCTCTTCGTGATAGTCCTCAGGATAGGTAAGCTCGACACTGCGCTCTTCTCCAACCTGCAGGCCAATCAGAGCGTCCTCAAAGCCAGGGATGCTATTGCCAAACTGGATTAGCTGCCGTCGCGCTGGGGCCGGGTTCTCGTCCCCTTCTAGAACTGTCTGGACATCGGCGATTAAAACATCACCAGCTTCAACACCGCGGTCTTTCACGCGCTCAAGGCGAGTGTGTTCGCTGCGAAGCTGCTCAATCTGCCGGGTAACCATCTCATCCGTTACGTTGAATACAGGCTGTTCGATGGTGAAACCGATGTACTCGCCAAGGGTAACCTGCGGTTCCAGAGGAATCGTAGCCCGATACGAGAACTCTTTCTTATCTTCTAAATCGGTGGGCTCAATGCGCGGGTCACGATAAGGCGTGATACCCTGATCTTCAACAGCCTGGGGATAGGTCTCTCGAAGTAGCTTCTCGAGAGTGTGCTGTCGAACTCTCTCAGCATCGACATATCTTTCGACAATCGACCTTGGCGCCTTACCGGGCCTGAAGCCTGGAATGCTGGCATACCGACCGAATTCGCGGTATGAAGTCTCGAATGCGCGCGCCACTTGCTTTTCGTCAACCAAAATGTCCAGCACAAGTGTGCACGGATCGGTCTGCTCAGCGTTTACCTGCATCTCAGTGAGGTTTCCTTTAAATAGGCTGTTTTGTCAAAAACACAGGATACACAGTTGCGACAACACCACGACCTGTAATCGTCGCAATGCAAGAGCGCACTGGTATCCTGGTATGGAAGCTAGATGCTGACTTTGTAGAATACTCCATGCTTCGAGGAACTGTCAAGGCGAACGCCCTTGGCGCTTGCCTTTCAGCCGTGTTCATAACGGCCGAATTTTTGACTGTTTCACCGTTTAGCAGGATGCCGTGAATACTCACAGGGGCGGCTGTCGCCGATTGCCTGGAGCGAATTTCGAGTGTGTGTAAACCTTGCTTCAGGTCAGCGCCAAGGATTACAGCAGACGGCCCAGCGGGTTTACCAGATGTTGCCACTGTGGACCACGCTCCAGCATCGAGGCGATACTCGACGTTTGTTGGCCCAGAAGAGTCGCACGAGAGGTGCAGCCCCACTGCGGTTCCCTGGAACGAAACAGTGATTGGAGCCCTTTCCAAAGCCGAGTCTACGCTTACGAGCGCTTGAGGTATGGCTGTGCCGGCGACACCCGGAGTCAGTTTCCAATACCTGCTGTCTGCCCGAAGCGCCGATGCTTCAACATAACTGCCAGCATCGAACGCATCGCTCTTTATCGGTATCGTTAACCGGTAAGGAGAGGCGTGCCGGTTAACATGCTGGCTCAGATTCGCAAGAAATCCAGTCAGTACATCCAGATACGTAGCGTGTCCCGCATCCGTTGGATACAAGTCGCCTTGCGAGAAACTGTTCCAGTCGAGCTGGCCGCCGCGTATCTGTTCCGCCACATAGGCGCCAAAGTTCACACTGGAGAGCTGATAATGCGCCGCAACGGTCTCTTCAATGAAGACGGATGGCGGTAGTTTGCCGTGTGCGTAGTCCGTCAGCATCGATCGATGCAGCGGATGAACGAAGCAGATCTCTGTTGAAGGGTCTGCGAGACGAATATGCCTGACAATGCCCTCAACCGCACGCACAGCATCGTCGGTTCCTGTCTGCAAATCCGTGCCCGAAAACTCAAGAAACACGAGGTCCGGGTGCCGGGTCAATACAGACTGCTGGAACTTGAAGGCAGCCAGAAGGCTTCCACAATCCGAGCTGAAGTCGTCTATTTCCTCAATGTTGCTTGCAGGATACTGTCGCTTAAACCACGCGGTAGTTTGAGATCTCCAATCGGTTTTACCGATTTGAGACGCACCAGCGCCAGCAGTAACCGAGCCGCCAACATAGGCAATTCGAATCGGCACGCCCTCTTTCAGACGTGCAAAAACGTTCTGGAGGCCGTTTCGTTCCTGTAAGATACTGTAGGTCTGGCCCTGTTGTGATGAGAAACCAGACCCGAGCAGAATTAAGGAGAGCCCCAGAAGATTGAGCATCGATGCCTTGCCGTAAAAGTACTACTCGGTGGCTGCGGGAGCCGCCGTCTCTTTTTCTGCTGCTGCGGTCTTCTTTTCAGCGGCAGGTGCGGCTTTGGCGCGAGGCGCGCGTGGTGCAGCGGCCTTAGGCGCAGCGGCGCCGGCAGCGCTCTTGGCAGCAGCCGGGCGAGACGCAGGTCGAGAGGCCGCTCGCGACGAAGCCGGCTTTGCCGCTTTCGCTGCTTTAATTTCGGCCCGGATGCGCTCTTCCAGGCGCTTGCGCGATCGGTTAATCTCTTTGGCTCGAATTCGCAACGGATTTTCTCCTTAAACTACTTCCAGACGTAAAAACTCAGCACGTCGGCGATAATTGATTGCACACGCCCCGTGCGGCCATTAATGATACCATATCAGATGCCTCTCAGTGGAACGGAGTCACTGTTGGATGGCGCTTGTCCCAGGTGACAACGGAGTTGATTCCCACCGCCTTCGCCATCTCCAAGGCAACCAGGTAGTGGCCTCCGAGCTGATCAGGATGGTGTGCATCGGATCCTATGGAAATTCTCGTACCGCCGCGAGAGGCATAAAGCTCCAGAGTCTTGTCACAGGGATAGGTTGCGCCGATCCCGTGAAAAAGTCCGGCCGTGTTGATTTCCAGGACCATATCCTCTTCAACCATGCGATCAAAGATTGTCACAAGATCGTTGTGGTGAGCGTGCGAGTCGTACTTCCCCCACGCGGCAACGCCCGCCCTGTTCGCGTATTCCATGTGGCCTAAAACATCAAATAGGCCGCTCAGGACCGAATCCCGCACGGCATGGAAATAGTCAGAGTAGGCAAGCCGAGCATTGCGGTTTCGGTTATACTCCGGGCTCATTACTTTGATCTTATTAACATAGTGCACACAACCCATCACGAAATCAAATTTGTGCGTTTCAAGATATTTGCCTATCTTGTCCTCGAACCAAACCTGATAGTCGATCTCAATTCCGGCTCGAACCTTTAACTTGCTGCCGTATTGCATACGCGCGAGCGTAACATCGTGCATATACGCCTGATAGTCGAAGTACTCAACCACAGGATCATCCGGATCGAAGTCCTTGTGTTCTGTAAATCCTATCTCGTCCAGACCGAGAGCGATTGCGCGCTGACACATCTGATCAATGGTGAATTTACCGTCGTGTGAACGAACCGAGTGCACCTGATAGTCCACTGCATAGTGTCTCTCTATCATTGCGGTAATCCCTTCCATGCGGGTTCATGATAAGCCCGTCACGACACACGTCCTGGTGTAGTGATCACTCAATTAGCAGGTAGCGATGTATGAGGCATCTGTTTTCATGGCAACGGTTCCATGAAACTTTCAGATTATCCTTCCAGAAACAGAACTGAGCAGGGACTTCACTCCTTCGAGCGAAATTCATTCATGCATGTGAATTAATACACACCACCCGCAACCATGTACTCATTTGGTCGTCGTATGCTGTAGAAGGAAACAGAAATTCGGAAGCAACGGTCATTAAAATATATCGTTGCGCATAGATGTCACATCCATTCCGAGTATCCGTCTATTCAGATTGTCCGCATTGAGTTCGTGCGTTTAAAACAGACGCTACGATCTCGCAGAATGGGAGGCCGCTCATGATTACGCAAAACGATAATCAGCGCGTAAATTTTACGGCAAATATGGGGAGTGCCCCCGTGTCTGTCGACCCGGTCTCTGCGGCAGAGACCATTCTGCGCCGCTTTGGCGCACGAGCAATCTCGCTTATTACGCAGCCGAGAGCCGTGGAAGATGGCTCCGTAATTCCCTCACGTTTGAGCGCAAACGATTGCTATGTTACTCTCGAAGAAGCGAGCCGAAAAATGGCTCGGGTCGCTCTTAGAAAGTACCAATCACTTCCGGCACAGATGACGGATAGCTTCAGCGCTTCACTCAGTTTAATCTTTCCAGATCCCGTCGCTTACCTGGCGCGCTCCATCCGCTCGGTGATAAGTGATGCCGAACGCATGGCAAGGCGTGAGCCGGATACGATCTCGCTGGACCAGCCTGTTCACGCTGGCATCTCTTCTGATGGCGCTGAATTAACACTGAAAGATACGTTCTCCAGCGCCGTTGAGGATGAGCAGCCGGAGGCAGCCCTCGACAGCAAGACAGATAGGTATGAGTTTCGCGCCGCGCTCGTTGCCGGTCTAAAGTCGATCTCGCCAAACTATCTCGCTGCGCTGCAGCGGGATATGGCTCGCGAGCGCGAACGGCTGGCAGGCCATCGCGTCGTTCCTGAATCGGATCGTGAGCGACAAACAATTTGTCGTGCAAGAGCGGCGTTGAGCCAGATTATCACACGCGAATGTGGTATTGATAATCCTTATGTGCGCTTACTTGCGCAGCAGAGGAAAAGTCGCGTGCGGCAGAAATCTACATCTACTCAAAACTGGACCCCAGAGCGACAGGATAACCTGCGCAGGAAACTGCTCAGCACCTCCTGGGCAGCCAGGTCCGAAGCGGAGTTTTCCGGCAGCAGCGACGCCAATGTCGAAGAAGCCGTTGTAAACGAGGTGGGAGTTCACGCCGCTGCCGGCGCTGCGCCACCCTCGCCTGAAATGCGCAAAGCGATGCGCGTGATGGATGTGTACACTCTAAATGACAATCCGACTGCAGCTACTGAAGAAGCCCAGGGGCTTTATCAACAGGCCGCTACAGCACGCAATAAAGGCGACATCGAGCGCGCGATCAAACTCTATCGCGCCGCATGCGAAGCAGACCCAAATTTTCTTGCGGCGATGAATGAGACTGCCGTAATGCTTTGTCAGACTGGCAATCTGAGAGATGCTCTGAAGTTGTATCTCAGCATCATTGAAAAGGCTGGCAGCAGCGACAGCCGATATATTGCGGCAACAAATGCTGCAGATATCTACCTGACCTGGTTCGACGCAGGTCGCAACAAAGAGCGAAATATCGAGCGAGCCATCTACTTTGCACGGCTCGCGATGCAGCGGCCAACGCCAATGCGCGCTTGCAATCTGCTGTTGGCGTACGTTAAAGATCGCTACTATCAGGACGCACAGCAAGTACTCGAAACCGTAGTTCGTGAGAATACCGAGGAATGCCCATCGGAACGATTCTTGCAAACGCTATTTCAGATCCGAGATGCCGACCTCGTATCCTGGTGGAATTGGCTTGACGGAGAGATGAGCAAGGAGACATTACAGTGAAAACAAACATGAAGCGATACGCGCGGATCTCCCTGCTCGCCTGTGTTGTGGTATCCGCATGCGGAGTTGTCAACGGCGGGCTTCGATCCAATTGCAACACCGCGCTTGGGACGATGCTAAGCTCCTCACAAACTGCAGCCGCGATAGAGCAACAGATCCTGATTGCGGGAGGCGGCGGGGACGGACAGGAATCTCACGGTGGTAAGGGCGGTGGCCATTCCCACGGTTAGGATCTGCGCACCGACCTGAAAATAGCCGAGAGCTCGGTCCATTTATCCCCCTGACGCCCAAGAGCCGTCAGGGGGTTTTGTCTTGACATGATGCCTTCGGCGGTACAATAGTGTATCGTTCCAGTCGGCACATAGACTTCAATGCCTCCGCAGCAGGTTCAAAAGAGGACCCATGATCCAGCATCTCCGATCCAAGGCACGGGACAGATTTCGATCGATAGCATTCGTTCTGATCTGCTGGCTCGCGCTAAGTTCCTCAATGCACTCATCCGCAGCACAGAACCTGACAGCAGCAGAAAAAGCCGCATGGAAAGAGCGGCTCTCTAACCTCATTCCCACGTCGCTGGAGGGTACCCGCACTTCTCTGGACCTGGCAGCCCTCACGCCGGATGACATCTACACGGTAATTCACGACTCCTGGGCAAATCTCTCCGGAACCGACGTAAAGCTATTCTTACTTAGCACCGTCGTTCAGAACGACAATGCTCGCATGCTCGACATTCTCCATATAGGAGTCACAGACCCGACTGTTGCCGTTCAAAACCGTGCGCTATTGTACGCAGAGAATTTTGGGTTCGATACGTTCACAGAAGACTACGACACCTACCTTCGCTGGCACGAACGCAGCGCTGGCAAACCACTGCAAGACGTCATAAGTTCGAGCATGCGAGACCTTGTTGCTACGCTTGCAACGGCGGACGAGACCCGCGCGTCTACACTTCTGCAGATCCTGGTGAGATCTAATTTTACGGGCAATTCTCGCACTTCTAAACTACGCCGACAGGCAGCCCTCGATGCAAATCTTCCAGACGCTCTAACGCCTAGAATTAAGCAGCTTAATAATCTCATGTGGAGCGCTTTCCAGGTCATCCGAATCCTCCGCCCGTCCGAGGCATTTATGAGACGAGTAATTCTTCCTCTTGCAGATGCAAAGGTGGAGAGCTCAGTTCGATACCAGGCGTTGACGACGCTGGGTATCCCTGATAATTTCTGGGCCGAGCCTGTTCTCTTAAAGATGATGAAGGACGAGTACCCAGACAACGCTGTGGAGATTATCGGGCAGTCGCTTGCACAGTTGGGAGATCCCCACATCGTCCCACCACTGATTTCGATTATGATCTCAGATGGCACTCAGGAGGGGAACCGAATCGTCGGCAACATGTTAACGACCCTCACCGGTGTAAATAACTCCTTTGTCCGCGATGGCAAGTGGTGGCGCACTTGGTGGGAGCACAACTACAAGCGGTTCCCAGCCGATATGCAATCGCCCATTCTGCCCAATGTTGCCGTTCGTGCAAGAGTCAACCCGGCACAACCAGGTCGCGTCCCTGCAATGCCTTCGCTTAAGCAGATCGCCGGCGACGCGAAACGCGCCTACTGGCTCATCGATCCTAGAGAAGTTACCCCACGTCTTGGGGGTATTCAGGAGCAGCCAACAATCCGGCTAACCAGCTCAGTTACTGTTCTAAACCTTGCTGACCCTGCAGGCCAAAAGGATCGCGCAGGCTTAATTGTCGTCCTCACAACAGATGGTGACGCTGCATCCGCAGCGGCTTTCTGGCAAGACGTCGCCGTAAAAGCACTCGGGCGAAATTACCTGATTGCGGTGGTTAACGCTCCTAAGTGGACCGATAGTCAGCATGTCGTGTGGGTTACTGAAACCGACATGAAACAGTTCAAAGGTGCTACCTTCAGTACCGAGTCGCTCGTCGATAGCGTCGTTAGGGATGTTTTCACAACCTATCCCGATCAGATAAACAGTGAGCGGGTCTTCCTCCATGGAGCTGGAAACGGCGCCGCAGCAACTTATGCTGCCGCGCTTGCAGAGAAATCTGTATTTAAAGGATTCTATATCCTCAGTGGTTCGTTCAAGTCGGCAGCTTTGCCGCCCGTTGACCGGAGCTCAACGCGTCGATTCTATATTCAGAATGCGAAGGACGACAAGCTTCATCCCTTCTGGGCTGCCGAGGCGGCAAAAACGCTATTAACTCAAAAGGGCGCAATTGTAAAGCTGGAGCCCTCCTCAGGCTACCTCACCAACCAAACCCCACAAGAGATGTACGATCAAATCAAGGGCTGTTTTGACTGGCTGGTATCTGGCAAATGAAGTAGACGAATCATCCAGTCTAGTTTATCGGAGAATGTGATTGATGACGGCTGAAATCGAATACGGCGTAGTTCATAACGCCGCAGACAGAGACGCAATCTTTTCGGTGCGTATGGTCGTGTTTGTCGAAGAACAGGCAGTTCCGCCGGAAGAGGAGCTCGATGCCTACGATATCGCTGCGACGCACTTTTATGCGCGGCTGACTGGCGCCGATACCGACCAGAGCATTATAGCTACGGCGCGGCTTCTGGACAAAGGCAACGGGCTCGCCAAGATAGGACGCGTTGCCGTGCTTAAGCCTTACCGGAATCAGGGTATAGGGTTCGATTTGATGCGCGCTGTTGAAAGCCATGCTGCAGCAGTTAGCTTCGTGGAGGCAGCTCTTGAAGCACAGGTGCATGCCATCCCATTTTACGAACGGCTTGGCTATACGGCTGAAGGCCCAGTGTTTCTGGACGCGGGAATCGAACATCGGCTAATGAAAAAGCGGCTGGTTTGAGCGCATGGATTCAACGGGTACCGCGAGCCGAATCGATCTAACATATTTCTTCACGGTGTGGCTTAAAATTGGGCTCCAATCGTTCGGCGGAGGGATTTCGACTTTTGCTCTCATCCGTGAAGCTGCAATTCGCAAATTCCAGTGGGTAACTGAGGAAGAGTTCTTAGAGATCTGGGCGATGGTTCAGGTTGCGCCCGGCATCAACCTGATCGCGCTAACGATCCTGCTGGGCAAACGGAGTTTCGGGAACCGGGGCATGGTCGCGGCGCTAATTGGTCTGCTTTTGCCAACCGTGCTGCTAACCGCGCTAATAACGGCAGTTTATACAAAAGTCCAGCATCTACCCATCACGGAAGCCGCCATTCGCGGCGCTATTCCCGCTATTGTTGGTCTCGGGATAGTAACATCGGTTCAGACTATAATGCCGCTGTTGCGATCCGCAGTTAGAGACAATCGACCAACTTTAGACCTGCTTGTTTACCTGTTGATTGTTGTCGGAAGCGCCTGTGCAGCCGCGAGAAATATTGCGCCGATCTTCACGATTCTTCTTGCTTCCGCCTTCTCCTCCGGCGTCTACTCTGTCGTCACATCGCGACGCCAGAGCCGTGCACACCTAGATGAGGAGCCCCTGTGAATCCCTTACACTATCTCTGGATATTCCTCAAGGCTTCGCTCTTTTCAACGGGCGGCATGGGCAATCTGCCAAGTCTGCATCGCGACCTTATTGCGAGAAAATGGGCAACTGAGAGGCAGTTTGCCGAATCGCTCACGATTGGTCAGATATCCCCGGGCCCGAATGGGCTCTGGGTCGTTTCGCTTGGATATATCACGAACGGCGCCTTGGGAGCCACGATCGGGGCAATCGCGGCAATCGTTCCACCATTCATTGTTCTTCTCATTGATCGCGCTTACCAGAAAATCAAGGATCAACCTGCAGTTACAGGATTTGTACGAGGCATGAGCCTGGCAGTTGCTGGAACGTTCATAGTGATCATCCCAGGCTTGCTTCACACATCTGGATTTGGCCCTCGCACTATCAGCATCCTCGCAGCCTCAATGGTACTGGCCATTTCCGGCCGGGTACCGCTGTACGCCGTCATCGTCGGCTCCGCCCTGCTCGGCATCCTCCTCCGTTAGTGTCAGAGATCTGCGCCGTACACAGGTTTTGTGCCGTTGAGTCCATATACCTGAGACCGAATACCTGACACCCGTGTCATTAGTGTGAAACACTTCACAACGCGAGGAGAAAGCTCTGCCCGCACGAAACGTGAGTGCGATCCACGAAGTAGTCGACTCAGGTGGAGATGTATCGTGCGGCGATTCGCAGCCCTCTGTGCGCCCGTGTCTGCACGATAAGAAAGGCTTTTGCAATGACACTCGCGCAGGTACAAGGTACGTTCGGCTTGATCGCTTTCTTGATAGCAACATGGGCTGGCCTCATTATTGCTATAGCGCTGCTGCTTCCGAAGCACGCATCTAGGTCCGAAATCTCCCTTTCTGAAACCCCGCTAAAGAGCTTCTTTACGGGTTTGCTGATGCTCATTCCTGGAGCGATTTCTTTAGGTCTTCTACGCAGCCCGTCTGGCGGCGCAAAGCTGCTGGGTTTCCTTGCGCTAAGCGGTGTCGGCGCTGCTATTGCGATAGGAGCGGCAGGCCTGGCAACGCTCATGGGCCGCAGGATCTCGGAGATGGCCGAAGCCAGATCCGACTTCGGAACGCTTGTCCGCGGCAGCGTTATCTACAGCCTGGCGCTGGGCTTTCCATTTATCGGTTGGTTTGTTTTTCTTCCCATCTCGCTTGTTCTTGCAATGGGAGCCGGAGTTCGAGGGATACTGCGAAATTCACCATCCATAATCGCAAACGCTGCGCCGGAACCGCCTTCTGCAATATAGATAGGCAACCAAAGGCAAGACCATGAAGCCGCCAGTAACACAATCTACTGAAAAGTCCGTAACCAGCGAACTATCCGGCACACGTCGCCAAATATTCGCTCGCCTCAGTGTCGCTGCAGCAGGCGCAGCCTTTGCTGCGCAGGGCTGCTCAGACGTCCAAAAACAGGTGTCGCGTGTTACGGGGCCAAACGCGCCAACTTACTCACCTTTACCGAGTTCCAGTCAGCTTGAGAGCGGTGTGCTTCGTGTTGCCAACAGAGTAGCCTGGGGCCCACGTCCGGGCGATCTTCAGCACATCGCTTCGATCTCGCCAGCCGGTTATATCGAAGAACAGCTTGGGGCAGACAAAAACTATCCCGACGATCCCGCCGTCGATTGGCGAGTGAACGCTCTCGATACACAGCAGACCCAAAAGGATGCTCCCGATGCGATGTACTCGATGGAGTATGAACAGCTCCTGAGAGAGACGCAGCAAGCAGCGATACTACGAGCTGTCTACAGTAGGCGACAGCTGCGCGAGACACTGGCAGATTTCTGGACGAACCATCTCAACATCTACGCTCTCAAGAGCGATGGTCAGGCTCTCGTACCGGTGGACACCGAGACCGTCATCCGGCCAAACATCTGGAACTTCCCAGATATGCTGCTAGCGTCGGCTCACAGCCCCGCGATGCTGAACTACCTGGATAATCAGCAGAACAAACGTGGTGTCGCCAATGAAAACTATGCTCGAGAGCTCCTCGAGCTGCACACGCTCGGAGTAAATAGTGGATATACGCTGAAGGACATTCAGGAGGTGGCCCGGTGCTTCACTGGCTGGACCATCAAGACCGGATTCCAGCGCGGCCAGTATGAATTCGACCCTGCACTGCATGATCGCAGTGCAAAGTACATTCCCTTCCTGAACCTGTCGATCAAAGCGGGCGGAGGCAAAGAGGATGCAGAGACCATCCTGCAAGCCGTGGCTCACCATCCCGCCACAGCACGTTTCATTACGCGAAAGCTCTGCATGCGGATTCTTGGCTGTATTCCAGATCACATCCATGAACGAAGCGCCAATGCCTATCTCGCATCCCACGGAGACATGAGAGCGACTCTGCGCCCGATACTGCTTGATGGTTTAATGGACCCACAATGCGTTAAGCCGATCCTCAAACGGCCGTTAGATCTTGTCATCACGGCTCTGCGTTCGCTTGCCGCAGATACCGATGGAGCAGAGGAACTCCAGAAACATCTCGCGGCAATGGGTCAACCACTCTATCAATGGCCGATGCCCGATGGTTTCCCAGAAAAGCCAACAGCATGGAGCTCATCGATGCTGCCGAGGTGGAACTTCGCGCTTGCACTTGCCAGCAACGCTATCGATGGCACGCGCGTCGACCTAAACGCCCCTGTTCAGGCGCTAGACGGCAGCGCGAGCACCGAAAAGAAGGTTGAGGCCCTTGTCTCGGTCGTACTTGGTCTTCATTCGTCTGATGTCGAAGGCGCACGTGCATCTAGTCTGGTATCGGAACACTGGAAACACGCACAAACTCGCGGCATTCCGGATAACACGATTTTACAAGAGGCGACTGCGCTGCTTATCGCCTCCCCATCCTTCCAATGGAAGCCAGCATAACATGTATTACTGCATCACCCCCAACCTGCAGGTGCGCATTTGTCCGGGCTAACACCAGAAACCAAAGACCAAAGACCTGCTACTTATGCATTGATCTACGAGGCAATATGTCCGTCGAAACACCTAAAACCAAACGCCTAATACCTACCCTAACTCGCCGCCAAATTCTAACTGGCGCAACGTTGGCTGCGGCTGCCGGCGCGGCATACGGACAGGCTTCGCACAGCGCGCTCACGTCGATCGCACTCGCTGCAACCACCAACGCACCAAAAGAAGAGCAAAATGCGCTTGTCGTCATCTTCTTGCGTGGAGGCGCCGACGGGCTGAATATTGTTCCACCCTACTTCGAAGACGACTATTATCGCCTCAGACCTGCACTTGCTTTACGGCGACCTAAAGAACCTGGCGCAAGCCTCTCTTCAAGAGCTCTGGATCTAGACGGCCATTTCGGCCTTCATCCTGCGCTCTCACCGCTGCTGCCTCTCTTTCACGACGGTAAGTTTGCCGTTGTTCATGCCGTAGGCTCCGGTGATCAGACGCGCTCGCACTTTGAAGCGATGGCGGTTATGGAGCGCGGTCTCGGCGGAAATACGGGCGCTTCTAGCGGTTGGCTCGCTCGGGGACTGCAGGCCACCCAGAGTGAGATCGAATCTCCGCTGAGAGCGGTCGCGATTACCGAGACGATGCCAGAGTCTCTGCGCGGCGCCACCAATGCCACCGCGTTGCAGAATCTCTCCGACTACAGGCTCACCACCTATATACAGAAAGACGGCAAGCCGGTTTCGCTGCCCGATTCCCCTCGTGCCATGGCTATGGCGGCATCCCTGCAGGCGCTCTATAACGACCCGACGGCGGGCATGCTTCAGAGCTCTGGCAGAGAAACACTCAAGGCCATTGATGCGGTTCGTGCCGTAGATCCCGCCCACTATCGCCCGACTCCTGGCGTCCACTACCCTGCGAACGAGCTTGGTTCAGGCATGCGCCAGGCAGCGTGCCTTATCAAGAGCAATGTTGGCTTGCAGGTTGCGTGCCTGGATCTTGGAGGGTGGGACACACACATCACTCAGGGCCGCGAAACCGGATTCCAGGCGACACGACTTTCTGAACTCGGGCTTTCAGTTGCCGCGTTCGCCTCCGATCTTGGGCCAGCTCTGAATCGCGTTACTGTGCTAGTGATGACTGAGTTCGGCCGAAGGGCCTACGAGAACACCAGTTTGGGGACAGACCATGGCCGTGGAAGTTGTATGTTTGCAATTGGAGGCGGAGTTAATGGCGGCAGAGTTTACACAGCCTGGCCGGGTTTAAGTGAAGACAAGCTCGAGGATCACGGTGATCTGCGCGTGACAACGGACTACCGCGACGTACTCGCCGAACTCCTCTCAAGGCGCCTGAACTGTCACGATACGAGCAGCGTCTTTCCGCACCATACTCCCCAGTTCAAGGGTGTATTTAGGGTGTCGTAACGACCGTGGTTGCGATTTCCACCAATTCGTAGTACACTGTGTCTGCACGCCCGAAAGGCGCGCACCGCTAGGGGAGCCATTTTATGGCTGAGAGGGCTTCGTGCCGACCCTGGTACCTGATCCGGATTATACCGGCGTAGGAAAGCGGCATTCGGTACTCAGAACCAACCTCGTTAGTCCTGATCATCGCCGCTTCCACATCCCTGGAAGGCGGCGTTTTCTATCTCCGGCCTTCCAACAGGAGAGATGGATGCATCAATCAACCTTTCGCGCTCGCAATACGAGCGCCTTCACCCTTATCGAACTCCTCGTTGTCATCGCAATAATCGCCATTCTTGCTGCGATCCTGTTCCCCGTATTTGCACAAGCAAGGGAGAGCGCGAGGCAGACGGTCTGCACCTCCAACGTGCGACAGATTGGCCTTGGTGTGCAGATGTACGTGCAGGATTACGATGAAAACTACCCTATCTTCTACGCGTACAACACGCAGGATCCGGTTACTGGAGCTCGCGCATGGTCGGGCGATCCAGCACATAAAGGCGATGAGCTACTCATCATGCCATACACAAAGAATAAAGATCTTTTCAAGTGTCCGGACGATCTTGGTGGCCCATCGATTAGCGATCCGACTTATGGCTGCCCCGGCAGAAACAGCTATCAGGCCTGCTACGGTTCTAGCTATAGGTTTGATGTTGGAAGCTTCTCGGTAATTGCTAACGAATCGTCCCAGAACAACTACCTTTACACCACAACAACAGCGATTACAGATTCCAGCTTCGCCTACCCTAGCGAGACTCGTATGATGCGTGACGAGATGATGCCATGGTTCGGAACCAATGCGAACTACGGCTACCTGCCAAGCTATTTCAAACAGTGGCACAGCCGTGGAGGTGGGATTGTCTATGCCGATGGGCATTCCAAATTCGTAGTTAGCTCGGGAGCGTTCGATCAGCAGGTGGTGTGCGCCAGCGGTGGCAAGAGCGGCGACCCGGACCCCAACGCGGGCACAGATGGCAACTCCTACGGCACCTACTACGGCATCTGCGATTGATGCGAGAAGAATCACTCACACCACGACGCGAAGGTGCAATCATCGCACCGAAGCGGCTTACCGAATTAACCATTTACCAATTCCCATGTCGATGACCATCCAAGCCCTCGCCGCCGGGCGTACAGAACGCGGCACAGAAAACCTCATCGTGGCAGCGTTGGCTACACCACCAGACAAGCGAACCTGGCAGCCACTGGAAAACGGCCGTAGTGTGGCGGACCTCCTTGTGGAGTGCACTTTGGTCAACCTCAAATGGGCAGCTTCACTCCGCAATCGCGTCTATACGCGAGTGACCTCGGAGACAGAAGCCTGCGTCATATCGGCTCCGGATGACACAAACCTGCTCATCGAGCGTTTGAGGGCAAGCACGTCAGAGCTCATTGCCGCGATCAAGAATGTGAGAGACGACGAACTTCCACAAATGCTGCCGACACCATTTGGAACCTACTCCATGGCGGACCTCTGCCTCATTGCCTACTGGAACAGCGTCTATCACGAGGGCCAGATCAACTACATCCAAACCCTCTACGGCGACAAGACACTGCATACGTCGTTCTAAATGCGCGGCAGTTCCAGCTTGCGCCCCCCGAATTGGTAGTAGCGCTGCTTGCTGCGCATCGATACGCCAGGACGCCGCCCGAATAGGTAGTTGCGTAGCCGCTGCGTCCACGAGCGTCCGATCCGCACGCCACTCCCAATCGATAATTTGAGCTCGCAGCCCCGTCGTTTCGAAATGAGCCTCAGACGATTGAGAAATCTGGCCGCATTCCTCCATCACAGCCTTAGGACGTGCTCGAGTTATCTGCAAGGGTGCAGCGAAATCAAACCTGCATCGGGGCCTATGCAGGGCACTGGATCCTTAACCTAACACTCCAACAATCCACTATATCGCGGGTTGTCTGTAATGGCTCGCTTTCGCGTAGACTTGCCACTTCAAGTCTGGGCAAAAACTGACGATTCCACGCAAATTCGCGATTTTTGTAACGGTATTTGTAACGCCATCGCTGCTAATATTAAGATTGTCAGTTGACGCTCCGCAACTCAATTTCCCAGTGGGTTTCTACGGTAAATTGACTCGAGCGGAACCATGAAATTATTGATCCAGGAGTACTGCTACCAACCACCATAAAACGAAATGGAGCATGGTTATGCCTAATTTGAGCCCAAATAGGTGGCTGAAATCTCGTCTGTCAATTGTTGGCTGCGTGATTGTTACCACGCTCGTAGTCGCCTGTAATGCCCATAATCCAAAATTGAACCTAGCAGCGTCGGCACCAGAGCGAAACAGCGCGCCGAAAAATGGGCCAGACATGCAGAAGCCGGAAATGCCTGCACCGGGTACGGGAGCCCGATACACCGGTTCGGCGGGCGGGGACGGCTCAACGGGTGGCGGCACTGCGCCGGCGATGGGCGCACCAGGTGGGGGCGGCACATCAGAATCTGGCAGTACACCTGGAAAGCGACCCGTTTTGACGGGACCTGGTCGGCATCATCACTCCTTCGCGCACGACGCCGTACCAGCAATGAGTGAAGCAACCAAGCTACCATCAGTTCCGCTCACAGCTAAACCGGCCGTTCCGCAGACAGTCATCCAACCGCTGCCTCAACTGAGCCATCAAACAGTATTCAGTGCAGTCGACGATGTAATGAACACCCTGGTTGATGGCCGCGTAGAGTTTAACCCGCCACCACAGATGAAGATCGGCGAGAGCACGACACTCGAAGCCCGGATAACAGCCGACCTCAAAGCGGATATATCCAAAAACCTGGTAGGCGACGGCAAACCAGTTGTTGCCCAACTAAAAGTCGGGCCATATATGAAATCGACGCTGACAAGCGGAGCCGATGAATTTCGCATTGACAAGCTCAGCAGTGACGAACAACCCGTTGGAATGACGGGATATACTTCGTGGGCATGGCAGGTCACACCGCTCCGAAGTGGCAAGCACAAGCTGAGTCTGCTCGTAAGTGTCGTTCTAAATATTCCAAATCATGGCCAGGAAGAAAAGTCCTATCTGGTCTATGAGCGGGATGTAACGGTCGTTGCCTCGCCCGGATATACGCTTGGCAGGTTTATGAATGACAATTGGAAGTACATTTTTGGAACGCTCACGCTGCCAGTCATCCTGGCGCTTATCAAGAAAGGTAATGCGAAAACGGCCAAATCCAATAAGCCAAGAGCGCGAAGGCGCAGCCACAGTTCAGCTTCAGAGTGTTCAAACGAATCTGGACCTGCAGGTGAATCCGGTAAATAGCACGCATTGAGGGTGCCAGCGTTAGCACACAATTTGGTCCCACGATCGCATTGGTCTTTCAGCTTATTGCACGCATCGGAAGGCGACACTTCTACATCTCATCCAAGGAACGAGTGAATCGGGAGACTGGGGAAGTGGCCGACTGCGTACTGCTTGCGGTGAGGCAAGCGTTAAGAGAGTGAGGGGCAATTTGCGTAAGCTCACGGCTGTGTTAAGGTCGCCGCTTGATGCGACCGAATAGCGTCCTTTCCGCCCGCAGCTTACAGCGGCCAACACCTCTGCAGGGGCGCTGCGATAGGCTCTGACAAAGCTCACGCGACGATGTAACTTACAGTAGCTGGCCCGCACTGTTCGCGCCTAACACCGCCAAACGTCATCACACAACATGTTGGCGTCCTTAGCAACAAAACTTCTCCGCAAGCATGATCGACCTCAGTATGGACCACTAACTCCGCCAAATATCATCACACAAGATGTTGGCGTCCTTAGCACATGGTGTTGATCGGCTGCTTTGGAAACGAGACGCATTCAATGCCAACACTGCTGACAATTTACTTGTACTACTCGAGCCTAACAATGCCATCTGCATGTGCGCACAACGATGGCAGTCTTAATAGAGTTGGCACTCGTAATGATGCAGCCACCCTCGATGCGATCGTTGCGCTACACACTTTGCTACTGCCAATGCCGACATCATAGACCTCAAGGAGCTGACGTCTGCTTTGTGCTACGCGCATACGTCCGAAGAATGCCATCTGTACACTCGCACACACTTGGCAATCTTAATGAACTTGGCATTCTTCGAGAACCGCGTGGGGACACGCGGGCTCCAAAATGGTGCGTTCGACGGCGGTGATGTGCAGACTGGCGGTCGCAGCAATCGGCGATCCAGCTTAACTGTGCTCGCGTGAGGGACGAGCGAAACTTTGGCTTAGGGCCATCCAGCGACTTGAACATCACAGGCATCAACGCCGTCAAGGACCTCAAAGACCTGACGGCTAATTTGTGCTACACGTCTACCTCCGAAGGATGCCATCGGCATATTCACACACAGTTGGCGTCCTTCGCGAGAATTGGCGTCCTTCGCCGACGAAAGGTGGGAGATTTCTCAATCGCCGTAGGTTCATGTTGAAATGACGTGGCTCTGGAAGACCAATCGCTTGCTGCAAACGAACGAAAGTATCTGGCGCATCAGAAAGATCAACTCAATGGAGCCGCCGCATTGGGCAAACTCATCGGCTATCCGGCCCCACACATCGATTTTCTCTGGATAACAGGTCCTGCTGCGGCGCCGAACGTGGTGGACTTCTCGGCATTTAAAGGCAAGGTGGTAGTAATGGACTACTGGGCCACCTGGTGCGTTCCCTGCATCGGCGGCTTTCCGCGGATGCGGCAGCTTCAGGAGAGGTATAAGAACGAACGGGTCGTTTTTCTTGGCATCACGAGCCTTCAGGGACGCATGTCATTTCCATACGCAAAACATCTAAAGGCGGTCGGCAATCTATCGGAAGCTCGGGAGCTTGAACTGCTCCCACAATGGGCGCAGGGTATGGATATGACATGGACACTGGCATGCACCCGGCAGGACTGTTTCAATCCCGACTTCGGGATTCGATCGATACCCCACGTTGCCATCCTCGACGCCGCTGGAATTGTCCGCTACAATGACCTGTCCATCGAGGACAGGTCACTGGAAGAGAAGATAGAGGCATTGATGAGGCGATAACGCCAATTACCAGTTTACCGGATTACCAAACTACCACTTCTGTCTACAACGGCGCCGTTATCTTAGTTGTCATGCCGTTGATGTACTCTACGGTTACTGTATATCCCGCTGCGGCAGAGGTTCTGGCGATATTAGACCGCACTGGCGCGCGGTAGATCTTCTGAGTCGAGATCACCTGATTCCGTTTGTCTAGGAGCCTGTCCTAGATTAAATCTAGCAGTGTAGTTGACGGGATACCTTTGTCGGTATTGCCGTCGTCTAGGTGCCCACGCGTCGCGTGTGCGGTTGAATTTGGCGTTCTGTTTGTGCTTTTG
>CAIXIX010000415.1 GCA_903919615.1 uncultured Chthonomonas sp.
ATCCATGCGGGAATTCGATAAGCTTTGTCTTACACCTGTTGCGCAGCTTTCTGCCGAAGAGGTCAAATCCATACGCGAAAATGCTCGTGTTAGCCAGCGCGTGTTTGCGGCCTACCTGAATGTTTCGCCTGGCGTGGTTAGCCAGTGGGAACGAGGGGAAAAGCACCCATCCGGCCCGTCGCTAAAGCTGCTGACGATTGTGAGTAAGAAAGGTCTAGAGACCATCGCTTGACGGTGAGGTAACGGAAGCAATATTGGACGAAATCAAGCTGACCCGCCTGGAGGCTCTCGGATTTAAGATCGGAACAGCACAGGAGTTCCTGGGGCTAACCGATGAAGAGGATGCGATTGTCGAAATGCATCTGGCGTTGAGTGCGGCCATACGAAGCAGGCGCAAGCAGCGCCACATTTCGCAGGTCCGTCTCGCTGAACGACTCACGTCTAGCCAGTCACGCATTGCCAAGATCGAAGCCGGTGACCCGAGCGTCTCTACAGATCTCCTGATAAGAGCGCTGTTCGCCACCGGTGCTACGCGCGAAGAGGGCGGCGCCGTTATCTCGGCCGGACGTGATTGACTGAATATACAGGCGCCGCTCCACAATCGAAGTAGCGCCTGAAAAGCTCTAGGTCTTACGCGGCCTTACCCGCCTGCCTGAGCACGAATCTCGACCGCGCTAATTGTACAGTAAATCGAGTGCTATAGTAGTCCGAAATAGCGCGAACGGAGGTCCTGATCCATGCGTAGGGTAAAATCTGGATAGATGAACAATATGCGGGAGGACCTGTAATGTTAACACCTGAACAAGCCGGAACTTCGACGCTCGTTGCCGGTGCTACTGTCGGCATGCATGGCGACCTTATTCTGGATCGCCAGCTGCCTTTGAGCCCCGGAGAGCATGTATCGCTAACAATCTCGAAAACCGCTACGAATGGCATGGTTCCGATACTTGATCTCCAGGGTACCGTTTTAAGCTACGACAATCCGTTCGACTCAGCCACTCCTAACGACGACTGGGAGGCCAGGGTCGAGTGCTAATTGACACGCACATTTGGGTGTGGTGGGTAGCTGGCGATCCGCGGCTGACGGATAAGCATCTTACAGCAATTGCGCGGGAGCAATCATCGGGGATATATGTCAGTATCATTTCCGTGTGGGAAGTAGCCAAGCTGGTTGAGCATGGCAGACTGATGCTTAGCGTTCCTGTTGCGGACTGGCTCAAGGCAGCAGAGACGTATCCAGGTGTGAGCTTACTACCGTTGACGACAGAGATATTAATAGATTCAACGCAGCTTCCGGGCGAATTCCACAAGGACCCCGCAGATCAGATGATTGTAGCGACAGCGAGAGTTCATGGCATGAACTTGATGACGATGGACGCGAAGATTCTCGGTTATCCCCATGTTGATTTGGTTGGTGTTAATCACAGTTAGCGACAGGTCAGGCAGCCGGAACGAAGAAAAAGGCGCCGGCCCAGAAATGACGCAGCGCCCGCAAAAACACGATTTCTACCTACCCTGCAGACCCGATTGAGCACGAATCTCGACTGCTCTAATTGTACAGTACATCGAGTGCTACCACGAGGCGAGGTAATAGGTAATTGTGATCAGGGAAAAGTTGCCGCAAGGTGTGGCTTCGGCCGTATAATATCAGCATGATATGTTCGGGTCATCTTGTACAGGAGCATGGAAATGCCGCATTCAAGACTATCGAGTGAGGAGATCTCTCGACGTGGCGAGGCGATCTACGAGAACGAAATTCGCGCCAAGGTCGAGGCTGGCAACATCGGAAAGTTGCTGTCCATAGATGTCGAGACGGGTGATTACGAGATCGGTTCGGACTCTTTCGGAGACCTGGACGCAGCGCTGCGCCTGCACGCCAGACACGCAGATGCCGCAGTTTATACTCTTCGCATAGGTTATAACGCCGTGGTTGCGCTTGGAGGAATACTGGAGCGCACAGTATGACAATTCGCGGGACAGTGTCCGACCTACACGCACTTCTTGCCGATCAGCGTCTCTCAATTGATTTCGAGCAAAACGGAAGCGTGAATATAGGCCCGATCGCGGAGTTGCCTGAACGGGGCCTTGTCATGGTGTCACATGTTAAAGGCACCGCTCCGGAAACGAAGCGGCGCCCGATGAACCGGCCTCACCTGGACGAGCCCGCAGCCAATCCTCTTAACTCTGTTTGCTACATGTAGTGGGATGTTCTGCCCATAACAGGGCTGTAGCACATGCATCCGGAACAACCAGGCGGCGACCTGATAGATGCCGCCTATTTCGAAGGCTCTGGCATTGGCTGATTGTAAAGACTTCCGAATAACGTGTAAACAGATCGCCTTTGCCAATACTGGCGACTGCAGAGATGAAGATTGCCATGGCAAGAACAATTGGCAAATCAAACAGGATTAATCAGTACGGTTATCCGTTACCTCTCCTGGAAGCCTCAATGGCCTTGTCAATGGAGATGTCAAGTGATCGGACCCTCTCGAATTCCTCTTCCAGCCCGGAGACCAATGTGTCCGTAGTGAACTCAATCCATGTATGAAACGGCTTCTGATGATGAGCCGGCTTTACAATGTAGCCGGGCCAGCTTTGGATCAATTCACCACTTTCCGCAAGAAAGAACCTGTCAAATACTATTCTGTTTATCCCATGCTCAATTTGATTGGTTTCCACATGGAGGCCAACTCGGACGCATCCCTTTGCAAGGTCGGTATTCGTCAGTCGCGTCTTGAAATGAATCGCGCCATTGCACCATTTGTCTTTCGAAAGTATAAAGATAACTCGGTTGCCTGCTGGTACATGTCGACATTCGATGGTCCATTCCTGATTGAACCATTTTGTCGATCTCAAACGACCGTCCAGCTCCTGCATCAGGATCAGGTACGTCGACCAATCCTCTGCTGTTTTCAGGTGTTCAGGCAATTAATCGACGCCCCTTTGTCTTTTCTGACGCGATGTGCGCGATGAACCTCGTAGTTGATTATAACCCACGGAATAACTGGTACGGCTAGTAATGGCTGTTGACCAGGAGACGTTCAGGCTAGGATCGAGTGTTACCACAATGTGAGGGACTGGGGACTGGGGACTGGGGACTGGGGACTGGGGAC
>CAIXIX010000416.1 GCA_903919615.1 uncultured Chthonomonas sp.
CTGCGAAACATGAGGATGTCATCAAGTCGGTTGCCACGGCGCCTCTTGATTTTAAGCCTGGGGAAAACTGGTCTTACAGCAACACGGGTTACTACCTGCTCGGCGTGATCCTGGAAAAAGCGTCCGGTAAGTCCTATTCCGAACTGCTTTCGGACCGGATCTTCAACCCGCTGAACATGAATGCCTCCAAAATGAACGACCTTCACGATGTTCTCGCAAATCGTGCGTCAGGATCCGATTATACAAATGGTACGTATCGTAATGCGGAATCAATCAGTATGACGTGGCCTTTCTCAGCTGGCGCGATTATCACCAATGTAGGTGACCTTGGAAAGTGGGATGCTGCGCTCTATACAGATAAGCTGCTGAAACAACAGGCTCGCTCGTTAATGTGGACGCCGGTCTCTCTCACTGGTGGAAAGTCGCACCCATACGGCTTGGGGTGGATGATTAATTCGGTATAAAATCGAGTTCGAAAAGGCAAACATCACTGCTACGATGACGATAGACAAAAAGGGGTTAGTTTCAGGACTACTTCTAGCGCCCGAGTAGCGCGTATGTGGTCAAGCTGATAGGAGCAGAGCAGATTTGTTTAACAATGATACAGCAACCGCACCCATGCTGTTTGACTTGAAACGCGCCAGGCGAGAGACTCCCGGGTGTGACCATGTGATGCATCTAAACAACGCTGCGGCATCACTGATGCCGGATTCCGTATTGGATGCTGTCTTTGCTCACCTGCGGAATGAAGCAATGCTTGGAGCATATGAAGCGGCAGCGCAGGCGCCAGTCTCGAGTATCTTCCAATCAGCCTCAAGTCTGCTAGGATGTGATCCGTCAGAAGTTGCGATAACGGACAACGCAACACGCTCTTGGAACGCTGCATTCAACAGCGTTCCTCTCGTCACTTCAGACCGTATACTCGTATCGCGTTCAGAGTTCGTAAATAGCTCCCTCACGCTGCTTCAAGCTTCCCAGAGGTCTGGCATCTCAATCGAGGTGATACCCTGTGATGAGACCGGGCAGCTATCGGTTTCTCATCTCCGGTCGATGATGGATGAGCGGGTTCGGCTAATCGTGGCAACGCACATGCCAACTAACGGTGGCCTGGTCAATCCAGTTGCTGATATTGGACAAGTGGCGCGTGAATGGAATTGCCTCTACCTGCTCGATGCCAGCCAGAGTATTGGCCAAATCCCCATTAATGTAAAGTCCATTGGATGTCACATGCTCTCCGCGCCGGGACGTAAATATCTTCGCGGCCCTCGTGGCACCGGTATTCTTTATGTATCTAATGCAATCATGGATCGGCTGAAGGTGGCAGAATCCTGTCAGGAAGCGGGTACATGGCCCACATTCGACCAGTACATTCCGCATGGAGATGCCCGTAGATACGAGATTGGCGAGTGCAGTGTCGCGCTTAGGCCCGGTCTCGGCGCGGCAATTGAGTATGCGCTTGGATGGGGAATCGAAAATATCTGGGATCGAGTCCACACGTTAGGTGAGTTGATGCAGCACTCGCTCGACGTTTTGGTTAACGGGTACGCAGCCATCCAACACGAGATCACATTGGGACTTAACGCCCTCATTGATAGCGATATAGACATCTCGCATCGATTCGAAAAGATAGCTGTTGAGGTAGTTTTTCGCCCAGCCAATTCGTTCGTCCGGCGTGCCACTCCACTGGTCGAATGATTCTAACAATCGTCGCGCGAGTGCTATCTCCATTGGGATGTCGATGCAGACGCTGAGGTCAACCAGATCTTTCATGTCATCTCGACCTCGACCAAACGGATCTTCAATGATGAGATGCTGCGCTGGCACTACGGTTCGGCCCACAGGCGTGATTATAGGCATCCCTTTCGGCGCCGCGCGTTGAGGAACATCGTTTGTGAATTGGCACCCTTGTGCAAAGAGCCCTGCAGTGATCAAGGTGAATATCGTACCATAGCGGACCGTTCTAGCGAGTTTGTTCGATCTGCACATCGCTTAATATCCCGCCGGCTTTGAGTCCTGGTTCGTCGACCACATATTATTTGTGGCAGATACGTACGATGCATCAAACGAAAGTATCTTAACGTGTCCATCCATGAACGCAAATGGGTGTCCGCCGGAGTACCGAGGATGTTCTGGCGGGTAGTTCCAGTAACGGCCATCGATGCTTCGGTATTCGTTAATACAGTTCACATCCGATGGGAACTTCTCGCATGGTGGCGCGGCAAATCCGTTTCTCCAGTAAAAGGTGTCACTTGGGTTGCTCGTGTAGCTCCAGGGATTGAGACAGATATCAAAGTAATCGCTGAACCAGAATGGATCGTTCGGGTTGTTGACAGGTAGCGGGCTTGGTTCGCAGTTCGCACCTGCTGTTTGACTCCATGGGGCCGTGCACTCGTAGTCTCTCCAGCGCTCGACGTGTAGCGTAAAAAATATCGTCTGAGCCGGTGCAGAGAGGTCTGAAAGAGTCCGTGTCGTTCCTGTGATTAGTCCATTATTTCTAATGGAACCCCACATTGGGGCGTCGGATTTGTCTGGATCTGACGGGTCCCACCAAACGTTGCTTCGATCAGTTTGCGATCCTTTTGAGTTCAGGCCTCCTACTCCATCTTTAATGTAGGCATTTAGCGCCTGCTCGTAGTAGGCTGTGGACCACCACGAGATGTAACCTGGAGTGCCAGGATTGTCGGATGTTTGGGTCCGAGCAAACTTTTCGTCCCAGTCACCGCTGTACATCAGCATCGCCATGCTGATCTGTTTAAAGTTGCTCATGCACATTGTTTTTCGCGCTGCTGCACGTGCCTGAGCGAAAACTGGAAACACGATCGCAGCTATTATGGCTACTATAGCAATAACAACAAGTAACTCAATGAGAGTGAAACCGCGATTGATGCGGGGATACATAAGGCTCCTCCTGTATAGAATGCCCTTTACGGGCTCGATGATGAGAAGCCGGAATGAGGTAGAATTCCTGTGCCACAGGGTTGGTCCTACTGGATCCGGCTCTTGCAAATGCTCTTCTGGTGTTCCACCACCAGAAGAGCTTCAATATTTTTGTATATGGTTAAGTATTTCTGTTAACCATAGTTAATTAGCACGAGCAGAGTATACCTCGTTAACATTCACATATCTAATACTAATTGTATTTTGCTTCTGAATTGATGTCCAGGTACATGAGGATTGACCATGCCGCATCGTCGTGGGCGTAGTTTTACCTGTCAGATACTAAAATCAACCACGCAATACCATCATGAAACTGATTCACTGTAGAGTCGTATCTGGTATATCTAATCGTACTATTTTATGCACCTGTGGCAGCACGAGTGCAATTCGCAGGGAGCTATAACAACACATGCTGGAGCTAACTCAGGAAGAGGTCAACAAGGCAGTAGTTCGCGCAACACAGATTGCGGAGGAGAAGGTTGAGCCCGGGCAGCCAGCTAGCCCCGCTGCATCTTTTGAATCTTATGTCGCTGCTGCCGAGGAGATAGGAATTCCACGGGATGCGATGCTGCAGGCGCTGCGGGAACAGCATGTACTTCCCTCAATCTCTTACAAAGTGGGCGACCAGGTTTTTGCGAAATCGGTAGATGGCGCCTACTACGCTGCTTCTATTATCGAAGTAAATGAAGACAACACTGCTCAGGTTCGTTTTGTAGGTGGCAGCCATCATCGGGTTACGCTCAACGATCTTAGACCCTTCGCCTTAGTTCCTGGAGCGATATTGCAGTTTCAGGATGAAGCCCAACTTGGAAGCGGAATCTGGTACTCAGGCAAGCTGGTCGATTATAATGCAGACAGGCAAAAGGTTACCATGACGCTTGTGGGGACGTCGTACACCGTGCCTGTTACGATGGTGCGACTGAAGCCGACCGGCGTGCGTGCTCCAAAACTTCCGCTATCAACTCGAATGCTTCTAACGCGTGCGATCACAATCTCGTCTATCAGCGGGCTCGGTGTCGGATTTGTACTCGCGTATATCCTGTTTGCATTACTGCACCACTAATGCACATAACGAGATGCGGAGAAACTTACGCATCAACCGCAATTTTGTAATCCAGAAATTTGGTAATTCGAGAACAGTAAGTCAGCCCGTGAATTGTGAAGCGAGCGCCGGATATAACGCCGCAAATCGTTCTTGTGCGACTGAATAAACTTCTACGGCAGCTGGGTCGGGTTCAACGGTCTCGCCTGCTGGTGTGAACAGCTTCGCTGCCGCTTCGTAATCTCCGCAGATACCAACTCCAACTGCTGCCGCCATCGCGGCTCCGCAAGATGTCGCTTCTAACAACCGTTCCATCAATGCGATCGGCCGATTATACACGGACGCCAGTATTGATCTCCAGAGTTTGCTGCGCATTCCTCCGCCAAGTCCACGCAGCGTTCCTCCGGCCTCTCCCATCTCAGTTAACACCTTCAAATTTGAGCTAAGAGCATACGACACTCCCTCAAGAACGCATCTTGCGATCTCAGCCCTGCCATGTGCTGCAGTCAATCCAAACAAAACCCCTTTAGCCCGCGCATCCCAGATTGGTGAACGCTCCCCGGCGAGATACGGCAAATAGATGAGCCCATCAGATCCAGGCTTTGCAATCGACGCGATCTCCTCAAGGTCCTTAAACCCTGACGTATCCAGGTCAAACAGAATGCTCGTAATCCAATCGACGCTCGTCCCGGCAGACTGCACCGTGCCGTAGAGCACGCATTGTTCTGGTTCCACCGAGCAGAACGAGGAGACTCGTTGGGTTGGATCTGGTCGGTATCCTTGTGTAAGCGCCGCAACCCAAGAGGTACCGCCCAGATAATGGTAGGCATCACCAACATTTACCGCTCCTGCACCAGCCGTTGCGCACGCTCCATCGCCGGCGCCAATCACTACTCTCGTGCCGGCAGGCAAGCCAGTCTGCCGCGCCGCTTCAAAAGTTACTGTGCCGACTACTGTGCTTGACTTTAAAGGCGCAGGCAGGAGTGACTTTGAAAACCCTGCTGCGTCGATCAACTCTTCACAATACTCAAGCTTTGTAAGGTCGTAACATCCTATGAGCGACGCATCGGAATGATCCGTATATCCCCATACTCCGGTGAGTCGCCCGGCAATGAAGTCCTTTGCTTGAACACAATAACGTGCATGCGCTACTACGTCAGGCTCGCACTCCGCCAACCATGCGAGCTTTCCCAATGTGAAATAGGGAGCGATGCGATTGCCTGTTACTTCATAAGCACGTTCCATTCCAAATTCACTTGCAATACGTTCACATTGCGCAATGCTGCGCGTGTCGGCATGAATCATTGCCGGGCGTAATATAGCTGCATTGCCATCCAGCAGCAGGCAGCCATTCATCATTGCGGAAAAGCTCACGGCAGCTAACGATGTCTGTGCCGCCGGATGCATGTCCATCAGGCGTCGTGTGGTTCCGCAAACTGCGTTCCACCAGGATTCAGGATCTTGTTCGACATGCAGAGGCTCTGGATAGTTCGTTGGATAAGGCGCGAACGCCGTTGCAATAACGTGCCCAAATGAATCAAAGAGAGTGGCTTTATCTCCCGTTGTACCAAGATCGTGAGCCATTATGAAGTCAGGCAATTGTCATCTCCTAAAACAACTGACCAGGAGTGAGTGAAATGATAATTAGGGAGTCCAGAAATATGTTTGAGTTAATGTCAGAGCTCATTTGAGTTCGACAACATAAAGGGAATTGCTATATTCAACCGTGAGTGAATTACTGGTCGGTAGCCAACCTATTTCGATGCGACGATCTGGATCACGTTCCGAAATTTCACCGATCTCACGCATTTCACTTCCATCAATCGCGCTAACATATACAATATACCGGGCATAGACGTGCGCATCGATTGAATTCTTGAACCTATGCAGCAGCATTCGGATAGGGTCGGCAGATGGAGTAACCGTGCACCATGCGATTCGTTTTCCGTCGGGGGCGACACAGGCAGTGCAGCCTTCAGCGCCGCCCGGAACTGGAATAATCGATGTCTTCCTGCCGGTATCCGGGTGTACAAGATCAAATCGCGTAATGGTTAGAATGCCAGCAGATTGCGGATTATCCTCTTCTTCAGGCGTCTTAATTGATATTGCCATGCTTAATGCCGGCACAGCCCGCAGATGGCCAAATAGGAGCGGATGGTTTGCGATGGGTAATGAAGTTGAAACACCTGGTTTCAATACATCGTGAAGTATCAGTTTCTTACACTCCCAGTTGACAACATAGGCTTCGAGCCAGTGCCTGCTGTCAGATAGCCAGTAAATGTTCCGGTAGCATTCGGTCGCAAGGGAGGGATAGGTGTGTCTGTGGGCACAATCAATCGATGTGAGCACGCAGTTGTTCCATCGACCGGATCGGACAAACCATTTCCCATCTGGAGAAACAGATTGATAGTCCACGGTCTCCCAGTCTTCGGAGTTTACCGATTCGGTCAGACCCATCCGCACTTTTTCTAAACCGGTAACAACGTTTCTCGTGGACACGATGCGCTTGGACGGTGTTCCTGGCTCAAAGGTACAGAATAAGATATCGCTGCGGCTGAGCCACTGAATTCCGATGTCCTCATTGAACCTCCTTCCTTCATGCATTCGCGCGGTACTGGCAACGAATTTGGCCTTTGCAAGCAGATCGGGGTGCAGCACATGGGAAATACAGATTGCTCCAATCAGGATCGCCAACGGGAACGAGAGCGTCGCCGTAAGTGAACGGCGTCGGCGATTTATCTTGAAAGCCGGCTCATCCTTTACTATCGCATTACCTCTTTCCAATGATCGGGAGTTGGCAGGGGCTGATACGCAAAGTTCAGATCTGGAGTGTTAATCTTCACTCCGCCTTTGTAGTGACTATCGACACCATACGCGAGTAATCCTGTAGTAAGGTAAGTGCGCTCGCCCGTATGTGAGGTGGGCTTGCCGCTTATGTACATCTCCTCGAGAGATCGCACGGTTGCAGAAAAATGCTTGAGTCTCGGTAATGGGTCCAGAATATAGGATGCTGACACGATCTGCTTTTCGTTCTTGACACGATATCCGAATGCAAACTCCTGACAATACCCATTGGGCATCAAAACCGTCATGCGCTGCCCGTCTCGATACGTAATGTCGAAGGCGAACACCTCATTTGTGTAGTCCTGTGGCTTGCCTTTCGTCTGTTTGCACGCTAGTAGCGCTGCTTCTGCGATATCGCGCGGCCATACTCCAGCCTCGTGCGCCTTCCAGACCTCAGCGCCGGAGAGAACCTGCACCGATCGAACGCCACTCTCGCCGCCGGCGCGACATTCCGCAATGCGCTGACCGGTCTCGAGTGAGTGGAAGCCATACGACTCGAGCCCGCCGTATCCCACTGCAACGATATGGTCGAGTCTCTCGCCATGGGGTAACGACGCGAGAGGCTCAAACTTCGCGAACGGCAAACTACTGCCAGCCATCCAGGGGATATGCATCTGGTTAATGGTCCGCCACATGTACTTCGCCCAGGTCCAGTTCCAGCTCATATGTTTGTCGTTAAAGCAGGGAACGACGCGACCACTCTGGCGGAAGACATTGACAACCTGATCGAACATCTCGCGACGTGGATAGAGCTGCTGGCCCTTAACGTTTAGAGGGTAGGTTCCATGCTCTCCTATGATCACAACGCCGTCTACGGCAAGCGTATCACCGCCGCGGCAAAGGGCCTGAGCAATCGTTGGATACATCGGGATGCCGTGACGTTTTGCAAGCGCTACGCCGACATCGTTCTTATCGACCTCCATGAGATGGATAGCGACCACATCACACAGTGGCGCTTCGTAATGATCGTCGAACTGTTTGCCTTCGACAAGCTTTGTGCAGTAGCACTCTCCATGGCTGCCGGCGAAGTAGGTGGTAAGCAGTACCGCAAGCTTCTTCCGCTCACCTTCCCCTGCCGACTGAGCTTGCAGACCCGGTACTGGGAGGGCAGTGCTGGCAGCCGCTCCGATCCCTGCCTTAATGAAATCTCGTCTTGTAGTCACAATCCACTCCTGAATAGCCTTGTATTAGGGACTGTCTTAATCGCGGCAATCAGGAAATCCTGCAGTCGATGGGCAATATGGAAGTATTCCGTAACGCAACGGAGCGAGAGTATCAGTTTGAATAGCGCACTGATGATCATGATTTTGTGATCGTTTGGAATCAGGTTCATTAGACCGGATGCAGGATATTCAGTCAGCCTTGTGTTCGATATATCCGGCTCGAGATGCTCACTGAATTGCCATCAGGGTCTTTTGCATTTGCGTAACAGTAGCCATTTGCCGGGTGTGTGGCGCCAAACTCCAGTCCTGCCTCCGCTGAGGCAACCTTAAAAGCTTCAACGTCCTCGACCGAAAACACAAGCTTGACGCCAACCTGTCCGAGCTTAATACCCTTCGCTGCCTGATGGATCAAGATGATCGCGCCACCTGATGGCGGCGTCAACTCAATCAGACCATTAACGATCTCGCGCGTAGTGACAAAGCCGAAGTACCTCTCGTAGAACGCAGCGATGCGCTGCATGTCTCGCGAATAGATCATGATAATGTTGAGTATGGGAAGTGGTGAAGTCACGTTCTGATCCTCTGATCTGCTCTGTATAGAGGTTTTGTCATGGTTGCCATTAGTGTTATCTGCAGGATTACTTTCAAGGTACCTCGAATTCCTGCACCATCCGAACTTCCCGTTGCGTAAATTGTACCGATGCCAAGTGGAACCACACCAGAGGAGAGTGCTCAGCCATGATTGATCAATTTCCGGAGATCCGCGAGCTGGTATGCCGAATGGAACAATCCGAGATTCGTGCGCGAGAAGCAGATGCACGCCTTGAGCGCTCAGAGCATCGTCAACAATCGTTATCCTACTTTCTGCTTGTGGCCACTGTCATCGGCGCAGTCCTGTTTTCTCGGATACCCGCCACATCTCAAACACCAACCCAGTTGCAAGCCCAGATTACTGCCATCCAGAATACACTGCAGTTCCTGTCAACGACGGGAACAACCATGACAATCTCGGGCGCTAATCTCATTATCAATAACGGTGCGGGCAGCACCGCGACATCGAATGGCCTTGGTAATTTGACAATTGGATACAACGAGACTGGAAACACCAATAGTGACACACGAACTGGGAGCCACAATTTGATACTTGGTTCACAGAACTCCTTTTCAAGCTGGGCCGGCATTGTTGCTGGCAGCGATAACACGATCTCGAATACGTTCGCCTGTGTCGAGGGCGGTTTTGGAAACAAGGCGAGCGGAGCATATTCCAATATCGGGGGCGGATACCAGAACGTAGCCTCCGCCAACTCTACTTATGTAGGCGGTGGAGGTCAGAATACTGCAAGCGGACCTGGCGCATCCATAACGGGTGGAAATTCAAACGTGGCAAGCGGCGGTTCTTCCGCGATTAGCGGAGGATATGCCAACGTTGCATCGGGCAGCTCGACCTATGTCGGCGGCGGCGAGAACAATACAGCGTTGGGATCTGCCAGTTCAGTAACCGGCGGCTACGGCAATCAGGCAAATGCGGCGTCCTCTGCCGTTACCGGGGGAGCGAGTAACATCGCATCAGGTACCAATTCGATCGTCATCGGCGGCAATGGCAACCATGCTACCGCTTCATATGGCGTGGTTCCTCTGGATGCCAACACGACATCAATCGCCACGATCAACTCATCCTTAACTGGCATCAACACTTCCATTGGCGCGATTAATTCATCACTAAGCACCATCAATACCACGTTGACTAACGATGGCGGCGCGATCGCCGAGCTGCAAGCCTTCAGTTCAACTGCCAACACGAATATCACTGCGCTCCAGTTTGCAACACAATTCATAACAGCGGGAAAAGATGCGAACGGCTATTGGGCCACGTTTATTTCAGGCTGCAACGTCTGGGTACAAAGCGGATCCGGGCATACCAACGATGGCGGGACCCTGAGCGGACTTGGTAACCTAATCATCGGATACAACGAAACTGGCAATTCTGGCGGAGATACTCGCATTGGCAGCCATAACCTGATCGTTGGAGCAAAGAACAATTACACGAGTTTTGGCGGCGTTGTTTTTGGCCAGGATAATTCCGCAGTTGGCGGCTACGGCACGGTATTAGGCGGCTACGGAAACGCGGCGAACGGTACGCTCACAAGTGTTCTTGGTGGTCAATACAACTTAACTTACAACGAGTACTCCACAATTGGCGGGGGATACAATAACTACACTGGGGGACTTAGCGCCTCTGTTAGCGGTGGAAGTAATAACAACTCCAACGGCAACTACAGTTCGATTCTCGGTGGAACAGGTGTGACAATCACATCAACAAATGGTCACTCGCCGTAATACAGTTGAACAATGCTACTGCTGACTTACGCCCTGAGATATTCCGGCTGCTGGGCACTAAGCAACTTCCTCTAGACCATATATTCACACATTTCCGAAGTCATCGGTGATCGTTTTGGACATGTCGAACAGCTCTAAAGAAAATCGAGGTCAGTGGCAAATAAAACTCCTTGGCGAAGTTGTAATGACATCGCCGACAGGGGAAGTTTTCCTTATCACTCGAAACAAACCTGCAGAGCTGCTTGCCTATCTCTCTTTGAACAGAGAACAAAACCACTCACGAGCCAAAGTATCTGAGATCATATGGGGCAATACTGAAGTTGACGATACACGCGCTCGGCTGCGTCAGGAGTTGTCGTGGCTTAATACCCGCATCACCGGGGACACTGGCTCATTACCTGTTATTACCTCAGCTGGCAGCACGTTCAGAATCGCGGACAACGCCTGCATTGATGTTCACACGTTCTTAGAATGCTGCTCCTTCGCGCGGCAAACCCAGGATCTCAAGGCGAGGATCGGCCTGTTAGAACATGCCGTTTCTGTGTACCAGGGTGAATTGCTATGCGGCAGCAACTCGTCGTGGATTGTAAGTGAACGGATGCGACTTCAATCTGAACTGCTCAGTGCTCTTCAAAGCCTGGCGTCCGCTCACATAGAACTGAAAGCTTACCCGTTAGCAGAGGTCACTTTAAGACACGTCCTGCGTCTCAAACCTGGCGATACGGCTGCACGTAAAGCGCTTGATCAACTGACTTCCCTCGCACAACATACTGAACGACAGATAGATCCTGTGACATCCGAGCACGTGGTAGAAGTGCCGGTTACGTATGACGTAGCGGTATCACCAGCTCGTGTCCCCTATTCCACGCTATCCTTAACAACTCCGAACGGACAAATTGATGTCGGACGCAAACCTGGGCGTCTGAAGTCATTCTTGATGGCTCTTGCATCGGTAATCGCATTTGTTACCGTTATCAATGGCGCAGTATCTCGCAGCAAAACCAGTTCCGCGATGGGACGAAATCATTCTGTTCGAACGGCCAAGCCGATTTCGTACATTAATCCGCAATGGACGTTCACGTATGCACCAAGAACGGGTGAGCTACCGAATTCTGAGGCAAAAGCAATTCTAGGCGATAAACAGGGATTTTGGGTCACCGGTATTGTTCACACCGCGCATGACGACACCGACATCCTTACGCTTAGGATCAATTATGGAGGCAAAGTCACGTGGTTAGACCGCTATAGTAGTCCAGAACACGACTGTGATCGTGCCTTTGCACTGTGTGCGGATAGCTGCGGTGGTATTTTTGTCGCTGGAGAGACCTACGTTCCGGATTCCCCACAGCACCCGGGCAGTTGGCGGCTAGTTGTCATTCACTATGATGGATATGGCCACAGAGCGTGGGTGTGGCGTTCGACAACAGATATGCATGATATCGATGAAAAAGTCGAGATTAACAGCGACTCACAGGGTGGTTGTTACGTTGGAGGGACGGCGAAGGGAGTTGGGGAAGGAAGAGAGCAGATCGCTATTGTGCGTCTCGACGCTCAAGGGAAGCAGACGTGGTCTAGAACTATTACCCATGGTTGGCAGACAACGTTCAAGGGCCTTGCGACGAGATCGGACGGAACGCTCTTCGTTTGCGGCACTACCATGGAGCATAAACCTAGTGGAGAGGCGCACTTCAGCAGTTTAGCCTCGCGTGTGAGCTTGTCTGGTGATGTGGCATGGATGCAGTTAGATGATGGCCCTGATCACGGAGGCGAGTGGCCTTGCAGGATAGGAATAAACTCTGGTGGCGAAGTGCTTGTTGGTGGCGC
>CAIXIX010000417.1 GCA_903919615.1 uncultured Chthonomonas sp.
CTGTCAGCCCGCCAGAGATCGACCCGATTATTGCAAACCCCAACATGGTTGCCAGCATCGGAGAGTTAACTGGTTTGTAACTTCCCACTATCCACTGTATAACCAGCCCGAGTAACGAACATAATGCAAGGAGAAGGCTATAATGCAGTCCCGCAATATCGGGAACACTCTCTTCGATACGGAGATAGAGCGACACCGTGAACAAGATGAGACCCGCATATGGATTGGCGATGCTGATGATTGCGCCAATGGCGGCAAACAGCACACCGACAAACATGACTTCGTTTAGATAGCGGAGTCCACCGCAAACAACAAGAGGAACCAGCCCCACGCAAATGAGCCAGGCTGAACGCGAATACTTATCCGAGAGCAGACGTCGTATTCCGCTTGCTCCGGAATGGGATGTGGTTGTTGATTCGGTGTTACTCATGTGGCTCAACTGCCAAAGCTGTGAGTGCTGCAGCCGAGAGCGCTTTGCGCCGAGGCTGCAGACATATAGTGATTCGAGTGTTCAGACTGTACCTGATGACGAAGTTCGGTCGGCGATTAGGGCGTGCTGATCACGACGGCATTTGCGCTTTGGGCTGCTTGACTTTCTCCCTGTGAGCGGCAAAAGTCCTGGACAAGCCATCTTCGGTCGATACGTTCTGCTGCCAGCCAAGCGCTTTCAAACGGCTATTATTAAATCTGCAGCCCTTCCACGAGGCATCGCATTTGTATGGAGTAAGGACAGGTGGTAGCTGCCCATTCGAACGAATGCTGTATTTGAGAAGCGCTCCAGACAGGCTCCTCGTAAACCAAAATGGGAGATGTAGGACGCGCAGCCTTCTTACCTCCCTCCTAAATCTCTTAAGGAACTGACTGCAAGTGGGCAAGTCATCATCGTGCACGTTAAACACTTGTCCGTCAGCCGTTTCGGATAATCCCGCAAGAACTACCGCATCGGCGCAATTGTCCACATACGATAGAGGCAGCAGATTGTTTCCACCCAGATGTAGAAACAGTCCAAAAGCAGAAAGCCCCACACGGCTCGAAATCTCAGACCCACCAGGGCCATAGATCACACCCGGGCGAAGCACGACAAGTGGAAAATGCTGGACTTCGCGGTACTCCCAGAATAGCTGCTCTTGACGATGCTTTGCAAAGGAGTAGAGGTCCCTCCTCTCTGGCATCGTCTCTAACGATGTCTCCTCTGTGAGGATCGATTTACTTGAGCTGCCGGGTCTACCATATACGCCAAAGGAGCTAATCAGTACTACCCGCGTCCGGGCCTGGCAGCGCAGAGCTTCAAGCAGGTTTTTTGAAGCGACAACAGAGCTCAAAAATAGATCGGCTGCCGAGCCAGTCATGCCTGCCGCAATGTGGAAAACTATATCGACGCCAGCCAGAGCAATCTCAATAGACCTTGCGTTAGCAAGGGTTCCCTCTACCAGGCGAATGTTGGACTCCGGACTCTCTGCTATCACACTCGCAAGGCGGCTGCGATCGCTGCCGGGACGAACCAGACAACGGATCTCGCGGAGATCGCAATGTGTTAACCGCCGCACGACCGCGGAACCTAAGAAACCGTTGGCACCTGTGATGAGAACAATCATAAATTTGCCACGTTCCCAGCAGTCTGCTGAATGATCTCATCGATCATCCACGATATCCGGAGTATGTCACGATATGGCACAGGCTCCTCGGTGCCATCCTGTATCGATTGGTAAAATCGACCTAGCAATGTATTGAGCCCGGCGAAGTAGTGAAAGTCGGCGCGTCGGAATCTCCCTACATTGGCGATTCCTTGTTTCAAATATCGCCTGGCTGTATGAAAAGCCGGAGCAATTCTACCAAATGCGCCCGGCAGATACGACGATGCTTCAGCGATCAAAGTGTGATTTGTGTGGTCAACGTGCAGCGTGTTCACGCTGCCATAGATTCGTGTTATGTAGCCTGTGGGCCGCGCTCCGCACGTGAATGTGACGTTAGCAGTTGCATTTGCTCCACTCACCATCACGCGCAACTCATCTAACAAATCGTCCCTGTGGTCCCCGTAACGAACGGTGCGCCTCACGAAACCTTTAGCATGAATGTCTGGCCGGTCATCAGGCAGGTATTCTGTTACACGGTAAAGCAGGTGATCAATGTTATTGTGAATCAGTTTGCCAGGCAGTCGGTGGACCCAATGCATCGCGTCGCCCATCATTGCTGCTCCGAATGGCCCCGCCAGGTTATAGCCATAGCTGCTTTCGATGTGTACGATATCTCCTACGTACCCACTATTAACCAGCTTATGGGCTTCGAGAGACGGAGGATCGAATAGATACGAGTAACCGACAGTTAGCTTTCGATCTGCCTCATTTGCCAGCCGAATAAGCTCTTCCGTTTCTCTTAAGTTAAGCGTCAGCGGCTTCTCAATATACAGGTGGCAACCAGCAGTAAGCGCCATTCGTGCCAACGCAAGATGAGAGGCAGGAGGAGTAGCTATGTGTACCACATCTGGCCGCTCCTTGTTCAGCAGCATTTCAAAATCACCATAGTATGCAGGAATACTATAACGGCGCGCGAGCTGCTCAGCCATGAGCGACTCCAGGTCACACACGGCAGTAACGCATGCGAGTTCGGGCATTTTCCTAACCTCTTCGACGTGCCCATCTGCAATTTTGCCGCAGCCAACTATAGCAACCTTTAACACCATAAAACTACTAGCTCCCGAGAAACACCGTAGGCGAGGTACTCTGCCCTTAAGAATGTCTCGATGATCTGTGATTCCTTACAGCTTCCTCGAGCACGTCGAAGTATCGATCGCCGACCTCATCCCACGAGAGGTTCTCGACACTATCTCGCAGCTTCTGCGGGTTCCAATCTCGGCGCAGGGCTGTCTCCATGGCTACTCTCAGCTGTTCTGGATTATCCGGATCGATCATAATTCCGTTGTCGCGGTTCAGCAGCTCTGGCACACCGCCAATGCGAGATGCGACTACGGGCCGCCCCGTCGCCAGCGCTTCCAGTACAGCATTGGGACATCCTTCCCGACGGCTTGGGAGGCAAAGCAGATCAGACGCAGCAAACCAATTAATAACTTCAGACGGCGGCCTCATACCAGTAATCACGACTTTCGACTCCAGATTCAGCTCTTTCATCTTCTTAAGGATTTCAGGTTCCATTGCGCCGCCACCTACAATTGCAACCGATGCCTTGGCCAAAGGAGAATCTGGGGTTAGATTGGCAAGAGCATCAAGAAGCACATCGGGGCCCTTCTCGTGCGATACCCGTCCAACGTACACAATTAAGGGTGCATCGATATCAAGGGATAAACTCTTGCGAGCGGCAGTTTTGTTTGCCAGGGTGAAAATCTTGCCGTCAACTCCGTTGTGGATAGTCGTAATCTTGTCCTGTGGTGCGCCAATCTCGACGAGTCGCGACTTAAGCGCATCGCTAACGGTAATCACCTTGCTAGCCTGTGCGATTCCTACTTTTATCTGGGTACTGAGACCTGGTAAGCGGGTAAGTACGTTCACATCGCTCCCAAGAACATTCCAGACAACGGGAATTCCAATTTCACGGCCGATCATGGATGCCGCAACAGCGTCAGGATAGGCCCATGCCGCAAGGATGACATCAAACGAACTGACTGCGTGCAGTTTCTTCACTCTCTGGATGAGCGATGTTCGCATTGCAGATGCATGGAGTCTGCTGGCACCGGGAACAGACCAATATACTGGATAGGAAACGTCCAGGGCTCCGTGTTTCTCAACGCTCGGAGACAGCAGATGCATTGGTGACTTCAATTCTTTCCAGAATGCCCGTGGCACAATGACTTTTGATGAGCAATTGCGTGATATAGCATTGAATATCTGAAAATTGTACGGACCGACCGCCGGATGTCCGTTTGATGGGAAAATGTGGGATAGAAAAAGGACATTCATGAGCTCACACACCCACCTTGTGATGTTCTGGCTCTAGTGCCAGCACAGATGAGTAAAGGCGATCATATGCGGATTTCATCGCATCAAATGAGAACGCCGTGGACGCACGCATCTTCCCTGCTGCGCCCATTCGCTCACGCAAATCCGGGTTAGAAACCAGGGTTTGCAGCGCCACGGCAAGCCCGTCAGAATCGTTCACCGGCACAATCAATCCTTCGATATTGTCATCTATAGTTTCAGGAATACCGCCGACGGGCGTGGCAACTATTGGGAGCCCATGGCTCATCGCTTCGAGAATTGAAAGTGGCAGACCTTCGGAGAGGGAGGGCAGTAGGAAGATATCTGCGGCGCCTAACAGAGCGGCAACATCGTCACGAAACCCAAGGAACTGCACCGAAGCATTTCCGATCTCAAGCGATTCGGCCAAATTTTGCATCTTCTGGCGATCTACGCCATCACCAGCAATGATCAATTTAAATTCGGGGCAGGTTCGCATTTTAGCTAGCGCAGCGAGCAAACAATCGTGGCCCTTGTAACCGTCGATTCTCGCTACGATGATCCCTACAACATCTTTTTTCGATAACCCGAGAGATTTGCGCACTGCTTCGCGATTGGTAACTATTACGGGCATATGAACCCCGTTGTGTATCACGGTCGAACGTTTTAATATCATCCCAGACATCTGCTCAAGGGCTGAAGCAGATGCATGCGAAACGGAAACAACCACGTCTGCACAATCCCAATCCTTTAGACTATTAAAGTGATTCATATTTGCAGCAGCCCCGTGGTTTGTAACGAGTATCCGAGCGCCGCACACCTTTCGTCCCACAGCTGCGTAATGCAGTGATGTTCGGTTGTGGGCATGAATGAGATGTGGTTTCAACTTCGCTAGATAAATCGCTGCCTTGGCCGCGCGAACGTACTTGCTGCTGCCAGATGGTATGAATGTGCGAATGTCTAGATGATCTGCAACCGCATGCAACGGGCCATCCTGCAGCGCCATCACACTCACCGATGTTCCAGCAGATTGCTGTGCCGCAGCGATATTGAGCACAAAACGTTCCATTCCACCCACTTTGAGGGAGCTGACTATGTGCACAATCTTCAACCTGCGTTTATCTGGCATTATGTGTTTGATCATCTAACCAACGCCCCGATGGGCATCGAACAGGTCGTCGTTTGCTGCTCTAATACGTCAACTGCATATCAGCTTGACCCCACAAGCTTGTAGGTTTACCCCGCAAATTCAACAGTCTTGCGAAGCCCTTCTTCAAGAGAAACTGACGGGTAATAGTCAAGTCGGCTGGAGGCGTGTGTTATGTCAGCACAGGAGTGTCGCACCTCACCGACGAGACCGGGACAGTACACAGGCTCTAGCGGCTTACCGGTAATCGTTCGCAGCGATTCCAGCAGATCTAACAGTGAAATGGCGACACCGCCAGCGATATTAAACGTTTCACCTGCAATGCCTGGAGTTGTTGCGGCCAGGACATTCGCTGTTGCCACGTTGTCGACGCAGACGAAATCCCGAGTCTGCAGGCCATCGCCGTAAACAACAGGGGACTCATCCGCAACCACTGCTTGCACGAATTTCGGAACGACTGCCGCATAGCCAGACTTTAAACTCTGCCGCGGACCAAAGACGTTAAAGTATCGCAAGACAACCGTTTCTAACTGGTAAAGCGAATGAAAGAGCCTGCAGTAGAATTCACCGCATGCTTTGTCCGCGGCATACGGGGATTGAGGCGAGAGCGGCTGAGTCTCAACCGTCGGCAGGGTCTCCGCATTACCATATACAGAAGCCGAAGAGGAGAAGACAAGTCTCCTAACTCCAGCATTTCGCGCTGCGATAAGCACATTTAAAGTTCCGCGCGACGTGATTTCACTTGACTGCACCGGATCGGCAATCGATGTCTTAACGGATGCCAGGCCCGCAAGGTGAAATACTGAGTCCACACCCTTGCTAACTCTTCCCAGCAAGTCCGTATCGCGTATATCACCTTCAAGCAGCTCAACATCTCGTGAGAATATCGAGAGATTATCTTTGGATCCTGTAGTGAGGTTGTCTAGGACAGTCACGTCCCAACCCAGGTTCAATAGGTCTCTCGTAACGTGTGCTCCAATAAAACCCGCTCCACCAGTAACCAAGGCTCGCCTTGTCAATTCGTGTACCTTTATCTTCGTTGAGGCCGCGCACAACGGCGCAGCACATAGCGTGCATTTCTCATAGCTAACGGACCGTTACCTGCCGCGATCCCAGGTAACTCGTTGCGAACCCTGCATATACCGAAAAAACCCCACCAGTAGTGCGTAATTCATCATAAAGAAGTAGGCACCAGCCCGCAGTACTTTTGGCAATCTATTCCCGACCATGGGTACAGATGCCACACATGAAAACAGTACTCCAGCCACATTGAGTGCGAAAAGCCCGGCATACATTCGTTCATGTAATAGCGGAATCAGCGCCCCGAGTGCGATCAGATAGAAAAACGGCACCAGCCATCGGATTACTTTATGGCTCCAGAACGCGAAGGCAGCCAGGCCATGACGAGGATTTAGCATTCCCCGGTTCAATCTAAGGGCCTGCCAGTTACCCGCGCCAATACGTATTTTACGCACCATCTCCAACCGTGCAGAAGCACAGGCTGGCTCTACACCGCGAGCACGAGGTTCGATGATCACCTTGCTTCCATGTTCGAGAACCTTCATCGAAACAACAAAATCTTCAACGATGGTATCGGTCGGCGGAGGCTCGTAAAGGCTGCGTCGCAGCGAAAAGATGCCTCCATTGCATCCAATAAGAAATCCGAGAGCGCTCTCGTTCCTCTTTATCCAGTTTTCATACTTCCAGTAGATACCTTCGTCCGATCCGCCTCCGGTTTGTTCATACGAGAGCTCGCCACTAACGCAGCCAATTGACGGATCTGCGAAATGCTGAACCAGAAGCTTCACCGAATCTATAGCTAACTGAGTGTTGGCATCCGAGAACACAATGACCTCCGCTTCTGCTGAGGCAACGAGATCGTTTAGCACTGAAATCTTGCCACGGCGTTGCTCAAAGCAGGTTGCATGCAGTCTCGAATCCGAGCAACTGAGTAATATTGCGTTTGTGGCGTCACTAGAACCATCTGAGCCAATGTAGAACCTGATTCGGTCGGCGGGATAGTCGATTGAAAGGCAATTTTCAAGCTTATCTTGAATTACGTTTTCCTCATTGTAGGCGGCAACAACGAGAGCCACATTCGGCCAACTCACGCTCGCAAAATCCCTGTCTAAAGGATGGTTCTCTCGACCACGCTTATTTGCAGCCAGCGCAGCTAGAACGATCGGGAAGGCAACATAGGTGTACAGAATCGCTCCCCAACCGCCCCAAACAATTAGTTTAAACACCATAACTCTCGCTCCATCTGCGATGCGCTTCAGGCCGTTTGGTCCACAACGTTAATTGCCACCCGAATTGGAGAAGTGCAAAAAACGAATCATTTAACCTGTATCTTGCACAAATGCGTCTTTCATTACACTTGTATTTATGCGACGTGGAACGGCAAGGCATTAGCGGTTTTCACGGTGTTAGAACCGCAAAATTCGGGTAGAAGTAACAGCTAATTTGCATTGACATGCTTCTGCGATTTCTCGATCGAACCGGTGGAGGTCAGACTGTCGATATGTTGATCAGAAAGCCAGCAGTGCGTTGGGCGGTACGCGCGACATTCATGCTTGTGCCGCTCTTAATTGCACCACGTGTTGCAGAGTGCCTTCCCAATGGTCAACAGAACGGCAAACCATCAGATGTTGTCGCATTGCCTCCCTTAGTAGCCGACGAGGATATCTCACCGGTTCAGCCGATTCGATCCGGCTTCATGGTCAATGTAAGTGTTAAGGATGAGCCTGAGCCCAGCGGAAACTACGTAGTGAATGGCGCAGGCAATATCCTGATCCATGCCGCAGACGTATTGTCACCAGTAATGGTAAAAGGGCTAAACTGCACGCAGGCGGCAGCAGCAGTCGAAACATTCTTGCGGGGCTACATTAAATCCCCTGCTGTCGTTATCACAATTGTAAGCGTTCCCCGCTCGGTTTTGTCCGTGACGGGAGCAGTGCACCACGCTGGTTTTGTTACAGCTTCGCATTCTGCCAGACTTGCAGATGCGCTGGCATCAGCTGAAACGACCGATCTGGCGGACCTGACGCATGTAAGTATTGTTCGGCGAACTGGCGCAGGCACGAACCGCGACCAGAGCGTGACGACATACAGTTTTGAAAATTTTATCAATCCTGCGGCTAACAGCCGTCCTGACATCACTCAGAATCCTGAGGTCGCTGATGGTGATGTTGTAGTTGTACCGGCAAAACCTCATCAAATGACAAGTGCTTACTCCATTGCCGGTCAGGTGGTTAAGCCTGAAGCTGCTGCGCCTTTGAAAACCACACAGGTAATCACGCTTCGTGAGGCCATCGCCTTTGCAGGTGGCGCCACTCCAGAAGCCGACCGAAAGCGAGTGGTTATTGTACACGCAGGAAAGCCACGTATCCTCGATCTCGACCTCGCAGAATCAGGCGATCCTGACAATAACCTGCCTATCGAGAACAATGACTCCATTTACGTGGAGAGAGTTGCCTCGCGATTGTTTGTAAGTGTGGAAGGAGCCTTCGCGAAGCCAGGAACGCGACTGCCTTTCTACGAAGGCATGACACTGACCACGGCGATACTTCAGGCAGGCGGACCGACCGCAGTCGCCAAGCTCAGTGAGGGCTATGTGTATCGCCAGCAGGAGACCACGAAAAACGGCTCCCGATTGGTCCCGTTCAAGTGGAAGGATATTGTAAAAGGAAAGTCGGCAGATCTCGCTTTGCGCCCCGGTGACATCATCTGGATGGAAGCATCCAACCCGGGATTGTCTGGGAACGCATTCTATAACTTGCTGTATCCGATATCTATGGTGCTAAGCGCCGCAAAACTCTAGACCAATTGTCAATGAAAGCGCTTCGCCGGCCTGTGGGACTGAACTCGACTACCAGGTGACGATCGGGCTAAAGTTGGCTACTGATCTGGATATACTCAGGATATACTCAGGAATTACTTATGGAATTACGCGGCGTTATAAGCGTCCTAAAAGCCAAGGCGATAGTACTTTTGTGCGCGGTACTAATAAGTGTTATGAGCGTTGGCTTCATGGTGCATAAAATGGGCACAAACTGGCTTTCCACGATCCAGTTAGTGAACCAAACGAACAGCATAATTACTCCGCCGGCTCAGTCCGACGGTTCTGAACCGGATTCATCCTCGCCTTCTGCAGGCGCTGCGCGTGACCAGGCAACAGTGTTCAGCTCGATCGTTAAGAGCAGCGCCGTGATTGGCCCGGCTGTCTTGGAAGCCGGTTATGCGGGCTCCATCAAGAACCTGCTTACTAATATTTCAGTAGCATCGCCAACAGCGCACCTATTTCAAATTGCAGTCACAGACAAAGACCCTCAGATGTCCGCCAAGCTTGCGAACTCAATAGCGGATCACATTCGCGAAGAGATACGCAGGCGGAATTCTCAGGACGAATCGAATCGCCTTAATGTGCTCATTGCGCAGCTCAAGTCAACGGACGCTAAGCTAAAGGACGCTAGGCTCAGGCTGGACAGATATCGGTCCAAGAATCTCATCTCTGTAACCGTCGGCAACAACGTCGAAATTGCGCTTTCCCGCCTGAAACTCAACCAAACTCACCGAGACGAAGCAGCCGAAAGCCTCGCACAGGCTCGTGCACACCTTGATGCGGTGCTGCAACAGAAGCTCCTTGGACCTCAGCGCAGCCCAAAACATGTCGATCTGCAGCTTGATCAAATGAAGAATGAGCTTGCCTTAGCAGATAAGCATATTGCCGAATTACGACTGCGTTATACAGAGGCCTGGCCAGCGGTGCGAACCGCAATTAAGGAAAGAAATGAATTAAAGTCACGTCTGGATATAGTTGCATCTCGACAACCAGAGCTAGACGCGGATAGCTCGCGCGCAGAAACGCCAGAAATGAGGCGAACCGAAACTATTGATAGGCTGAAACAGGAGATCGCTGGCTATTCGGCCGAGCTCGTAGTTATAGATTCGTCAATTCTGGCAGCACAGGCGGAGTTCGATCGCCTCAAGGGTCTAGACACGCAGGTTAACAAACTCACCACAGATGTTACCGACCTGTCACTTCAGCGAACTAATCTAATTACCAATCTCGAACGATCGAAAGGTCTGCATTCTACCGCAGAGCATCAGGAACAGGTCTTTGTCGTCGAACATGTTGGACAGTTCAATCCGCCAGTCAACAGCTCGCCCGGTCGGGTCCTCAAACTTGCATTGATAGCGGCAGTGGCGTCGTTTGTTCTTTCCTCTCTGATTTTGCTGTCATTGGACAGATTCGACCGTCGAATTCGGTCGATTAACCAGGCTGAAGCGGAACTTCCGGGCCCAGTCGTTGCAGCAATTCCAGTACCCACGAGCCCCATGAATATGCGTGACCTGGCCCGTGTTACGCAGGTTGAACCGCAATCGGACATAGCAGAGGCATTTCGATTTCTGGCCATGAGAATTCTTAATTGTCCGTCGGAGATTCAGTCGATAGGATTTCTCTCGGCGCGCGAGCATCAGGGCAACACAACCAGCCTAACTAATTTGGCGATAACCCTCGCTCAAACCGGTAAACGCGTAATCCTGGTTGATGCAAATGTACGGAGCGCGGCAATCGCATCGGTGTTCGATTCTACAGAGCCTCGTGGTTTTACCGATCTAATGCTTGAACCCACGCTACAACTCATTGACATAACTCTTCAGCCCACCGAAGTTCCGAACCTACTGTTCATTGGCAGTGGTCGGCCCTCAGATAATCCCTGGAGCCTATTTACTTCAGGCAGCCTTGAGAAGGTTGCGCTTCTATTACGGCAGCGTGCGGATTATGTGCTTTGGGACGTTGCGTCAGCGCTAAGTTACACCGACGGTCTAAATCTCGCGCCGGTGCTGGATGTTGCGTTTTCAGTTTTTAAATTTGGTGAGCAAGGCAATAACGGCGATGGCAGGATGGCGCAAATGTTGCGCGATGCTAATCTGCTTACTGCGGGCACGGTGCTTACAAAGGTACCAAAACAGCAAGTTGTGGCGTTTATGCGCAACCCTGGTGGATCAATATTGCCTTCAAACCTGATAACTAAGCCAGCTGCAGATGTGATCGTGTCACGTTCTGCCGAAACGGTCTAAGAATAGTTGACTATGAATCTCCAGGAAAAGTCTAATACTGACGAACGCTGGACCGAACGCTGGTCAGTAGAGCCCTTCGACCACACAAAGTGCGCCGATGCCATGAGCAGAACCCTCATTGTTGGTTGCGGCCATGTGGCTGAGCAATTAAGTGCGTCACTAGAATCGACTGGCAAGTACACGGTTATAGGTTTTATTCAAGATTTGGAAAATGATGAGACCGAGAGTTTCGCTATCAGTCACAGAATCTTGGGTTCGATCGATAATATTCCTTTTATCGTGAAGCACTTTGGCATCCACGAGCTTATCGTAGCTTCGGAACCCAGTAGATTAGAAACCATCATGCATCCTCTGCTAAGAGATCGTCCCGACCTTACGTGCCGAATGGTTCCAACGGCATGGGATGCGATGCTGAAGAGCAAAGCTATAAACTCATGGGGCGATATTGCTCTCGTAGATATCCATAGTGCACCACATAAACGAGTTAATGTGATACGCAGGATCTTCGATGTTGTTGTTTCGATTTTCGGTCTGGTAGCTTTTGCACCGCTAATGGGCATATTGGGGGCGCTAGTGGCGCTTACATCAAAAGGCGCCATAATCTTCAAACAGCAGCGGGTCGGGAGATATGGCGTTCCGTTTACAATATATAAATTTCGTACTATGCGCTCAAACGCAGAAGTATTTACGGGTCCTGTCCTAAGTGATGGTAGGAGTGACCCGCGCCTAACGCCGCTCGGAAAATGGCTACGCGCTTTCCGCTTGGACGAGTTGCCACAGCTTTTCAACGTGCTAATCGGGGATATGTCCCTGGTTGGACCACGACCGGAGCGTCCTGCGTTCGTTGATAAGTTCGAGCACACCATACCAGGTTACGGGATGAGACACTCGGTTAGGCCGGGGATCACCGGATTAGCTCAGTTGCATGCGGGCTACCACACCAGTGCCAAGGATAAGTTGCGGTTCGATCTCATCTATATCTCGCACCAGTCACTCTCGTACGATATCTCGATCATTCTCAAGACTCTGGCAGCGGCTGCGACCGGCCGTAGCGAAAAAATCGACGACTAGATCTGTACCGCTGTCCTTTCTAGCGGACCGAGAAGATAGTTGCGGCACACTTCGAGGTCTTCGATGCCTGCCTCTGTTGCTTTTATAATGTTAAACATCTCTCTGGCCGAAACGTAATGCAAGCGGTAATTCTTGCCGTCGTTGTACCGTTGTTGTGCATCTGAGTAGAGCGCAGGTAGGTCTTCCCCCAGCATCACATCCAGGTTGCTTTCGTGAGCTCCGTGGCTATGTAGTTTTATGAAGACACGGTCTGGCCGCCCCTGTACGCAAATCCCAGCATGAATCCACCGATCAAAACGATCCGGCGAGTAGCGACGGCTTGCAGCAATATCCCCATCATCAATTGCGAGACGCGGAATAGACCTCGTCTTGGACGCGAATGGAATCAGCGGTCCCTGAACCAACAATAGACCCTGAGTATCCGTATTACCAACGCGCGCTACCACGCCATTATCGTGCGATTTTGGTGTGTCCGCGCTACTCAGAGCATAGTAGATCGAGTTTACCTGGCGTGGTTGAGCTGTCTGTTTCCAGGCTGGAAAGGTGAAATCTGCATAGCAGCCCAATTGCTGCAAAATTGCGACTTCGTTGTTAACGCCGCAAAAGTTATGCCCATTTTCGAACCTGGAGTTTGCTAGCGCCCAGTTACCATGAATAAAACCCCATGCGGGGCTCCCATCGCTCCACTGGCTCAGAAGGCCGTGCGATTTAAACACCTTCAGCCCTTCGGATAGTTTTTCAATGAGCGAGTCCTCAGTATCGTCGCAATGGTGCAAGTGCAGATCCACCTCACCATATCCGGCCCTGCATAGAGCGGATAGCTGGTCCAGTTCCCAAGCGTCATACTCATCCCAGGGATAGAAAAATGAGTGTGGAGGAACGTGACCATCGAAATCGCGATGCTGCATCGCCATTTGCGGGTAACGATCCAACCACTGATTTACACGGCGGCGGGAGATGTCTCGGCCGGGCTTGCCTACCTGGGGTTCATAGTGATCTACAACACAGAGGAAAATGTCCACCACACCCGATTTGCTATATCGTGGAGAGCGGTGCGTGTACCTGGATACAAGTGACCGGATGGCTATCTCGCCATTAAAGAGGTGTTGTTTGAGGGTTGAAAAGGCCATTGTAGCCAAACACATTGATCAGTTAAGTTTATTTTCGGAACTGTTTTCAGAGAAACCCGCAGCTGCGTCTAAAACTTTTTCTCCGTAGATTCGCACAACCTTTGCGGGAATGCCTACTGCGGTGGCGCCATCGGGAAGATCGGAAACAACCACCGCATTTGCGCCAATTTTGACGTTTGATCCGATGCGAATGCCACCGATTACTTTTGCTCCCGGTCCAATATAGACGTTGTCTCCAATAACCGGGCTCTTAAATTTCTCTTCACCAATGGTCGCGCCATGTTCTATCACGAGGTTGCGCCCTGCGCGCACGCTCGAGTTAATAACGACACCAAGACTGTGAGTGATCACGAATCCCGGACCGATTTCTGCTTTCCGTCCGATGACGGCATGCGTCGTGCTCGCATTTACCCGGTAGATCACCGCCGCAAGAATCTGCAAATGATGTGTCTGGCAGTAACGCATCATCCGGTATAGGATTTGCGCGCAACTGCCTTCCGCAAAAAACACTTTCAGGAGTGAACTGCGGCTGCGGGGAAGTCCATACAACTCAGCCTTTGAACAAAAGTCCTCATGCAGATAACCTGGCATCGCACTCTCTCTTGTACTGCGTGGATGTCGCCACCTTGCTGCATTCCCTCTACAAAGTGATATGCATTGCACATTCTAAGTGTGCAAGGAACGTGGAGACTTCCGCAAACATGCATTTAGGGCCCGCCACCGCGAAATGCGGCCACAGGCCCGAAGCACGAATGGAGATATTCTGCGATGTTCAAGCTGTGCCCAACTTTTTACGGTACAGAGATTACCAGCAGCCCGGCTGCGTCTGCCACCACGTTACCGCCGGGCGTCAGCTTTAGCGTGTAACCTGAATTTCCACTCTGAATGGCTTTGGTGTACTTTCCGCCAGGAATCAATCCGGCGATGAATAGTTCCGAAGTGCCCTGTGGCGCCGTAAACGTGGTTTGTGTCATTGCTGCCGTTGGATTGACAGGAAAGTAAATTGCTGCGCCGTCTACAATGACGCCATCGAACAATGTGCCGCTCGTCGACTGTACGTAGCTGGCGGGCGAGATTGGGCCGCCCGGGTTACTTCCTTGAATCACATTCAGAAATCGCGTGTTTGCGGGCAGCGTTGCGTCCTGAATGGTAAGAATATACTGCATCGGCTCGAGAATGGCTACCGTTGTAAGCTGCGGCAAGCCATTTGAAACCGTAATCGTCGGCTTTTGAGGCAGTAGCGTGGAGATGTAAAGTCGCTGACCGCTTGGCAAAGTGTCTGTCGTTACGCTGCCACTAACTTTGGGCGGAACCTGCAAGCACAAGTTAAACTGCTTGAATAGCCCCGAGTGAAGGGAGGTCGCCCTGTCATAAACGATCGTAAAGTCACCATTGAGCCACAAAATAGTACGCGTGGCCTGAGTGATGTCCGTTGCAGACAGGCTTGGAGTCCAGATATTGGGCCGATTAAACAGATTTGTTAGGTTGCTATCCACAAGCACATAGTTGCTGCCCGCGCTGCCAAGAGTAGTGGGATCGCCACTGTTTAGGCCAAGTATCCATTCGCTTCCCAAAAGCCATTCTGGCGACTCAAACCACCCCAGGTTAGGTGCGCCTGCCGCACACCAGTTCTGCAGCGAGAGCGAATTATGGTACCGCGTAGTCGCACCAACGAAATTCGCGTCGTAGTTACTTAGCTCCTTAGTAAGCCACTCTCCCTGACGGTACAGCTCAAACTGTCCCCCATCTCCAAGCTGATGGTTTATCGAATTCCAGCTTGCGCGATAGTCAAACATCGCAGCAGAGCTGCTCCAATCGCTATGGGCGATCATGCGGCCTGCAGGCGGGTCGAAGAACCTAGTGGTTAGGCTAGGGCGAGGATCGGGTACGGCAGCGGCTCCCGGATCAAGCAGTAGGAAATAGAGGATAGAAGCCGTGGTGCTATACGACCATGGCTGCGAGATCCTGTTTGAGAGCATTGTTGCCCCACCCTCAACGGCATTAACGGTGAACCACCTTGCCGCGTCAGTATGCGCTGATCCAGCATTCTCACTTTCGAGCAGCGACAACAGTGCAAAAGATTGCATGAAGTCTGGAGTTACCCAGGTACGCAGAAGATCGCCATAGGTGGTCAATTGATACACCGGCCCCAACCACGAGGCCTGTTGAAATATCTGTGCCGCCGGGACCAGCGACGACAGCATTCCCTTTACGTACCGGTCCCAAACTGGAGCACCGATCAGCCCGATCTGTGGCCCGGAGAACGCAGTCGAGTTGAAGCCTGCTGTTTGCAGCGCGAGCAGTTGACCGAGGATAAACGCATAGGAGTGACCATACATCATCCCTTCCGGCGGAAGTCCTCCACTGGCTAGTCCAAATCCTGCGCCATTAGAGGAAATACCAAGCTCACCTGGTACATCGCTCGCTTCACCAAGCATCGCAAATTCCTGGTATAACCATGCTCCCGTTGCGTTAGGAATATAGCTGCGAAGTGAATTGCCAAGAGCGTTCGGAGATTGCGTTGACTTTACGGCTGGATCGTCTGCAGGATCAATGCACAGTGCCATCATGGTAAGTGTGCGCGCATGAGCCAGATAGTAGTTATTGCATGCCATCCGATACGGCAGATTACCCGGCAATAACTGCGGACTGTTTGTAACACCAATGGGCGTTGGATGATCGCCACCCGCCGTAGACGCGTTTAAACAATCATTGGCCCACATCATAAAAACATTGCGGACAGCTAGCTTGTCGGCAGCGGAAAGGATAGGCTTTCCAGCAGAATCCGTTGCGGAGTAGATCCAGTCAACGATTAGGGGCCACTGCTCTCCCCCATTGCTCGCTCGGTTATAGGTGGCGAACACAGGGTCTCGAAATGGAGCGTTCGCGAGATGACCGAGTGCAGCGAGATTGATGGCGTGCATGAGCAAGTTACGCGCTGCCTGAGCATACTGGATTCGTAGCGAAAGACTGGGATCAATCAGCGAATTGAATGCCAAAATTGCTCCAACTTGCTCCGTTAGCCAACCCTGATAGCCCTGCGTGTCTCCAGGGTCAGGATAGTTGGAATTTGCATTGCCACCTGGGAAAAACTGGGTCTGATACAGACTATAGGCCTGCTGAATTAGAGGCAGCATTCCATTTTTGTAAACAGGATTCGCGGCGTTAGCCCATTTGCGAAGCCGCGTAACGTCAGATGGCGTTACCCATAGGCGCGGATGTGAGCTCACAGGATAAGGAATAGTGGGAACCACTGGTACGTATGTAGCCGAAACGATGGCGTTCGCCGCGGGCATAACAAGGGTCGTAGAAGAAGATGATGCAGACGCGACCGTGGCCCCTGTCCATGCTGAAAACTGATATCCTGGCGATGGCGCATTCGCTGAGATATTCACCTTGGCTCCAGAGGTGTAGCTTCCGCCACCGCTTCCACTATTCACGGTCAGCGCATAGGCTGGGGAGCCGCCACCGCCGCCACCACCACCGCTGCCGCCATTGCTCACGGGTACGACAATGGCGTTACTCAGACCCGTACCCGGATTGCTAACGGCGAATGAAACTGTTGGCGTGCTGCCCAGATATCCGCTTGCGACAACGGTTGTGGAAGTAACTGTCCCTGTGCTTAGCTGGACCTGAGTTCCATTGGCATACGTTTCAAGCACCGATGCCCCGGCTTGAAACGTAGTCCCTGTAATCGTGACTGTGATGGACCCAACAGCAAGTGGATTGGGCGTAACTGCAGTGATTACGGGAGGCGCAGGGAGGATATTGATATAAGCAGAACCGCTTACCTTCGAATTTGCTTGAGACACAGCCTGTATGAGTACAGGGTTTTGAGCTGGAATATTTGCAGGAGCAGTGTAGAGGCCAGAAGCCGAAATTGTTCCAGAAACTGAATTTCCACCGGCAACCCCGCCTGCCAGCCAGTTTACCGAAGTATTGCTTAACCCGGTAACCGTTGCTGTATATTGCTGCGTTTTGCCAGTCTGAACAGTTACATAACCTGCCGATGGGCTAATTGTTATAGACTGCGCCTGCAGACGCCCTGTGGACGCCAGAAAGAGCAGTAACAGCAAGTGGAACGTCTTGGTCGACAAATGCATTGTGTTATCCTTGGCCCCGGACTCGTCATGGGTTCATAGGCGTCGCTACCGAGATCTTCAAGAATCTCCAATATAACAAAAGGCTCCTGTCGCGTGGCTAAGCCTTAGCTTGAAAATCTATACTGCGTACTCGCACTCCTGAATCCAAACAGTTCGCCTGTGCACTGAATTCTGGCGCATAAGCGAACGATACTCGTCTGATAATCGGCAGATTTTGCTGACGACTTATACGCATACAACGGTTAGCGAGAATGAGATAACGCTCAATCAGCCATTGATTTGCAAATCATCAACGATGCAATTACATTCGTCCGAAGTGAAATCCTGCATAACCTAATGTGTTCCAACATTAAAATTGACTAACCGTGTTTGATTTTCGATTAAGGTTTGTCGATTAATCGCATTTCGCTAATGAGTATGCACTGAATAGAATTGCGATGCATATAAGTCTTATACGTGGTAGTTGCGTACCCAATTTGACGCGAAATTCGAAACTGAACGGGACCAACGATCGAACCAGATCCTGGGCTCCGTGTTACCTTATTAGAATAGACCAGATAGGAAGCATTTAGTTTTTATGAGCGTCGAGAAAGCAAAGGTTGAAGGCCGATGGTTTGGTGAGCCGCTGCGAGCCCCTGATCGTTCCACAAAACCCGGCGGTGTAGTGCGCTTCGCAATCGGTTTTCTTCTTGGCGCGCTCCTGATACTTAAACATCACCTGCTTTTTGGATCTGGCGTACTTATCATTTCGTGCGGGTTCGCGCTTATAAGCCAGCTTTCGCCAAATGCTGGATCCCGCGTCGATGCAGCGCTGAACCAGGTTGGTATCTGGGTCGGAACAGCAGTCGGGAGCACGCTCCTCTGTATCTCGTACCTGTTCTTTGTTACACCGCTGCGCCTCTTCCGTCGTGTTACTGGCGCGGATGACCTCAACCTTCGCAACAATGACAAGTTCACATTTTGGCTGCAGTGTGACACACAGCGCCGAAAAACACGGTTCATCGGGACCATGTTTGCTACTGAGAAGCTAACTACCCGCGCTGGCAACCCGCTAATTAGATTATCTATCGTGGTAGTATTCATGCTTTGCCTTGCTGAAGGAGTTTTACGTTTGCAGGGATATGGCCGTCCAATCAACTACATCGCAGACCCTATGATTGGTTACTACCCGGAGCCTGGAGTGTCCTTACGTAGGCCGGGCGGCACAATCTCGATAAACCGGTGGGGAATGCGCAGCAACGAATTTCAGACAGAAAAGCCTGCAGGAACTTTTCGAGTGTTGATGCTCGGCGATTCTACGCTGTACGGCGGATCATACTTGGATCAGAGAGATCTCTACAGTTCTCGCCTTGAGCGGTTGCTTAATTCCCGGCCAGGCAGCCCGCATGTAGAGATTCTCGCAATGTCTGCAAACGGTTGGGGCCCTTTTCATGAGCATGGGTTTATTAAGCGCTTTGGTACTTTTAACGCAGATTTGGTGATAGTTAATCTGCCAATTGACGACATTAATCGCGCACTATATGGTTTGATGAGTACGCCATTCAGCGCTGTGCAAACACCTCCACGAATGGCTTTAGAAGAAGTGCTGATCCATTATGTGTGGGAATATCGAAAGGACCGATCCGGCCTCGATGCAAAGTACGAGGCAAGACAATCCCAGATCGGCATTGAAGAGTATCGCAGCCTCGCTGAAGACCTTCAATCCCGTGGCGCTGAGGTGATGTTTGCGTGCCTGCCTTCACGAATTGCGGGTATGGGCAGCCAGCCTGAATCGCAGGAGGCAATTTGGCGGCGCCAGTTAGACAGTGCACTTGCGACCCGATCGGTTACGATGAGTTATCCAATTGGATTATTTGTGGGCAAAGGTACGCCCGAACAGTTGTATCACGATGATGTACACCTTAACAAACTGGGCCATAAGTTCTACGCAGATTTTCTTGCTTTACGGATTGCGACGGCCAGTACCAACTACCAGAAATTCGTGGCGCGCCAGAGAGGTGTGAAATGAACATTCTCGGCGTGAGTGCTCTCTATCACGATAGCGCTGCATGTTTGGTTCAGGATGGCGATATCGTTGCAGCCGCACAAGAAGAGCGCTTTTCGCGCAAGAAGCATGACGCGCGTATCCCCATCAACGCGATGGCCTACTGCCTGCGTGAAGGTAATGTTCGGCCAGATGATCTGGACATGGTCGTCTTTTACGATAAGCCAATTACGAAGTTTACGCGCTTGTTGGCCACTTATGGCGAGATAGCTCCCTCAGGGCTTGCGGTGTTTATGAAATCGGTTCCACTCTGGTTAAAGGACAAGGCGTGGGCAGGCCTGCAGGTTGAAAAGGCGCTATCGGATGTTGGCTTTAAGGCAGCTAAAATCCAATTTGCTGAACATCACATTTCACATGCCGCCAGCGCCTTCTATCCGTCGCCATATCAAGAAGCGGCAATTATAACTATGGATGGAGTTGGTGAGTGGACCACATCGTCCATCGGTGTGGGTGAAGGCAATCAACTAAGACTACTGCAGGAGCAGAGATTCCCGCACTCTTTGGGCCTCCTTTACAGTGCTTTTACATATTTCACGGGTTTCAAAGTGAATTCTGGTGAGTACAAGCTAATGGGTCTCGCTCCCTACGGAGAGCCAGTTTATGCTGACCTGATCCGAGAGAAACTGTTATTCATCCGCGAAGACGGTTCGTTTCATCTCAACATGAAATATTTCGGGTTCTTGAGTGAACTAAGAATGACGAATGACCTTTTTGCAGACCTGTTCGGTGGGCCAGCACGGAGTCCGGAATCGCCTATCACCAAACGCGAAATGGACATGGCCAGTTCCATCCAGGCGGTTACCGAAGAGATAGTCGTAAAAATGGCCAGATATGCGCGCTCAATCACTGGCAAACGCAACCTCTGCCTCGCTGGCGGAGTTGCGCTTAACTGCGTCGCAAATGGGAAGTTGGTTCGCGAGCGCATTTTCGACAACGTTTGGGTCCAGCCCGCATCGGGAGATGCAGGAGGTTCCCTTGGCAGCGCACTATATAGCTGGTATCAAATTTTAGGAAATAACCGACAAGTTGATGGCGCAAACGACTCGATGCACGGTGCGTTTCTCGGCCCAAGTTTTGACGCGAACTCCGTAAAGGCCTATCTTGATGCCAACCGATATCCATACATCGAGCTAAACGATGAAGATCGAAACAGGCATCTTGCCTCTGCGTTGGCGGATGAGAAGGTCATCGGCCTGCTACAGGGCAGAATGGAGTTTGGTCCTCGGGCTCTCGGCGGAAGGTCTATTCTGGCTGACGCTCGCAGCTCGAAAATGCAGTCGTATCTGAACCTTGCAACGAAATTTCGGGAGAGTTTCCGTCCCTTTGCGCCAATCGTACTTGCTGAGGATGCTGGCGAGTTCTTTGAGGTCATTCGAGAGTCGCCCTATATGCTCATGGTGGACCAGGTTCGACCTGAGAGGCTCATTTCGCATTGCACAGATGAGCAAGTTGCAGAAACTTCAACAGATATTGACTTAAGGGAGCGCGTTAATGCGATCCGATCGGATGTACCAGCAATAACGCATGTGGATAATTCTGCGCGAATTCAAACGGTTGATGTTAAGAGAAATCCAAAACTGCATGGATTGCTTACTGAGTTCAAGAAGATTACGGGCTACGGAATTCTAGTGAACACCAGCTTCAACGTGCGAAGCGAGCCAATCGTTTGCACGCCAGAGGATGCCTATGCGTGCTTTATGAGGACTGGAATTGATATCCTCGTGCTCGACAACCTGGTACTTGAGAAGAGCAGACAGCCCGAGTGGCACGAACTTACAAGCTGGCAGGAGCAGTTCGGCCTGGATTAGGAGCGGATAACTCAGATGATTCTGCATTTTCGATGGCTAGTAAGAATGCTTCGCGATATTGTACTTTGCGGCATCGTAAACCGATCCTATGCGCTAAGCCTTACGTTAATTGCGCTTTTCGTAATTGGTCTAACCATGGTTGTGGCGCAAGTGGCATCACCCTTTATTTATGCGCTTTTCTAAATTGCTATGGGCGTATACGAGTCGCCTTCCACTGCTAGGACGCATTCCCGGGAACCGAATTTAGAGTTTCCAGCCGTGAATAATTTGAACGCTAATCCAGCAGTATCGAATATTAGCACTGCAATTGCTGGCCGAGACAGCAATTTTGGGATCATCCGGGCTATCTGAAGCACGATCTGAGTAGCGCGTGGATCCGAATATAGGTTTCCTCGAAGTCCTCAGTACTGCCGCCCCAAGGGTCCGCGACGGCTAGCGGTCCATCTGTTTCGAGCGCTCCAAGCAGGTGGACCCGCCTTTTTACACATGGATAGTGCTGGAGGAGATGCTCTCGATTTTGGATATCAAAAACGAAGATGACGTCTGCTGAATTTACGATCTCGTCAGTCAAGAGCACAGACTCGTGGTCCGATAAGTCAACACCAAAACGCTGAGCAGCACGTTGAGCCGCATCTGGCGATTTCCGGTGATCTGGCCCAAGGTAACCGGCAGAGCTAAAGCTTTTGGTGGTCATTTTACTGGCCATCACAGCGGCAAATGGACTGCGGCAGATATTGCCTTTGCAGACAAACAGGACGGTGTTCGCCTTGGCTGCTGCCCTATGCGCATCGAGCATTGCTCGTTTGCGAATAAATGGTAAATGCTTGTAGATCCGGGATATACGCGAGCGAATTCCAACCAATAGAAGCGCCAGGAGGCTCGAGATCTCCGCAAGACCAGGCCGCGGATCATCCAGCGTGAGAGTATCGCTGCGCTCGCGCAGCGTAAGTAAGTTCCGGGCGGTCTCGACGAAAACTGACGTTAGCGGCATTGTGCAAAGGGTTCGGTCGGAATGGTCGGCCTTCACGTTTAATGCCTGCCAGTAAAAATCATAGGTCCAGTTTCGGCAGCATAACCCTTTTCTGTACTTTGTGGCGAAATCGGTTTTCCCTTCCACAAGCATGGCAAACAATCCTAACGGAAAATCTGCCCCCGATGCAATGGCTAATGGCAACGATCCCCAAAATCTGGCGTTGACCTCGATAAACACCCATTCTCCAGTGGCTTCGTTCACTTTGAATTCAACCATCGCAACGCCAGAATAACGAAGAGGGCTTAAGAGCGCAAGAGCTGCGCCTAGCAATCGTTGATCGACCTCTACCCCCTGGCGGTAGGAACTGCCCCCACCATAAAGAGGTTCGTGCAGTCTCACATGCTGAAACGTCATCAATGCCTTGCCATCTAAGAGCAAGAGCTCAACACCGACACCTTGCCCAATGAAATTTTCCTGAACCGCTACGGGCCCACTTACGAGATACTCCCCGATCAGCCGATAGAACTCGTCGCGAGAATAGGCCTTCTTCACACAATGCCTCATGCCTACATCGGCCTCGCTGAATGAACATTGCGGTTTCAAGACCACTGGAAGCCTCATCTGAGCAAGCACGGTCCCGGCATCTTGATAACGAGTGACTAAGGCCTCATTAGGAGTATTTACGCCATTTGCCCGAGCCATTTCATTCATCTTGAACTTGTCAAAAACGGTGCCGTAAACCAAGTTGTCTAAAAGGTAAATTTGACCTAAGGGTTCAAATACGTCACGGTGTTGCTGCAGAGGGATCAAAAACGGATCACTGCACGGGATCACTAAGTCAAACTTTTCATGTTGCATCAGTGCAGCCAGCGCGAGTTTCCAATCCTCGGATTTCTGGTGGTATTCAGGAAGCTGATGACGTTTTGTTACGTAACGCGACGCAGTTGCAATAGAACCTTCTTGCGGCGTACGCTCGTACCATGCGACGTGCACCTCTACGCCTGCACGCCCTAGCGACCTAATAACGCTAAGAAACGATCGATTGTCATCGCCAAGGACAAGCGCCTTGCGACCGGAAAACTGATTACGACTTATAGCCACTTACGCAGTTCTCCAGTTCATTCTGGCTCGCGCGTTCGAGCTAATCCATTGTTGATTAGAGGCGAAATTATTCAAATCACACTATTTCCCGATATACCCGACGCGATTGCACGCATTCTGAATAACGGACCGCTAAGATCGTTGTAGATGCTCATGCGTTTTATGAAAAACGGGTCCATCGCACCAATTTTGTTTGCCCCAGGATAGTTTGCGAAACCTAATTGATATCCCAAAGACCTGAGAGCCAATATCGTGTTCTCGTTAAAAGTTCCAGGCAGACCATCGGGGTACGCAACCGTGTTAATTTTACGATCCAAGTTGGCTTCAAGTGTGGTTTTTGATACCTCCAGTTCGTAGGTCTGTTGGTCTAAGGACAGGTTCCCGAGGATTTGGTGCGAATGCGTGTGAGAGCCAAAATGCATTCCGCTTGCTGACATTTCTCGCGCCTCTTGCCAGTTAAGAAATAGCCGCTCTGGCGTGGTTTTGATGGCGGCATCTGTTGCCCGATAGACCGAGCTGAGAAACTTATTTGGATCTGTGTTGAGAGGCGACTTGTAGAGTTTGAGAACACTCGAAATAGTTTGTAATCTGTGTTCCCCAACCAGGGAAAAGTCTATGGCACTCGGGTATTCCAGGCGCAGATTTGAGCGCTGAGCCTTCAAAATGTTCTCGGCAATGACGTCCCACCATGGCATATGATTTGTACCAACAAAAGTTGTCGTGAGGAAAAACGCGGCGGGAAGATCAAACGACTTCAGAATATGAAACGCATTCTGGTAATTGTCGAGATATCCGTCATCAAACGTGATAAGGATAGCGCTCGCATTATTTAAGTGTGAACCGCGAGTGTAATCTACTAGATCGTCGAGCCCGATGATTTCAAAATGTCGTTTCAAAAACTCGAGTTGAAGCGCAAATTCCTCCTGGCTGGCTGAAAAGTTACCCCGATCGCCAACAGCTGTCTCGGGATCGCCTATCCTATGATAAGTTAGTGCGACAAGGTGTCCTCGCCTGGGTAACCGCTGCAATAAAGCCTGAAGACCTGCGCGTTCAAAATTGGTTGCCACCCAGTCGCGTTTACTTAATCGGCGCTTCCGTTCGAACTCAGACATCCAGATACTCCAGCCGCGAGCTAAACTATCGCGCGCTTCAACCTAGACCTCGAAACTATTGAAATCTCGCTTAGTGTAAGTCGCATAAGCAATGCTGGTAATACACTATGCGGTACTCACTTTCGCCGTAGTTGTTCGGCGACGAATAAGTCGAATTGTTGGAGCATCCACAAACCTGTAGAACAAGGATGCCAGCAGCATTATCATCGGGACCGATATCACCGTCAATGCAATAAGTTCAGGGACCGGGTTGAGATGAAGAAATCGGTTCAATAACAGCCAAGCCACCTGAATCAAAGGTGCATGAATCAGATAGATGCAGTAAGCTCGAATGCCGATCCAGTTGATCCAACGAGTTGCCAGCCTGTCACGCAACTTATCCGAATTCGGACATGCCAGGAAAACAAATACAGGCTCCTAGAAACACGCTCTCCACGTAGTCTGAAATCCAGGGATGTGCGGACATCGTTGATAGCAGATACAGGCTAAGAACTGCCGCCAGCCAGTTAGGGCCAATTTTGGCGCGCAATGCCTGCCACCTGAATGCTTGAGTTCCAGTTTCGAATGCAATTTCAGCCGCAAGAATGCCTAGACAGAAAACAGGATAATACTCGACCCGCAATGATTGAAAATTAGTACCCGAAAGCGCCCTCATAAGCGGCAGGCATAACAACACGCTTGCAGCAACCAGTCTACCGCCCCCTATCCTCGCTCTGAGAATTATTAGGATTGGAAATACCAGGCACATTTTCGTTTCCAGCGCCATGGTCCAAAGTGCATGGTTGATTTGATCCGAGCCATAGACATCGTGCATCATCAGGATATGTGCGACGACTCCCACATGTGTTACAGGGAGAGATTTATCCCAATGCGTCCCGGTACGTTGGCCAATTAGTGTAGCAATCAGTATTAGCGAGAAAATGATGGCAGCGTAATAGGGCACGAATAGCCTAACAAGCCGAGTGTAGTAAAATTTCGATATTCCGCCTTTGAGTGCTCCACCATTATTGATGACGGGGATCGTCAGCACAAATCCACTTAGTAGAAAAAACAACGCTGGGAGGTTCGGATGTTGTACCGTCCACAGGAACGCAAGAGGCATGCCTGTGACCTTAATATGCCTGACGTATATTGGCCATATCTGGTCAACCAGATGGTCCCAAACTACGGCAAGTGCAAGAATTGCACGAATGCCGTCGATATATGGAACGCGTCCTAAGCCTATCGAAGGCGTTGTAGCCGCAACAGTCGCCATTCCAGAGTTGCCGTGTATACTGGTTTTTAAGTCTCTGTCCAAGTGCATAAGTTAGTACTGTATTGGCGCTCATCTGACATCAGTCCTGGCAGCAAGTTCTTATTACTCCTGCCCCAGTAATACCTGCGAAATAATATTCTCACCAAACGTTTTCGGGGCTAAGTACCTGTCGAAATAGTCTGCATTGGCTCGCGCGATATGGTCGATAAGTGGCTGATTGGATAGCGTGAACTCGAGAAGTTCTGGTATGGATTCGTATCTGCTGTGAAAGCAATCGCCATTTGTTGGCGGACAGTCAAGGCTAACATAATTTTCTCCTGCAACTAATGGCTGTGGCCACACCGTCATTGGCATCTGATCCAGAACTACGACAGCGCCCATACACAGCAGGTCGAACATTCGCCACGGAATACAGTCATGCATTCCAAGACGGATTACATTAATCCGCGATGATGCCGACACTCCCCAAAGTTTGTCTCTTTTCAACGGTGCACGTGTTGTGGGAATGCTTTGAGCAGTAAGGCGGGATTCTATCGCGCCGATATCTCCCGCAACAAGGTAAGCGCCTAGAAAGCGGGTTATCTTAGCTCTACCAACAGACTCAATCAGTCGTATATTATGTTCAATCCCATCAATCTCGTTTGCACCGCCCCATACTCGCACAAAGCAGCAAAGATCACGCAGTTTGGGAGACTTTCTGTATTCAGACAACTTGCTAATGTTGTTTAGAATGAGCGGATTACTGTTCGCCAATGGCCGTACTTTTGCCGGATAATCTCTATTGGCCCATTTGTTAGTCTTAAAATAGATGTCGCTCCAGTCGAGCAGTTCTGGAGACCCAATATCGCCGGAATCCTGAGAGTCGATAGCCGCGTTTACCGTTTTTCCGTTGGTCAGATGGAACCTGTATTGGCCCACGTTGGGTCGAAATATTCCGCTTGAGGGCACATGCCTACCGGCATACCGTGCGGCTATGCGGTCGATCAAGTTGTAAACAGACTGCTGGTGCCTGCCGGATAACTGCTGCAGTTTAAAGGAGTGTTTTATTCTCCGAAGCGTTCTAAGAGAAGAGTGATGATCACACAACTGCTCGATTTGAACAGTACCTTCTTCCGACGCAGACTTAAGCGAGGCGACGTTGTAGGCCTGGACCCGGTCATACGTATAATCGAATGCGTGTGAATAGCATTCAATCTGCCGGATACCCAAATCCATCGCACTAACCTCCGAGCCGCACCTATATTGCACTTCATTGAAACACTTACCTGTTAAGTGCAGGTATGAGGCCGCACGTGCATAGCGCAATTGCACATTAGTGGGCGTTCCAGCATCTGTTCAATAGCTGCCAACGTGACTAAGATTGCGGAACAGTCCGGTTGTTGACTGTACAAGAGGGGTGTGGAATGCGATGAGAACGGCTGCAATAATGACTGCGGCGTTGCGGACGCTGATGCGCGAAGACCTTGCCCGGTATTCTACTCGCGGACAATCACAGGTTTCTCTCTTCGAAAAGGAACTCGCAACGTCAATTGGCACATCGCATGCCCTTGCCGTTAACAGCGGAACTAGCGCCCTTATCTGCGCCCTGGTTGCTGCGGGAATTGGCCCAGGCGATGAGGTGCTTGTGCCAGCCTATACATGGATTTCGACAGCAGCAGCGCCGCTTGCCGTTGGCGCTGTACCAGTACTTGTCGAAATCGACGAAAGCCTCACCATTGATCCCGCAGACATGCGCAAGAAGATCACGTCTCGCTCAAGAGCTGTGATACCCGTTCATATGTTAAATCTGGCGTCAGATATGGATCAGATCATGGCGATCGGACAGGAGCATAATCTTGTCGTAATTGAAGATGCTTGTCAGGCAATTGGAGTTTCATATCGGGGCCGAAAACTGGGCTCTATTGGGCATGCAGGCGCATTTAGTTTTCAGCAGAATAAGAATATCAAATCCGGAGAAGGCGGAGCCGTCGTGACAAATGATGAGCGCATGCATGTTCGTGCGGAGATGTATCACGATGTTGGGAGTTAC
>CAIXIX010000418.1 GCA_903919615.1 uncultured Chthonomonas sp.
ACACGCGGGCTCCAGATTGGTGTAAGGTGGGAGATTTCTCGATCGCCTGAGGCTCACTTCGAAATGACGGGCGGTGGCGCAGTGAACCCGGGACGCGGCTATTGCAGTTTGCCATTCAGGCCGATTCAGAATCTGCCGCAGCGCCCCTATAGAAATCTTCTTCGACGGTATCGGCGTGCCGATGTGGGATGGCGGAATTTGAGAAATTTCTCGATCGCCTGAAGCTCACTTCGAAATGACGGGTGGTGAAAAGCAGGAAAAATGGAAAATGGATGCAGGGAAAAGTAACAGCACTAATGCTGCAAGGAGGGAATCTGCTCAGCCAAAATCGCCTGCAAATCTTCTTGTTTCGCGGCGATGGTAGTTGAAGCTATGCCGCCCCTTCGGGGCTTGTGCGACACGAGGTCGCATGTTCGATTGTCATGCTCCGCGTAAGGATGCCCTTCGGCCCTTGTCATCCGGCGAGATTGTGTTATCAAGATAAGCTAAAAGACTATTGACACAAAGCGTGACAAGATATACACTAATCTAGTTAGCGTTTGGAAATTAATCCACATCACATTACGAGTCGTTGCTCCTGATGTCAACGAATAGTTAAAGGTGATCGTATGGTACCTAACAAAGTAATCATCCAGTTTCATTGTGATGGTAATGATATTGCTGATACTGTCCGACTAGAGATCGCATCCTGTATGAAATCGCTGGCTTCTAAGCATAACATAGCCGGAATATCCGTCGAAGGACGATTTGATTCTATTTTGAACAGTTTACGCGTTAGCGCTGAGGAGTTGAACGCGGGCTCCATGGTTGCGGCCGCAACGAATGAAATAACCAATTGTCCAACTGAACTTGAAGCCTATTTGTAGTTTCGCGATGCCGCCAGGCAGTCGGGCCAGCGAGCCACACACTGTCGCACTCAGGCATGTAACAGCTCTACTTTGCATACAACGTTTCGTACGCACTACCCTATTGGGTCGCCTTCCGATTTATTTGCGCTGGATAAGGCGACGTAGCGGAGGTGCTGCATTGCGTTCTTCTCGAAAAAGCAACGGTAACTTACTCGCTCACTCGCTTTACTAACTCACTCAGTTTCTCGCTCTAATCGCACCAGTAAGCGCAGCGCGGTAGGGGTGACGAGGTTTTGCCGCGTTGCCCTTCCTAATCGACCATCTCAGGTCGTTTTCGCAGGGAACCCCACAGCGGGCTCCATATTGTGCGAAGAGCTTTTTGATTTTTCTCAAAACGTTTGCCACAGTCTTCTTGAGACCGCGATAGATAGATAGGGGATCGCCGGATGCATCGGCGGGCGCGTCACCTCCATCGGGAGAGGCTCGGCCAGTGGGCGGTTGTTCCTGGCAGACCAATGCCTCCCGCACGTCAATCCTGTACCGGGCCTCGTTTCTGGAAATCCATCTACGAAGCGCCGATGGCGATGTCCGAACTCCACGCTCGTGCAACATGGCCACCACGCTCTCGAAGTCCCGACCCTGCCACATGAACAGTAGTGCAAGAGCGCGTTCTCTCGGTAAGCCGCAATCCGACATGAGGACTTGCAGGGTTGCCCTGCCCGTCTCACCGGCAAAGGCATCATTGCCGGGATACGGTGATTCGTCAGGAAGCAAAGAACAACTGGACCCATAGAACGAAGTCTTCGGGTGCCACCTGTAGTCAGCAACTAATGGTTCTGAGTCCGTCGATTCGACAACAACCTTGTCTGACGCACGCTTTTGGTCTCGGTAGATCGTTCGCTTCATGGTGTACCTGAGCAAACCAGAAGCACGAGCGATCAGCTTCGACAGTTGCTCTGGATCGCTGGGATGCAGGCATATGCCGTCCCGGTCCAGCCGCCTGAGCGTCGCGGCGATCCGCCGCGAAGCCAAATCGTATGGAAGCGAGAGATAGCAGCCGTCTCCGTAGATGTCGATCAGCCTGTTTGCCAGTTTGTCAAGCGCATTGACAAGTTCTGGATGAACGGACTGGCAAGGATAGCCGAGTTGAATTGCCGAGTTGTTGGTAGTTTTCATGGTCGTATTTCCTCCTACGAATTCCGAATACCGCAACGACCGTCGGCGCCGGGTCGGCGCAAACGCGATCGTTGACCAGGTTTTTCGGTTGCCTCAGTTCGAACTTGTGTCCGAAAAGAGGCTTATCATAGGAGGCCGACAGAGAGTCTGTCGAACCATGTGCGGGCCATGACGGACCGCGGAGAAACGCTTGCCGGAGGAGGCAAGCCTGAGTAGTATACATCAAAATTTCGGATTGTCAAGGGGTTGGATTGGAGGCAAAACGATTAGCGCATACTGATCTAGATTTAGCTTCAAATCCCTTGAGTTAGGCGCCGTTTTTATCAACTTCTTGACTGCGGCAATTGCGTTGAAACCTGCCGCATTGTTCTGCTCAATGTGAACCTATAGTCTTATCTTCTTTGGATTTGACCTGTTTGATAGCATTCGAGTGAACCGGATCGAGGGTGAAGTTGCCGCCGCGTTGGACGCGTGATCCTGCCTTGGATCCCGTTAAGTACCCCATAACGCCCCCGATTACTGCACAAGGGATCGTGCCAGCGATAGCGCCCCACGGGCCAGCAACTCCCATATGCGCACCAAGTGCCAATCCCGTGAGTATTCCCGCGATCGCGCCAGCACATCCAGCCTGACGTTCCCAGGTATTGTCTAACCGTTCAGGCGCCCATAAAAGCAGTGGAGCGTCCTCTTTCAGAATTTCCGCTCGAACTGACTCCAGTATGTCGCTTTCGGCTGCATTTTGCAGAATGCGTGATGCCTCGTAATTGCTTCTCACTAGGATGCTCCTTTGGGTGGCATCACCACCTATCCGCCACGATATATCTTATAAAGGGTCGATGTTCTGTCATCTACGATGACTATTCCGGCAAGTACGCTGGCCGATAAGTCCTGCCACTCGTTCTGCAAGTCGTGCCGTATCAACCTACACAGGCCAAAAACCTGCGGGCCAAAAATACGACTTTTCTCAAGCTCTACGATGTTGTTTAGACAGCCGCGGAGAAAACGCTTTCCAAACTGTTTACGAGCCGAGTCGTTATCGGCGATCTTTCCCCTGATTTGTTGAACCTGCCTCCATATGCCGTCTTTCTTTGCTTTTAATGCAGCGATCTGTGAGCGCCGCTCCTCATCGGCAGTCCACTCATTGATGATACCGAGACCGATGTAACCCATTGGCGCCGCCGCCCTATAAGCGCTGTCCGCGATATCGTGAGCTGCAGCAGCTTGAACTATATCCGAACTCAACCGCTTAGTATTGGTCTGTAGCGTACACCAGTATTTCATGCTACAGTTGCTTAAGCGCATTACTTCGTCCGAATAGATCTCACTCTCTTGAGAAAGCAACCAGTGTGACATATGTATCAGTAATTGCTCCTTATGCTTCTTGACTAACATTGCCATTCGTTTCAAGGCTGCATGCTCCAAACGCTGGCTCTCTATCATTGCAAGATAGATGGTTCTTCTGGCATTAAATGCAGCCAACGGATCGTAGTCGGTCTCGTTTTGTTTGTCAGTTTCCGAATTGCTCAAGGTCCTGTCCTCGGTCATGGCGTAAGACTGTGGGAGCCTGCTGTCGTGACTATCTTAGGTTTGAATTCCAGACTTCAAATGATCCATATCGTCAAGAAGCCTCTCGAGAAGATCTAGACCTGCATCGAAGATGCGGCTAAAATCTGGGCGTGACTCAATGGCTTTATGGATGTTGCCATAATCACTGCGAGTGCCATGAACGGTGGCGTTACGAAGCAAGCTTACATTCCTCATTGCGACTTTGTCGTGTTGCTCCAGGTAATTTTCTCTAAGGTAGTTCTCGGCGGCTGCCCGACTGACATGCAGACTGCCGTCCAGTCTCTCGGGGTGCAGGTGACACCCTGCCACGAGTATCGATTCCCAAAGTAGTGTAATTGCCTTAAAGTACTGGCCGTGGCGATAAGCAAATTGAGTTTTCACATACATTCGCTTTGCCATTGACTGCCCGTTTACCCATTGCAGCGACTCGCGTATTAGTGGCGTAACGGCCGCTTGAATTGGATCACACTGGATTTCATTCAGTTCACGCAGTACAGAGGCAGCGGCCTTATTCGCTGGCACATTGGTTTCTTCCGCCATCAGTACGCGCTCTGTATCCAGGTTTGTTCTAAAACCTACTTGTTCCAGCAGATACTCATAATTGCCGGTATTTCGGAAAATCGATGCTGCATCGGCAACCTGTGTGAGCTGTTTTACGATTTCGATATGAACAACTGGAACCTCGAGCTTAGATACGGCAAGTTCGAAAGCACCATAGTACATATCGACACTTGATATTTGTTTTATGGGACGCATTGCATTGATCATAAACGCAGCGATCACGGGCATGTGTCGATAGGCGTGCGTTACATCCAGCACAATGCTGTCACCCGCTTCTACGTTGTTCAGAATCGCGTTCCACATCATCATTTGGCTGTCAGATTCCGTAGCATTGCCTACAATTTGAAACTCACATTCGGGCCCGTCCGGCAACGCCTTCTGAACTGTTTGCCTCCAAAGGTTTAGATCAGCCTGCGTAAGTCTGCCTTCGCTGATTTTACTGTTGAGTTCTTCAAGTTCAAATGCAACGGATGCGGACATCTGTGTCGAAGCAGCCTGTATAACTGCTGCCCAATTCGACAATTGTGTGCCCAACACAATCCACTTGTCTACGGGTTGTTGGACATGTTCAAAGTACGCAACCAGTGCAGCACCAAAGAAGGCGTTCGTCGGCGCCGCCCATCCCGGAAGCTGACCGTCTGGACTAAACATGTACTGCACTGCCGAGTAACCGCCGCGTTCCGGCCTGTCGGGTTGACTGGCCGATTTACCGACAAAACTTATGAGAACTTTGCCCATTTGATGTCACCGGATCTCCGCGATACCTCTGGTCAGATTAAGCATCGGGGTCAAAAGCTATGGATTCGAGTGTATAACAATCGCGATCTCAATATATAGGGATTGGAATGGCTTGCGATATCACGTTACATTCGGCTGGTTGCCTGCGCCCGGCAGCGTCTCACCTGGCGGCAGAAATCGCGCTGCCCGAACGTTGCTTGTCTGCGACTGCATACTATTACGTGACGCACGCGTGTGGTGCCACGCTACATACCACCTAAAGTAACGCGGCACTTCAGCAAGCTCGCGCAGGCGTGCAAGTTCAATGTCGAAGTACATTTTTGCTGCCTTGCTATTCAACTCTTCTTCATATATTGCGTTCTCCAGGAACGCGCTCATCCGGTTAGACGATTCTGGCGCCATCAGCCTTACTTCCACTGCTCGCATCTGGTCGCGCAGCTGTTTATGCCGCCTTGAGTAACGCGCATCGGCCGAGCGTACGAGCGCCTGTAACGATTGAATGCGCGATCTATAAAATCGAACCTTCGGATCGTTCGAAATCGAACTCCTCACGCTGTGCCATCTCTCGCGTGCGGTTGTCTCTTCAAACGTCTCCAGGTACGAACTTGCGGGTTGCTCAGTAGGTGTCCGCGGAATCATGGCAGCAAGGTGCAGGGGCCATAGCGCGGCGTCTGCTCCGGCCAGTGCGACATCAGCCGCAGCGTGAACGAGGCCACTTCCCACCGCAGAGGCAGCCTCTTCTATTCCAGAAGTGGCGCCTTCAACAAGGCGGCCACTCGCATCGCGGAGCGCCTGCCGAAACGGGCTGCTAGCCACCTCAACTCGGCGACGTGCTTCCTCAGCCCGCGCTTGCGCGGTCGCTTCCCATTGGCGAGCTACCTCCGCGATCGGATCATTCTTATGTGCTTCTAAAGCCAAATCCAGCACGGCCTTGCGCTGCTTAACGATCGTATCTTCTTCAGTGTTTGACTCATCGCTGGTAACGAAATCGTTCCACCGTTTTACAGTTGGATGGCTCCGTATCCTCGCATCGATCTCGCTTACACGCCGTTCGGCCTCCGCTCGCTGAATAGCGTGTTCCGCCTCAATTTTGACCAACCTGTCCTTCGCGGCTGAAAGTAATCCAAGCGCAGCCGCTGCCGTACTGATACGAGGATCCCTAACCGCATCGTGGTGCGCTAATGCCAGCTTCTCCCTACGTCGTTTTAGTCCGAGCCCATGGCGCGTCAGCTTTGCACCTTCATAAGCATGAAGCCACACATAGGGCGTAGACATAACAAGTGCGATCGCCCAATACGCGAACTGGCGGCCAAGGTCGAGCTTAAGGTCGTCACCTGTAGTCGCTAGATGCTTGTCGATAACGCTTTGAACAATACCGTATCGTTCAACGCACGATTCGAACGCGATTAGGCCGAGTAGCACGGCAAAGGTCTGAATGCGTGTCCAGTTTACATGTCGACCTGGCTTGGCCGCGTGAATCTCCTCTGTGGCATGCGAAGTTGTGAACTGCGCTACGCGACCGAGTACATTGAATATAACGATGCCAATTGCCGTACACGCAGCAAGGTAATACGCGCCCCCGTGCTGAAACGACTCAGGCGTAAAATCCACAACCCCCAACAGCATCCCAAGGCTAATACCAAATATTGAGCCCAGGCCCAGCAATGTAACAATCTCGACAAAGCCATGCCACCACGCCCGAAACCAACCGCCCCATTTGCTGCCCACCGAATTCGGGCGCTGCGCAGGCAAGTGAAGGTGATCCGTATCGGTACCCGGTGCGATAGCATCCTCCGTGATTTCACGTTTTGCTATATCCCGGAGTTCTTCGTGAGAGTCGCCGGGTGTGATCCCCGCATCCGCGGATGCCCTCGCCGCCACTTTTTCAGCGTCGGCAATTTCCTTCTCAAGGCCCCGACGTTCGTCGATCGCGCGCTGCTGTACCTCAGCCAGAATGTTAGCGCGATCCAAACGCTCGGCCTCTAACTCAAGCGTTGCAGCATGGGCCTCGTCGAACAGTCTTTCTGTTTGCCCATTAACCCGTTCGTAAGCCACTTCCAAAGCCTGCTGGTACTCGCCCCTGGCCGTTGCACATTCAGAGTTTCTTCTGTTGGCCGCCTCGATCTCCGCCTGCGAGGCCAAAGTCAAGGCGCTTCCGTGCTCCTTGTCTGCGTCCTCCGCGAGATTGTTAAGCTGCTCTCGCTCCCGGGCACGTTCGGTCTCTAACCGGATCTGGCTCTCGTCGGCCCTTTCGCGAGCAAGGCGAGCTCGTTCTAGCTCCTCCTCAGCAATCTTTTCGTGAACATCACGTTGCTTTCTAACGATCACATCTCGGTCCTGGGCTGCTTTTGTCCGCACTTCCCAGTAGCCGGTTCGTGCATCCTCTATCTCTCGCTGCCGAGCCATTTTGTACTCGATCAGGGCTTCCTCAGTCTCTCGAATCTCGCTGTTAGTGGCTGCCCGAAAGCTCTCCCAGTCGGCCTGAAGGCTCTTAATCTCCTGGGCAATCTGCCTATTTATCTCGCTGTTTCGCCAGTTAAGCGCCTCACGCTCTAGCTCACGCTGTTCATACAATTGCGACTTACGTTGTTCAGACGCCCTGCATATCGCACAGAGATCTCTAAGCCGGGACACACGAAATTCGAACCGGGCTTCGATTGAAGTCACTGCGGACTCATAATCGCCGAGGTTCGTCCGCTGTTCCGACGGCCCATTCGCGTCAACAACAAGTATCCTGTCGTTTAGCGAAAGCGGCTGCCTGATCGATTGGCTAGGGACGGTTGGATACTTGTACCGAACGAGGTCGTCAGGCAGGTCGAACCTCGAGGCACCGCCATGTTCTTCGGTAAGATCATCCGGATATGGCACAGCACCGCCTAAGTCAACATCCTCGACAACTTCACCCACCAGCGGTTCAAACGAACCTTCGTCGCCATCCACATTCTGTGCACTCATTTTGCCTGGCCGCCCTCCAGCAAACGCTGGTCCGATAGCCCCTTCAGCATCGTGGCCTTATCTGTGTCGATCGTGAATACCGAACGTGTCGAGCCAAAATCCGCAAACTGAGTGCTTACTGTCTTATAGTTATCTTTATCCAGGCCAAACATTCCCACCGTTACGTTCTGTCGCCGCGCAAGGTTTGCGGCGGTCTCTGCGATTTGCGCTGCGTCGCTAGGCGAGTCGTTGTCTCCATCTCCGACAAATTGAATCCTGATCGTGCTTGCATGATTGGCGCGTTCGCATTCTGCCAGGGCCTCTTGCCAAAACAACAGGGGCTTTGTCCCCTCCGACCGTTTGGACGGCGGCTTAAGGACCGCGTCAATTACAGACTTGCCAGGCTGCTCGTTATGCCGACAAGTAAGTTGGCCTTGTATGCAGGCGGTCTTGCTATCTACTGCATAGACGATCACGTTCTCGCTGTATTTCCCGGCTTGGGCATAGGCCACCCTTAGAAACGAAACCTGCTGGGCACGCCATTTCGCCGTACTGCCGCTAACATCAACCCCAATAATGTTCAAAGGCGGTTTTGTCACAATCGTAGCCGCATGGTTCTGGGTCCCCTGATCAGCGCTTTTGTTACCCCTGCAGCCTGCGCTACATAACGCGTGAATAGCAACTACAACGAAGGTTGCTGCCAGGTTCACTTTACTGATATTGCGGCCGTGCCACATTAGCGGTACATCCTTCCAAACGCTTCACGCAGTTGGGCTTTGTGGTAATCAGGCTGCGGTTGTGTGCGCGGTCATTATCGGAGGCGGTCATGTGGCTCGACAGCAACCTTAAGTTCTTGTTGTTGAAGTCGTTGCATAAGTGCTGGTGCGAGATAGCTCTTAACGGAATGTTCGGTGGCAGTAGTGTACATGATAGTGATGCGTCCACCATTGTTTACGAGAAGTGGTGCCGACACGAGATTCGGCAAAGGATTGTTGCCGGAAAGTAATAGCAGGTGGTCGACCCGCTTGTTTGTGATATCAGTTAACTCGACCATATTTGCACTCCAATCGACGCATTGCATTCGAGTTGAATCATCGCAAGAATACATCCCGTCAGGGTTGCGGCTATGTTGGGCCTTTGCTGTCGCGGTCGCAGCAAGCGGCGACCCTACCATCCGAATAGCCTTCGCTAATTCAAAGCAATTTCCCTGCTCGCTTGTATCCTGAGCAACCTAGAGTTGCCACGTCTCGCTCCCCCGCCGTCACTCGCCTCGTCCGCACACCGGACAAAGAACGGCGTGGTTCGAGCTATCTTCTAATGCGGCGCTGGCCTGCAAATTGGTTGGCTCGGCGAGGTAGCTGCCGTACATGGCTTCCCAGGCGCTCTCCGCTCCGGCAGTTCTAACCAGGCTGCTCCCTGCATCTAGCAATCCTCGCCACGCCTCTTCGTTTGAAGGGTCTAGATTGAGCAGTGCCGTCCAGGCACGCACCGCGCCATGTGCATCGCCGAGTGTGCGGCAGGACCTGCCGATTATTGCCAGCGCGAGGCGAAGCGGAAGCTGGCCGCCTAAAGCGCCGTAGGTGGGGTGCCCTGCCGGGGCACCGTCCAATTCGCGCAAGACGAAGTCCAGGTGCACCACTTCGCACGCTGCGCTGATCGCTTCCGGGAAGCGACCAGCGATCTCATATGCCTGTGCCAGGAGACTGGTATAAAATGGGTCTTCCGGCGCGTAAGACGCAGCCCTTTCGTACCAGAGAAGGGCACGGTCCCACATGCCTTCATCGGCATACGCAGCGCCGCGAGAAATGTAGATCGATGCGAGTTCCGCCAGCGGATTGCTCTGGCTATCGGTTGGCATTCATTCCACTTCTTTCAGGATTCGACTGCGAGCAGCGCATGGTTCTGAGGTGATGTGCGGAGTGCATGAAAGCGCCCCTACGTTGGTTGGCGGCGGTGTTCATTTTGATGACGATGCCGCGTTGCCCTCCCAAATCTGCCGCGTGGGGACACGCGGGCTCCATCGGCGGCGAGGCGAGTGAACCCAGCAGCGCCCCTGGATGCCTAGCCGTATGCTTTTTCGTAGTTCCACCATATATCGGCAGAGCTACACATGGGGCATCGGTCGCCATTCTTGCAGCTATTGCAGAAGAGGTGACCGCCGTTCTTGCATTTGTGCAGGAAGATATACCCGCCCGTCCAGTCTATGTCTGTTGGCTTTACTTTGCAGTACGGGCAGTGCGTGTACTTCGCCATCTCAACCTCATGTAGGTACAGCACGGTAACGTGCGTGCTGCGCTTCGCGAACCTGGGAATCGAGCTTATCGATGCTAGAATAACAGCCTACCGTGGCTGAAACCCGTGGTTGGAATTACGATTTTTTAGCTATTTCTTTGCGAACAGCGGTACAAGCGGCAGGTGATGGACCACGGTGAGCTAAAATTAGATCTGGTGACACCGTCGTTACGAGCGCTGTTTAACCGTTTGCGGGCTACTTTGATTTGGTCAATACTTATTTGCTTCTCAGGAGTTGAACGGTGACTAACTTAACTGCCAGCGCAGCGTCAGGGCCGATTAGCATTCAGCTCTTTGGGAGCTTTTGCGTTACTATCCATGGCTGCGCCATCAAACGGCTTGGCACCAAGACTGGAAATCGCCTCTTCGCGTATCTGGCGTTGCACCACAGACTGCCTGGTGGCGTGCACGCAGAGCGCAGCGATCTGGCAGCGCTCTTGTGGCCTGAAACATCGCGCACTGCGGCGATGGAGAACCTTCGCCATTGCATCTCCGATATGCGCGCAGCGCTGGGCCCGGAGGCCGATAGGATCGTATCGCCGGGACGAAATACGCTGGCACTCGACCTCACTGGAGCCAACCTTGATACCGAGCAGTTTTTAGAGCTTGCGGCTCACACTTCCATTGAACAGATGGTTAAGGCTCTAACCCTGTACGCGGCTCCCGTGCTGAACGACATCTTCGATGACTGGGCCGTACACGATAGGGAGCGCTACCAGGCGATCTATGTGGAGGTTCTCGAACGACTCGCAGCCCAGGCGTTGGCCGAGCACCGCCCTGCGATGGCGATCGAGCCACTCAAGCGGGCCTTCGCAGCAAACTCCCTGGATGAAACCATTGCCCGAGCCTTGATGTCTTCTTGTGCGGCAATTGGTGATTACGCAGCTGCTCAAGCTACATATTCCCGCCTGCGCTCACGACTCCGCGCCGCTTATAGCTCAACTCCTGATCCTGTAACAGCCGCACTTGCCGCCGACATACGCAAATTTGAACGAATAGAACATAAGGGCTCCCATGTTGTCCCGCCATCCGAAGGCACCCTGAAAGGGCAGAAAATCGGCAGGCTGCCGCTACAGACTGGACCGCTGATCGGCCGTGACGATGCCATTCAAGAACTGCGCGCTGAGATTGATTCACATCGTCTGGTAACTCTTGTAGGTACGGGTGGGATCGGGAAAACTCAGTTAGCGATCGCTGCGGCGAATTCTGCCTGGGCCGAATATCCGGATGGCGTCTGGTTTGTTGATCTTTCATCCCGATTCGACGATTCTGCCGATAGCTGCGTAATCGCCGGGGAGATCCTTTCTGTAATGGGAGAGAGATCGACTGGAGGCGGGCTGGATGGCAGCCTTTGCTCCTCGCTAGGCTCCAAGACGGTTCTGCTTGTTCTGGATAATTGTGAGCAGGTATCCAATGCCTGCGGGATGTTGGCTCGAAGCATCCTTGCGGCGTGTCCGCGCGTGCATTTGCTGGCAACCAGTCGGCGGCCGCTTCGAGTTGATCCTGAACGCCTGTACAAGGTCAATTCACTTTCGTTCCCGAGAGCGCGCCCAGCAGCCCACGGCGCAAAAACTCCAACGGTATTCCGTTTGGAGCAATGGACCAAATACAGCGCGGTAGCTCTCTTTCAGGATAGGGCGAAACTGGCTCGGAGGTCGTTTGAACTCGACTGGAATAATGCATTCGGAATCGCCGCCATCTGCCGCATGCTTGATGGCATCCCACTGGCTATCGAGCTTGTTGCTCCCTGGGTAAGAAGCCTCTCTATACAGCAGATCGGGCGACAGTTGAAGTCCGCATTGAGTCTTTTCACCAACAGGGATAGCGATTCGGAACCTCGTCACCGCACTTTGATCGCGGTCGTTAGCTGGAGTTACGGTTTGCTTTCGCAGGAGCAGCAGAAACTCTGGCGAGCCGTAGCGCATTTTGCAGATGGATTCACACTTGCGGCTGCGCATGAGGTCTATGCCCCGGAGCTATCAGAATCCGAGGTGATTCAGCTTATCACCGGGCTGATCGACTCCTGCGTCCTTACCTATAATGAGCAGGATGGCGTTGGCAGGTATTCCCTTCCGGAAACGATGCGAGCTTTTGGGCTAGCGAGCGAAGACTCGTCGCGAGCCGAGCGAGAGAAGATCGAGGAGCGATTTCTCGACTACTTTCTGGCACTTGCAGAAGAGGCTGCACCGCACCTCAAGTCTGCCCAGCAGGCCGATTGGGCCACGCTACTTGACCGTGAGCGCGCAAACCTGCGGACGGCATGCGACATCGCAAACAGATTTGATATGGCGTACAAGGCGTTGCGCCTGGCATCCGCAGCGTGGAGAATGTACTATATCCGCGGAGCCTACGCAGAAGGAGTGGAGCTGCTCACCGCTGCGTTAAGCGCTAAAGGCGAGGTTTCGCCGGCAGCGAGAGCGTGTGCATTAGCGGATATCGGCAATCTAACTTATCAGATGTTCCAGATTGAGCAGGCCGGGCAGTACTACGAAGAGGCTTTGGCGCTGTTCCGAGCTTGCGGCGATAAAGCCGGGATCGCACGCGCTCTGGGCAACCTATCCTTAATCTCGACTGCCAAGCGGGACTATTCCAGATCGCATGTGCTGCTGGAGGAGTGCCTTTCCATCTTCACGGAACTTGGCAACAAACACGGAGAAGCCGCGACCGTAGGAAATCTCGCGGTAAATGCGGCTGCTCAAGTCAACTATGCGGATGCTCTCGAGTACCACGAACGCAGTGTCATCCTATTTAGAGAGCTCGAGGATCTGCACCGGGTCGGGCTGGCATTAGCCAATATCGCCAGCATTCAACATCACCTGGAGCGGTATGACGAGCTCATCCCACGACTTCAAGATTGCCTTGAGCTTTGCAGGATGCTGGAAAATGTCGGCGTGCTGGTGCTGGCTTTGTTAACGGTATTGCTGACGGCCAGAAGGGTTAATAAGTGCCGTGACGCTGCCCGATTGGCGGGAGCACATTATGCGCTGCGGGCTGAATATCAGCTACCGCTTGCAGATGATGAACAACATGAACAAAGCGAAATAATTAGGGACATAATCGAGCAGATTGGGATTGCCGACTACGACACACTATCGACGGAAGGGGCTGCGATGAACGTAAGAGAGACCGTTGATTGCGCTCTGGAGATACTGGCGACAATACCGCGTGGGGACAGGCGGGCTCCATAACCGAGCCAGTTTATGTTGGTGACAAACCGCCTGGGGACAGGCGCTCCATGCCTGTCCCCAACGCTTCGTTCTCTCCTTTCTATTCCGGCATGTATGCGACAATGACGCCGTTGCTCCAGATGTAGCCGTTACCATCCACTGAGCCGATGCAGACCATTGTCGCAGCGTCGTAGACGTAGCCACCCTGACTGACAACCGACACCTGCACCAGACCCCCTGGCGTGTATTCCCAGGCGGTATCGCCCCGGGAGACCACGCTGGCGGAGCCAAGCACGATGGCGATGCAGGCAATGCGTGCTGCGCGAAGCAAACCAGTACTGCTGTTCATTCTCCAACTCCGTTTCTGTTCAACCACCGTCGCGAGCCGAGATTGGCTCGATCGACGGCCTCGCTGCGCGGAGCAGCGATTTCGTTGCCAGACCAGGAGAAGGAGGGTAAAATTAACCTGCTGCCCTCTCCTGGGCGGCGCATATGAGATCCAGCCCCTGCCTCCGACCAAGAACGCTGGGGGCTGGATCGACAAACTCTATTCAGTTGATTTGTATGAACTCATGTGGCCGATGCTGTACGCGGGTCCCAATACGGGCCGGGCAGCGCTACTTTCTGTTATCCACCTCCTCGGTTGAATGATCTCTGTAACTAGGTCTCCCTGGCGTATCGGTTTTTTGGACATCGAGAACAGAAATCTCGAAATATTTTCAAATTAGCCGAACGATCAGTATTGGTAGGTTATGCTGATGTAGCTTTCACGTCAGGCGCACGTCGCCATCGAACGCAACACATGGAGCCCGCGTGTCCCCACGCGGTCCCTTTGCAGGCGCACGTCGCATTCATCGAACAAGGATGTGAGATTGCTACTCGTCGTTGCGAAGAAGCCGCAGGCTCGCGAAGGACGCCAAGTACCGTTAAGGACGCCAACCTTGCGTGAAGGCAGGCTTGGCGTTATTCGGCGTGTAGCACAGATTATTTGTGTTGTCTATTCGTCGTTTGGTTTTCTCTTCGGAGGGAGCACCTGCCCCGTGATAGCGGCTTCGCACTGTGTTCTGCTGTTCTGATTTTGGTGCTTTTTCGTCCGGTGGCGTTCGCTTCGGAGCGAGCACCTGCCCCGTGATAGTGCTTCCCGCAGGGCTCCGCAGTGGAGTGAGTTTTTTCGTCGATTGGTTGTCGCTTCGAAGGAAGCCACCTGCCCCGTGATAGTGGTTTTGCAAGAGCTCCGCCCTTCCGATCCCGCCAAGAAACCCTGGATGCGGGTTTCCTGGACCTTCCGCATATCGGATCAAGCCCGGCCGAGGTCAGCCCATCGACAGCGGCACGGAGCAGAGTGAATTCAA
>CAIXIX010000419.1 GCA_903919615.1 uncultured Chthonomonas sp.
CTCCAGTACGTTGCGGGTGCCTTCAACATTAATCCGCTCAGCAACCGTCATTCCAGACTGTTTCGCTTCATCTCTTGCCTCACGAAGCTCCTTGACCGTCTCCTTGATGTTCTTGCTTATCTTAAGCGCAGTTCCCTGTGATGGGCGGGCATCCTTCGTTTTATAATGGAAATAGGAATTCATATGGAATACGCCGTCAATACCTTCAAAAGCCTCATTTAGCGTTTTTTTCCAGATGATATCTCCATACAGAACCTCGACACCCATGTCGAGCTCCTCAATCGCGCGGTCTGGCTTACGCGAAACGGTTATGACCTCGTGACCGGCAGCAACCAGTCGTTGTGTAACGGCTCGTCCAATTAGCGAGGTGGCGCCAGTAACAAAGTATCTCATTTCGGCTCTCCCACATTGCAGATGCTTCTGTTTACCCTATGTGCACGAACAACACAAGCGATGTCTATGGTCACGCCATGTTTGCGATCGCACACAGACTATTCACAAGCCTCATCATTGTAGACGTGGTAAGTTAGCGCACGTTTCCATTTGAAGCTCACAAATTGATCCGTCGTGTTATAATTCACAGATTGTTTGAATAACGGGTGCGAATCTGGTTAGCATTGTTCTCATATATACAACACCACAATTTGGAAGTCATCCTCTTCATTCAACTTCCAATCACCCGCCACAGAATTCGTATGATTCCACAAAATAGTTGGCTCAACAGCATATTTATAGTCTCAAAGCCGTCCAAAACAGATAAACTTTAACTGTGCCCTTGTTCGAGTTGTGCCTCTTTCTTGTAAAGCTCTTCAGGCAGACACATCTTGTATCAACAAGCACAATTACTCTACCTTGGTGAGTTTCGATGACGACATCCCACGCTGACCCCGTAGTTGGCGTTGTTGTGCCAACTTACAACATGGAACAGAAGCTGAGGCAAACGCTTCAGAGCATCATCAATCAGACATTTTCAAACTGGACTTGCTGTATTGTAAACGACGGATCCACGGATGGTTCTGGCGCTATCGCATGCCATTTTGCTCGTCTCGATTCCCGGTTTTATGTATTAAATCAGATAAACCAGGGTATCAGTGCGGCCCGGAACAATGGCATGCGGGCTCTGCCTGGTAGCGTTGAATACGTAGCATTTTTGGATGCGGACGATATCTGGAAAAATGACACATTGGAGGTACTGTTCGGAGCCTTACATGGGACGGAGTTCATAGGAGCTCATGGTTTGGGCGAGACAATAGATTGCGACAACCCGGCCTTAGACAAAGCCACATTTACCGAGTACGGCCGTTCTCGGCTCGGAATTGAGAATGGCAGATTCGTGCCATGGCCGTCGGATAGAGCAACCAATTTTGCCGCAGTGGCTATCCATAGCAAGGTCTTTCCGCCCGGCTTAATCCTGGTCCGACGGGACGCCCTAATTCGTGTGGGCAACTGGGACCCGAAGTTTCCGATCTTGCAGGACTGGGACATGCTCATCCGGCTAACTCGATTGGGCGATTTTCGTTTTGTGGATCAGGTGGTGATCGAGTATGTTCGGTCATCGACAAGCATGTCTGCGTCGCGAAAAAACAACCTAATCGATGTTCGAAATATCTATTTTAAGACCTTCAACTCTGCAGAGAATAGCCCGGAACAAAAAGCAATTCTTCGTGACGGATGGCGTGCCGTTCAGTTAATGAAAATGAGAGAAAAATCGCGCACGATTCAAGACTCGCTTAAGCGAGCAAACCTAAGGACTGCTTGCACGACCGCCGCAGCGTTGCCACTTAACGTTATAAGATATGTCCGAGGGTACCCAACGCGCCGATGGCTGTAACAATTCAATATATTGCGGCGCTAGCTACTGGATTTCGGTACCTTCGTAAACGGCAATACGCTTAAGTTCGAATGGTGGTGTATCAGACCCGTTGTTGCCCGGTGCCGTAGTGACTGCACATTCCGCCCCAATTTCCTTTAACAGATTTATAATATCGCGATTATAGGATGCTGGATCACCCCATGGATACGCAAACGGCACGTACACTTGATTGGTAAGCTCCCGAACGACATCGACGGAACGGATAACCTCTTGGCGCGCAGTTTCCGCAGGCAGATGCCCCAGTGCAAATGGGTGAGTCATCGTATGGGCGCCTATAGTCATGCCGGCATGATGCATCTCCTGGATCTGTGGCGCAGATAGATACAGCTGAGAATTGAGTAAATTGCGCGGCACATCCACCTTGAGTGCGACGCGCAGTGCGGCAATCAGCGCATCCTTATCCTCATGTGGCCATCGACGGACAAGATCCGTCAAACGACGCTCCCATCTTCCTCGTGGACTGATCAGTCGCGGAAATCTGTCCCCTTTCATGTGCAGCAAGGTAGCCGTCACTCGGGTCTGGTCCAACATATAGTAGTATTCGTCGAGCCATCGTATGTATCCACTGCCAACCAGGCAGCTGCCCATTATAAAAAAGGTAGCGGTTGCACCAAAGTGCTGCAGTACCGGGAAAGCGTTGTGATAGTTATCGGAGTAGCCGTCATCGAACGTTATGACACAGTAGGCCCTATCGATCGGCGAGTTATTTTTCAATATCGCAAGTGCATCGTCAAGTGGAATAATTGTGTATCGTTCTGTGAGCCGCTCTATCTGAGCGGCAAACATTCTACGAGAAACCGTGGTCCCTGTGTTTTTGTGTTTGCTTAACACGAAGGGAGTATCTTCAGTCACCACGCGATGGTACATAAAGATTTTGACGCTTGCGTTTCCTTGATCCATCACGACGGCCCATCGTGAAACAGAATATCTGTCGTTACGCCAGGCTTAACTTTGCTTGCCAATAGACGTGCCCACTGATCCATTACGCTCACAAGGCTATACTTGATTAGGAGTTCCGGTCCATTGGAAGCACAACTATTTCTAAAGGCATCGTCACTCATCATACGTGCCAGGGCATCCTTTAGCCCCTCGAAATCTCCGTTCGGAACAAGCAGGCCGTTCTTTTCATGCTCGATGATTACATCTGGACCACAAGGGCAGTTGTAACTTACGGCAGCCACCCCGCATGCAATTGCCTCGCATAGTACATTCGAAAAGCCTTCAAACCTCGATGTCAGAGCAAACAAATCGACTTTTCTCAACTCTCGAATTGGTTCACGAGTGTTGCCGGGAAGGCGAACTCTATCTGCCATGCCAAGCTGTCCTGCAAGAGCTTCTAGCGCTTCCTTCTCCGGGCCATCACCCCAAATTACCAGGTTCCATGCGGGATATCGAGGCGCCACAGAAGCAAAAGCGCGTATCAACTCATCAAATCGCTTCAGTTCCACGAGACGCCCCATTGCCATTAGCCACCTGTCGGATCTCACGGCTTTCTCATTCTTAAAGACGGTGTCTTCATTCGTCTCGTCCGGAAGCACAACAGAGTTTGGTATCACCGTTGTCTTTGCCTGTATCTTCTTTGAGAACTGCTGTTTCATGGCTGAATGCAGAACTACGACACCTGCTGCCTGCGGGTACAACCAGTGGCGGAGCGTATTGTATGGCTCGCATACTGCGTTCTCAGCCGAGGTGCGTTCAGTCACAAATACCGGAATACTTAGGCCAATATTTGCCAGGAGAGCCACAACATTACTGTCGCCCCAACAAGCAATTATCGCATCAGGCTGCTCACTCCGCAAAATGGACCGCAGCTTTGAAATGCGTCTCTTGCGATCTCGTAACCAGGCAAGCGGTCGCCGAAGCCGAGGAGCGTCTAGTTCAAAAAAATCTGCAACGATAAGCGTGATTGTGGGATTAAGCTGAAAGAAGACCTTCCGATCCGCAAGTGTTAGAATTGAGACGTCACATCCTTGTGCTGCCCAATAATTTGCCATCTTTACAGTTGAATGCTCCATGCCACCCATACAAAGGGTGCGGATAACAAACGTGATCTTCACTAAATCCCTCAGTTTCCTGTCGAAGCTATTTGAAGTCGCACTAGAACCGACTGACCGGAATTATACCTGTACCGATATCAGCATCTGCACAACCGGGAGTAGACAGAACACTCAATCATGCACCTGCGATTACTGATAGCGTAGGGAACAGTAATCCACAACAAAGGCTATTGACATCCAGGTTGCCAACATTGTACAATCAAAGATACTTTGCCACACAAAGAGCTTTTGAAGGCGTTATAATCCAGGTGAATCGGAAGTCGAAGGTCGTATCGCTCATGGCCGTTATTGATGAAGTGCATACACCGGACGCTCGGGAGGCTGAAGAAAACCTCCGAGCGATCCGTGAGCTTATGGAGAGGTCGACGCGGTTTTCCACGTTTTCGGGTCTCTCGGGGATTATGGCTGGTTGTTCATCGATTGGTGGCTGCTTCATTACATTGTCGCTGCAGCGAATGCTTGTCGCATCGGCGATATCGAGCCGAGATTTTAAAATCTCTTTCCTTTTGACCTGGTCAGCCGTTATTTTTGCAGCCATCAGCGTCGACTATCTGCTAACAAAGAGGCGAGCGCCTAGAGTTGGAAAGCGAATTCTGTCCAGGCTCGGCAAACAGATGGTAATCGGCTCCGGACCCGGACTTGGATCAGGCGCCCTTCTGACGCTTATGCTGTTGCAGCATAACCTCGTAACGTCTATATTCCCCACGTGGATGCTCTGTTACGGCTGTGCGGTCTCTGCAGTTGGTTTGTTTTCTCAGCGAGAGGTACTGTATCTCGGTCTGGCATTTCTAGTTGCAGGTGCAGTAACGCTCGCCTTACCACCTGGTATTGGACTATTGATGGTTGGTGTTACATTCGGTGGATTTCACATCGCGTACGGCACCATTATTGCGCGCAAAGACGGCTGGTAAATGAATTTCCAACCTGCCGACAAATAAGTGCCGAATTTGAAAGGATCTGGATTGTGATGCTCGATGTACTTGCAGCTTATCCAAATGCAGCACACGCCTTCGAGGCAATCGAAGCGCTTGGCAGCATAGACGATGCCATCCACCAGAAAGCTCGTATGGGCATCATGTCTCTGCTGCTTACTCTTGGTGAAGCGGACTTTAAACTGCTTAAGGAGTCACTCGCGCTCTCTGACGGCAACTTGAGCACACATCTTACTCTCCTTGAAGATCGAGGCTACGTTTCATGCCACAAGGAGTTTATTCGTAAGAAGCCGCGCACTAGCTATGCCATCACAGAGGCCGGCCGCAATGCATTCCTACGGTATATAGCGGCTCTGGAGAGAATCGTGCGCGCATCTGAAACAGCGGATACGGTTACCAGATAACAACCGTGATTTTGGAATTGGAGGGCAGTAACATGGCAACTCAGAACCACCGTCTTGACGCTCTTGAGCGAAAGGCCGTTCGAGATTTTCTCCAGACAAACAGCTGTTTCAGGCGATCTGCAGCGATGGTTGATGATATCATTAGACTTGCGGTCGCTTCTGCATCTCGAACTTGTGCAACGAAGCGCATGCGCCCGAGCGCCGACCGATCTGCGCGCAGCGATAGAGCGACCCCTGCTCTGGAGCAGCGTCTGGTATCGCTATTTCTGGAGTAGTCCATGTGCAGCCGGCAGTAAAGAACCATTTACGCATTCCATACGACTCTTTGACGCTTTGCGCAGTGATTGCAGAACTGCAATCCAGGGTGGTTGGCAGTCGAATTCAGCGGTTTAGCCAGCCACATGCGCACCTTATGCAGTTCGAGGTATATGGCGCCGGAAAGCCCCTGCTGCTTAACGTTGGCATTGATGCCGTTCATACTCGCATGCATCTTTCACAGCACCGGCTTAAGAACTCAGCGGAGCCATCCTCATTTTGCAATGCTGTCCGCCGCAGTATTATTGGCGGTATCATCACAGATGTTGAGCAGATTGGTTTTGACCGACTCGCTGAAGTAAAGATACAGGCCGGCACCGATGAGAATGCTATCTGTTACAGGCTCATTGTTGAACTTATGGGAAAGCACAGCAACGTTGTGCTTGTCGATAGTTCAGGTCGCATTGTAGACTCAGCGATTCGAGTTTCACGCAGAATTAACCGGGTGCGAGAAACGCTGCCAGGTCTGCACTACACCCCCATCCCGGCACTGATCCCTGGCTCTATCCCCTCCGCGGACCGAATTGCACATGAGATTGACAACGCTGGCCACAGTCCGTCCCCGGAAGTCGTAACCGCTGCAATTCGCCAGTTTGCTCCGTTTGTCTCGCCGTTTCTCGCAGCACAACTGTGCTTGCGCAAATTTGGTAATCGTTCTGTCGATAAGTTGTCCCTAGAAATCCATGAGCAGCTACAGCAACTGTTTGTTTCTCATGAATTTGATCCAATAAGCTTGCCTAACTCCGTAGGCGCAGCTGCATATCCAATTCATCTGCTGTTTCAGGATGGCAGCGAAATCTCCTGTAATCCGGAAACGAGCATAAATGCCGCTCTCGACATTGGATATAGCAGATCCATCTCAGAGCATGAGACGTCTGTGGCCCTCGGTCAGCTTAGCGCGGCAATTACCAATGAGCTTCGTAAAGTTGAAAAGGTAAAAGTCGCTCTAGAGCGATCCATCAGCGAAGGAGACCGTTCGGTACGATATGAACAGATGGCTGAGCTTCTCCTGGCTAACTTATGGCGAGTTAATAAAGGGGATGAAGTATGCAATGTCATAGACTACTATTCTGAGGATCAAATGACAATTGACGTCCCGCTAAAGCCAGACCAATCTCCAATGGAGAACATAGAACACTACTTCACACTAGCAAAGCGTGCCCGGGAAAGCAGGGGGAACGCTCTATCACGCCTATCTGCAGTTCAATCGCATTTTGACAAGCTTCTAGCCGGCGGAAGGGACCTAACAGCGCGCTCCGAAAGTACCGATGTAACGGCTTCTGACATTAAAGCATTTCACAGACTGCTCTTGGATGAGGATGTACTGACAGAAGCCACAACGCAGACTCCAGGCAAAGTCAATGAGTTTTCAGGATTCCGAATCAAGCGAGTTACCGATGCGAACGGATTTGAAATACTTATTGGCGAGTCAGCGACCGCAAATGACTACCTGACAACAAGATTAGCAAAGTCAAACGATCTATGGCTGCACGTACGATCAGCAACCAGTGCACACGTCGTCATCCGTACACATGGCCGCCCACAGGATGTTCCTCGCGCCACGATCGAAGAAGCTGCAAAACTCTGCGCAAGGCACAGCGCTCAAAAACACTCGTCACTCGTCGCAGTCGACTGCACCGAAAAACGCTACGTTCGCAAACCGCGCAAGGCGCCGCCGGGTAGCGTCGTCATCGAACGGTCAACAGTATTTGAAGTCACTCCGTAACCGAATCTAAGAGATCGCAAGCATGCGCTCGAGCGCGACTCTAGCGTGCGTAGCAACATCGTCCGGAACGCGCACCCGGTTTACCACCTCACCGTTCACGAGAGATTCCAGGCACCAGAGCAGATAATGCGGGTGGATGCGATACATCGTTGAGCACGGACATATAACGGGATCGAGACAGAAGATCGACTTGTCGGGACACTCTCTCGCCAGGCGCGATACCATGTTGATCTCAGTTCCAATCCCCCACTTCGTTCCCGCTGGCGCCTCGGTAACCAGCTTGAGTATGTGCTCTGTCGAACCAGCGGCGTCGGCAGCTTGAACCACATCAAGTGAGCATTCCGGATGAACGATAATCTGCACACCAGGAACATCGCGACGCGCCTGTTCTATCTGCGCGGTAGTGAAGCGTGCATGAACGGAGCAATGCCCCTTCCATAGGTAGACCCGGCTGTCTGCAATCGCCTTGGCGTTAACCCCGCCATTCGCAGCGTGAGGGTCCCACACCAGCATCTCCGATTCTGGATCTATCCCGAGTTGCGCAGCCGTATTTCTGCCAAGATGCTGATCGGGAAAGAACAGTAGTTTATCACCACGCTCGAGAGCCCATTCCACAATCTTGCGTGCGTTGGAAGATGTGCAGCAGGCGCCCCCATTTTTTCCAACGAATGCTTTCAGAGCAGCTGTGGAATTAACATAGGTGATTGGTATCACACGGGTTATGTCCGTTTGTTCAGCAAGGCTCTCCCAGCAATCTTCGATTTGATCGATATTTGCCATATCTGCCATGGAGCAGCCAGCACTCATGTTGGGGAGTACCACTGCCTGATCAGGGCCGGTCAATATATCGGCCGATTCGGCCATAAAGTGAACGCCGCAAAAGACGATATACTTCGCCTCAGGGTGCTCTCCAGCAATTTGCGAGAGCTTGAGACTGTCACCTCTAAAATCGGCCCACTTGATAATCTCGTCTCGCTGATAGTGGTGACCGAGAATAATCAGGTCCTTGCCAAGCTTTTCTCGCGCAATCTGTATACGCCCGTCAGTATCGGCAGGTTTAAGCTGCGTAATCTCCGAAGGGAGAGATTGCTGTAACATCTGGAATTGCTCCTTTGGGCGCGCAGTCCACAACTGTCGTCAACAATCGGCGGCAGTCGGACGGGGATGTTGAGTTCGCCCGAACGCGGAATAACCTATTGCATATCAGCGCAAAGCACCACCGATACTAATTTTACGACTCGCATAGCCGATTCGTATCCACAAGCCCACTTATCATAACGGATACCTAGTGGTGTGATTCCTAATTGGGTATAGGGCTCTGCCACTTCGCCAATTTGTCCGCTAGATCGGTGCTGGTAAATCGCCAGTTGAACGGTGTCGCGTTCTCGTTGTACGTTTCGATGAACCGTGACACGTGATCGATCATTGCTTGGCGCTTGCGGCACTCTACGTTGCGTAACGCCTTACGCCCAAGAATGGAGAAGAACAG
>CAIXIX010000420.1 GCA_903919615.1 uncultured Chthonomonas sp.
GAATCGAGTGTGCGGACATACGTTCGGCCGGCAATCATCCAATCCCTAGCCGCGCTACGACGCCAGAGGAGTGACAATGAAACAAAAAGCTGGATTCACCCTGATTGAGCTGCTCGTTGTAATTGCAATTATTGCAATTCTAGCAGCTATTCTCTTCCCTGTGTTTGCCCAGGCACGTGAAAAAGCGCGTGCCATCTCATGCCTCAGTAATCTGAAGCAAACCGGTCTCGGAACAAATATGTATGTTCAGGACTATGACGAGTCCTTCCCGATCAACCTGTACCTAGGCAATGGCAACACGTGCATCATGACCTTTTATCAGGAGATCCAGCCCTACCAGAAGAACTCGCAGATTGAAATATGCCCGGATGACAGCAAGAAGCTGAACTTCATCACCGCGATGTCCGTAATCTCTTTGCCTCCGCCATGTATTACCAGTCCTCCGTTGGTTTATGCCAGCTATCAACCGAACTATGCCGTCATTGATGATGGTGATCCCAATGCGCTGTTCCCAGGTGAAACGACCCGCCCCGTCAAGAGCCTTGCGCAGATTGGTTTCCCGGCAGATACGAGCCTGGACGCAGACGCTACGGTTACACTTCCTGGTGGTACTGCCGGATTTGGTCTCTTTAGCTCACCGGTTCAGGGGCGACACAATGGCAACGTAAACAACGTATGCGTGGACGGTCATGCGAAAATCGTTCACTGCAAGCCGGCTACCAACAATGCCGGAGTCCAACTAGGCGGACTTCAATTAGACGGTCAGTCAGTCCTCGAGTGGCTCGTTACGGATGGTGGGCCTTACCAGAACAGCCGCGAACTGTGGGGTATCCCTTATCAGAATGCGGATGGGTCTTGGGGCCTGAACAACTAGGGAAAGGAAGCTTGCCGATATGGCTGGCAAGGATACACCGCCCTGGCTTATACCAGTGGCAGTTGTCGTAATCGTTCTCTGCGTGGGCTTCGTCGTATTCAAAGCGATGGGGCATGGCAGCGGTGCAAGCTCTGCGCCAGATGTTGCCGTCAAGCCCGGAATGTTCGACTTCCGGAAGGAAGCAGCTTCTGGCAATCTTGGCAAAGGCACCGGCCCTGGCCTTAAGGGCAGTACCCCGTAGCTAACCGTGGCACAACTAGGCAGCGGTAGATAGTACGCAAATGAATTCGGCCATCCAACACTACATTGGATGGCCGAATTCATTAACCTTTGGTTATTGCTTATTTGCGCACGTTACAGTTTTTTACCCGACTTAACCCACTCTTCATCAATGACAGCATGGTGAATAATCGAACGACCGTCAGAAGTATAAACGATATGTACTTTCCCATCTTTTGATTGAAATGAGAAAGGATATGCGTAGTCATGGTTGCCAGTTGCGAGGTCTCGTTTGTGCCAGCTCTTTTCAGCATCTGTTGAAATAGCGACAGTGAGAGGGTATCTATCATTCATATTATCGTTGTAGGTCAGTACGAGGTGACCATTCTTTAGCCTCAGTAGGTCTACAGCAGCGTTCGGATTTGGGAATTGGGTGTCTGTGCCTTCGGACCAGGTCTTCCCACCATCAAACGATTCCCCGCGTACGATGTAACCATCTGTCACTGGATCATAGCCTCCTCCGCGACGGCAGTATGCGACCAGATGATCGTCGGTGAGCTGTACAACGGCTGGCTGAATATTTCCCTTCTTCGACCTAATCGTTCCACTAGGCGTCCATAGTTTCGTTTTAGGACTAAAACGAAGGAACCTGGACGTGCTATCTGCACCAACCAACTCCTGGTTAAATCCGGTTTCATTGTAAATGGGCAGCAGATACTCGCCGTTGTTCAACACAATGGGATGTCCGCGGACCATATCACCCTCATCGGTCGCCATCACAAAAGAATCTGACCACGAGTGCGCTTCATCGTACGATATCTTCGCCTGAATACGAGAAGTGGACCAGGTCGCACCCCAACGAACTACGTAAAACAGCCACACTGCTCCATCTGGCGCCTGCCATATAACACCGTTGCCAACGGATCGAAACGGGTCCTGGGCTATCAGCTTTGGTTGTGTCCATCGCGTCGTGCCTTTGACCAGTCGCGATCCTAAAACCCCAGTTCCTGGGGCATACTCGCCCTTACCGCCATAATAGACAAGGTAGAGGTCTCCGTTCGCCAGCTCAGCCATCGACGCAGGATGTTTGTAGTCGCCAGTCTTTACCTCTGGACCAAATATCCGTTCGATCTTGACGTGGCCGTCGGCAGCGACAGGCGGTGCTTCGGCATTCCCATTTGCTGCCGGTATCCCCAAAGCAATAAGTGCAAGAGCAGTAAGAGTCAAGAACATCACACATTCCTTTCGGGCACAGGTGCGATAGCGCACGCGGATAGTAACGATTGTACCTGCGATAACAATCGTGATTCTTGTGGGTAGCCAGGTTTCGAAGTTACGTCAGCGAGGAGTCGTCGTGGTCACTGTGGAAATCCAAACGTGCCGCGGCTGTAAGGCAAGTGTGTACGTGTGGAGGGTAAGCGAGATGATAGTCCGAGCATTTGGTATTGTTTTATTTCTGTTCGCTAGCATATTTTTGTTCCGAATTAGTGTATCGGCACAACAGAGTTCAGGTTTGTCCCAAACGGTTGTCGAAGAGTTGGTGTCGCCATTGAAGACGCCATTGAGCTCCTTCACCCTGGTAAAGACATGGAGCGCAGCGTCAGCTCCTGCAGCGCATCAGACCGGGCATGTTACACATGACACAGATACAAAAAGCGCTGAGGTTTGGGAGTGTCGGCCGGGACTAGATACCGTGGGCGCAGGCGCATTCATCTATGGACCGTATTTGACTTTCGCTCCGGGCAAGTACGCCGTGATTTTTCGGATGAAGCTGCTGGATGCCGGAGGCGATGATGACGTTGTGACCATCGATGCGGTTTGCAATTTCGCGAAGACAACCCTCTCCATGCGACCTGTCTCAGCCCTCGAGCTAAAAAAAGACAGGTGGGTTCAGGTGCCGCTCTTTATTGACTATCCCGGTAGTCCGCTTGAATGTCGAGTAACCTGGGGTGGTTCCAGCGCTATCAGGGTTGATTCGATCTCTATATATAGCGTTAAGTCACCGGTGCTGGACACACAGTTGAGCAGAGTCGATCAGCCGATCGCAACTGGTAAACCATCCAATCTCGTTCCAATATCTGAACCGCGTCCGTTTCCGATGATTTTCCCACGCTCAGCCGCACCTGCAGAACGCCTAACCGTAATCGACTTGCGCAAGCAATCACGCGAATGGCAGTATGTGACGTACAGCCTTCAAGGACTTGTGAATCGAGAAAAGCCGAGGATCTATTGTCTTACGAGTGACGAAGATGAACTCTGGCTAAAGTGGATGATCAAGCGACAGTGGATTAAAGAGACGCGCACTGTCACGACGCCGGACGATCTGCTGCAAGAGTACCGAAGTGTCGTGAAGGGAATGGTAATAACAGATCCGGCGCTGCCACCTAGCAAAAACATTGCGACGATGATTGCTGGTGTTCGCGACGGAATAGTCGTATCACCTCGCCTGGCAGATCTGCTAAAATTCCCTATAATTGAAGATTTGCGCGGCCGTTGGAGCACCAGCGTAAACGCATACCGTTGGGCATTCGATACACTGTGGCCCAAGATGAATCATCATGTTATCGCTTGCTCAAACCCGGATCAGATGGCGCTTCGAGATTATCTCATCGAAAACAAAGTGTTCATTTTCTGGCTGTCTGGGCCAATCGATGGGGCTCGCCCGTATGCCAATGCCCAGGGCGAAGTTGAATTGATGGAGCAGTTGCTCGCCAAAATGCCTGTTAATATTCCCGTAATGAGTTACCCTTATGCAGGGAAGGATATTGGAATAGGCGAGGGGCCCGGCGTAACTCTGTTCGCAGAGTTCGGTAAATATCTCGTGGGAACGACCGATACATCGAACCTAAGCGTTCATAGTGGAATTCCGATTAATCAGCTGAAGCAAAAGCCAGCGCCTGTCACACCTGTACTCGATGATAGCAAGGTTTACGTTAGTTACATCATGTCTGATGGCGACAATCTGCCTGTTTTAAGTCTATTTAACTTCCCGTCCCTGTGGCGCGATCCCCTGCGCGGCAGTTTCCCAATCGGTTGGAGTGCCTCACCCTCAGCCCTTATGCTCATGCCCGATATCGTCGATTATTACTATTCCACTTCAAGTAGCAACGACCTATGGGTTGGGGCCGTCTCTGGAATTGGCTATACCTATCCCGATTCGTATGGTTTGCGATTCAAGGCATCCGAGCGCAATTCAGTATTTGATGGATTTCTCCAGCAAACCGGCGATTACATGAACCGGATGGACGAGAAAATTCTCTGGCCGATGAACCTTACTCATCCAGAGATGATTGCCCGGTATGCGAATAAGATACTGGGGCTTGAAGCGCTGTTTCCGGATTATGGCCGCCGCGTTGCCGAATACCAGGACGCCACCTATTCGACAGCGCGAAATGTGCCGGTTTTTTGCGCCGTAACGCGGTGGCAGGAAGACGCACCGGATGACGAACAGATTGCAGGATTGGTGCGCGACGTGCGAGCGATGACACCCGTTACCCGGCCAGCATTTCTCCATCTGTTTATATGGAACTGGGGTGCAAAAATTGGTGTGTTAGATCAGGTTCTGAAACAGCTCGGTCCAGACTATGTCGCAGTGCGCCCCGATCACTTATCGTCGCTCTTTCGATCCTACATGGCAAGGGAGAAGGCCGTTCTTCATGTGCCAACCTCTCTGATTATTATTGAAGGTAAACCTGCGCTATTCAAGGCAACATTGCAAAATGTAAGCATCGCACCCCTTCACATCAAGAGCGTTACAGTCAACGGGCTAAGCAATTCGCGTGCGCAACTTAGCACGACAGGGATTAAGCCGTCAGAAGCCACAGACATTACAATCGACGGTATTCCTACGAGCGACCAGTTGTCAGTTCACGTACAGACCACTGCTGGAGATCGCATGGCAACCGTCAAGTTACGCCGAATCGGTGCAGGGGAACTCGTACCTCATGACGCCTTTACGGGCGTAAAGCTTCGTTACGTCAAACACTTTCCAGCGCTAACCTTAAGCCATAAAGGTGGCGCGCAGGTGCATGACGTTAATGCACTTAACGGCACTGCGTGGGAAATCAATCCTCGGAATTCCACACAGGGATATGTCCAATTTGGTCCCTACGAGGGGCTCGATGCGGGAGAGTATGTTGCGCTCTTTAGGCTCAAACGCGTCAAGGGAGGCGTTGGCGACGTCCTGTCTCTCGACACGTGCGTCGGCGGCGGATCTCCAATGACGTCGTCGCGTAAAGTAACCACTGAAGATTTACCTGAGGGATTATACAAGTCATTCGCTCTGCCCTTCAATCATCCTGGAGGTGCTTTTGAATCACGAGTTCTATGGGCAGGACATGCAGATATCGTGCTTGATAGTGTTACCGTATGGCAAATTGACAAAGACCGAAATGTCACCCAACATTTAACCAAGCCTTAATGACCTGTGAAGCTTCTCTTAATGCACGAAAAGTACAATGAAATGTAGACGATGAAACGGCTCGTGGACCGTTGGGCTCAAAGGCGCGCCCGAGTTTGGCCACGAGCCGTTCCAAATTTGTATTCAGTTACCACCGACGCCAAGGTTGCGCACTGTCTGTAACCACTGTTCGGCCAGCCTCTCATTTAACGCTCCAGCGCCGCCAATGAGGGTTTCAGTTATCGGCCCGATACCGCAAAACGAGATCACCCTGCTGTCGAGGCTACGAATACCCCGCGCGACACCCAGACGGTACGCAAAAACTGGCATCCCCATTGTGATAACAACACGCCCACTCTTCTCTATCCTCGGGCGGTTTTTTTTATGACCCGCTGAACCATACAGGAATTCGGGACGAAATACCTGTTCAAAGAAAGACTTTAACAATCCAGGCATCGTCGCAAACCAGAGAGGAAAGATGATCACGAGATGGTTCGCCCACCGAATTGCTTCCTGTGCTTCCCTAATATCAACCACCGGGGTACCATTCTCGTAATCATCTGCGGAACGCAGCACTGGGAAATCGAGTCTAGCAACATGAATTACCCTAACATCATGGCCCGTACCGACGGCTGCATTCTGGTATTCCGTGGCTAAGGCAATGCAAAAATGGTCCTTATCAGGGTCTGGGTGGCCTTGGATTATTAGGATTCGTTTTTTCAATCATATCTCCTGGCTTGCCTATAGTGATTAGTTATTTAGATAGACGGACCCAAGACGTTTACCATACGACGAGTCGAGCTTTCATCCGCGTACTGGCCGATTGGCTGGACAATCCCCATAGCCAAGTGTAGCTCGTGAATACTTTTGGAGAGAGAATGAGCATTCGTTTCATAGAAACCGCGACAGTAGCTTTGAGTCTATTGAGTCTTGCAGCCGTCTCACTCGCAGATGACGTCACAGCTGGGCATTGGGATGGAAAAACGCTTTCGGCGGCCCTGAGCGGGCCGTATGAAGACAAAACCCAGGCTGAGATACCATTCGGTCGGAGATCTTTCTACATGGCGCCATGGCGCGCATACATGGACACATGGACTCCTGAACGGCTACTAGAATCCATTGGCATTAACTTCAACGTGGAACCTATCGAGGCTGAGGCAACAGCGCAAGCGCTCGCAACTGCAGGTATTCGCTCAGCGAGAGTCGAGATAGGCTGGGGCAACCTCCAATTCACGGACCCGACACAGTTGGATGAGGCTGCTGGCAAACGACTGACGACAATTCTATCTGCACTTAAAAAGCACGCAATTCGGCCACTGATCTTGCTCAACGCAAATTCTGGGGGGCCGTGTCCATTGTTAACAAAGCGGTATAACCTCGCACGTGCGGCTGCAAAGGGCGAAACATCGATCCGATTATCGATGACTTCAGGTTTGCTGCCTTTTTATAGCGGTCTACGTGGACAGTCATATCAGATTGCTTATCCTTTAATTACGAGCGTAGATACTTCGAGTGGTAAATGTACGTTATCGGCGCCGCTAACCAAACCTATACCTGCAGGTGACATCGAGGTTGTTACTTTAAAGTACCAGCCCTTCTCGGGGAGAACTTTTCAGGATGGCGCATTTAACCCAGCGTCTGACGAGACAATATCAGGATGGAAATCGTACGTCGCAGCCGTCTGTCAGTTTGCAAAAAGTATTCTTTTTGATCCGACAGCCGGTGACGCTGGATTTGATATCGAAGTGTGGAACGAATACACATTTGGAAGTGAATTTCTCGATGCTGGCAACTACTATTCACCCCATCTGAAATACCGCGAAGACACCTCCTACTCACAAAACGGTAGGACCACTAAAGGCGTTGAGGCAATTCTGCCGATAACCATTGATTACATTCGCGACTCCAATAATGAGCTGCCTGGAATTAGCATAATTAGTGGATTTTCGAATCAGCGCCCGTGGGACAATGGAGCCGAGATGTGGTCCGGGCAATCAGGATTTAGCAGACACTACTATACCGATATAACCCTGAAACCGCTTTCAAAAGCAACCGATCCTATGCCTGGAAATGCTCCATTGTCAGCGCTCGGTCAACCCGACGGCAAGCCAGATAACCGAGATTGGAATACCGCAGTCCCCGACTCCTATTTTGTTCCAACAGTAAACATCAGCATGCCCGAAATGTGGCACTACGGGTTCAAAACAGAGTTTGTTACACGCGATCTACAACCATTCCCTGGTCTCATGAAGAACCACTTCCGGTTCGCGGCAAGTGATGTAGCGGGACCAGCACAGGTATGGTTATCTGAATATAACACATGGCGGCGACCGTGGTTGGAAAGTGTTATGAAGGAGACAGGTGTCTCAGAGACTGACCCAAGGCTCATTGCACTCAGCCAGGCGACAGGTGCACGTGCGCTGTTGCGATCGCTTGTATTTCAATCTCACAAAGGTATTCGGACGATCGATTATTTCGCTGCAAAGGACGATGACCTTAGCTTCGCAGTGCTTCCACGGTATTTTTTCGAGACTGTTAAGGCAGATGGAGGAGTCTTGACTCCGAAAGCCAGCCAGCGATCCGGGGCCCAGATGGCTGTCCTTAGCCGATTGGTTAAAACCCTAACTACTCATCCTTCTGATGAGAGGCGCGTCACGATTACTCGTCCAATCGGAGTGTCCGAACTGATTGAACACAAGCCAAGACTGGTATTTAAAGGAGACGGAACACTCGCCCATCCAGACCGATTCAATAGGGACGACTTTGCAATACTACCATTCCAAATGACCGAGGAGCGCTGGGCCGTTGGCTACTATGTTGTGACACATAATATGGTTCAATCCTGGGATAGTACAAAGAAGCTGCTCGATCCATCGCGCTACACGATGCCAGATCAGGAGTTTACGGTTACGTTGACAAATCTCTGCGGGACGGGAGCCCAGGTGAGCGCTTATGACCCGCTGACAGATCGAACCACAGCAGCGGTTATCGAACGGGCCACATTAAAAAGTATCACCGTGCGGGTAACCGCGACGGATACTCCGCGGTTTCTCGTAATACGCGAAGCGCATCCAGGCGTATTAATAGCGGCTCCGCGATTTCAGCGCTTGCCGCGCAATATGGTTGCGCTCCAGTTCGCCACAAATGTACCAGCGAGCGCTAGCGTAAGTTGGGGACATATTCCAGAACGGAACAGTGCGAAGACGGTATCTGTTTCATCGCGAGAAAACTACCGAGTAATTATCCCCTTGACAGCCGAAAAACAGGGCGTTCACGTCTCAATTACGTACAAGGGTCTTACCGCGGTATGGCCGCGATGGGACTATGATTTCGCAGGAAGGTTGCCCTCAGCGGCAGGAAGATAGCTGCGACGAAAGGGTACTTTCAATGTACAAGCTAGAATAAGGGATTGAAATGAAAAAGGTTGAATGCATCATCAGGCCAATTAAGATCGACAACGTCAAAGTTGCCCTGGAAGAGGTTGGCGTGATCGGGATGACCGTTACTGATGTGCGGGGATATGGCAAACAACGTGGAAGAACAGAAAAATATCGCGGTAACACCTACGTTGTAAATCTGCTTCCCCGCGTCAAAATTGAAGTTGTTGTCCAGGACGAACTTGCAGAAGATGTTGTACAAGCGATGATATCAGCATCTCAAACGGGTGAAGTTGGCGACGGTAAAGTGTTTGTGTCGCACGTTGAACAGGCAGTTCGCATTCGTACTGGAGAGCGCGACGAAGCAGCTGTTTAGCTGGCGTGCGTATGCAAATTGGCGCCGATTGAATAATCTCTCTATGGTATACTGTCGTGCCGCTTTCGTTGCTGGCAATCCCCACATGATTGAAGAAAATGCATGACAGGTAAGGCCGACGCAAAACCCGTGATTGAGATCTATGACACTACTCTGCGAGATGGATCGCAGGGTGAGGGAATCAGCTTCAGCGTTGAGGACAAGATCCGAGTTGCCCGACGTCTCGATGAGTTCGGGATGGACTATATTGAAGGTGGGTGGCCAGGTTCCAACCCTAAGGACGAAGCCTTCTTTGAGCGGCTCAAATCAACGAAATTGAAACATTCGCTGCTCGCTTCATTTGGGAGCACACGACGCGCCAGTATCGATGTTACAGACGACCCTCAAATCATAAAGCTCGTTGCGGCAGCTACTCCGGTCATAACAATCTTTGGGAAATCATGGGAGCAACATATCCTTTGGGCATTGCGCACTACCCCCGAAGAAAACTTGAAGATGATCGAAGACAGTGTGGCGTTTCTGAATGGCCGATGTGACCGCCTTATCTACGACGCTGAACACTTCTTTGATGGCTTCAAAGCGAATCCTGACTACGCGATAAAATGCCTCGAGGCAGCAGCCGGCGCCGGCGCCTATGCGCTTGTTCTCTGCGATACTAATGGAGGAACCCTACCCGAAGAAGTTCAGCGTATCACAGGCGAAGTTGCATCGAAGCTCTGCGGCAGTCGAATTGGAATTCATTCTCACAACGATGGCGAATGTGCCGTCGCCAATGCGCTATCAGCAATTAACAGTGGCGCAACTCATGTTCAGGGCACTGTCAACGGGTACGGCGAGCGTTGCGGTAACTGCAACCTGATTCCTGTAGTCGCTGCGCTTAAGATAAAGCTTAATCGTGATTGCCTCTCTGAAGGCTCATTAGGACACTTAACGGCACTCTCGCAATTTGTTGATGAAGTTGCAAATTTGGCCCCAGATTCTCGTCGCCCGTATGTAGGTAAAAGCGCGTTCGCTCATAAGGGCGGCGTACATGCCGATGCAGTCCTAAAGGGAGCGTCATACGAACACATCGATCCTGAAACAGTTGGAAACAGCCGAAGGCTTCTTGTATCGGAGCTCGCTGGAAGTGCAAGCATATCTGGAAAAGCGGCTGAGTACGGCCTGGATCTAAATCGGAAGTCGCCCGAAACTCGTGCCTTACTTCAGGCAGTCACCGAAAGAGAAAATGATGGTTACAGCTTTGAAGGTGCCGAGGCATCTTTCGAACTGTTAATGATGCGCCAGATTGGCAAGATCGTCGAACCATTTAACCTTATTGGGTTCCGCTGCATTGTGGAACAGCGAGGCGACGATACTATAACAGAGGCAACCGTCAAGCTCACTACAAACGGTGTGGAACAGTTGACCGTTGCAGAAGGCGACGGACCAGTGCATGCACTGGATGGTGCATTGCGCAAGGCGCTAATGTCCAACTTTCCGGGTCTTGAAGGAATCAAACTGGTCGATTTCAAAGTTCGTGTCGTTAACACGCGCGCTGGCACCGCCGCACGGGTGCGCGTCATCATCGACACGACAGACGGTGAAAGCAGTTGGAGCACCGTTGGAGTGAGCACGAATATGATAGAGGCAAGCTGTAAGGCTCTTGTGGATAGCATCGTATATGGCTTAGTAAAAAGAGCGGGAGAACCACGATGCTAACCGAAAAGGCTGCGAACATGGATGCTAAGGCAGTTGCAGCATTGCGAGCGGTATCCCTGGTTAAATCTGGAATGGTTGTTGGTCTTGGCTCCGGGTCAACAGCAGCCCATGCCATCCGCTTCATCGGTGACCGGATCCGCGCAGAAGGGCTTGAAATTATCGGCGTCCCAACATCGTCCGTTACCAATCGACTTGCCGGAGAAGTAGGCATACCCCTCATAGATATACCAAGCAATCATGGGATCGATATCACTATTGACGGTGCGGACGAAGTCAATTCAAGTTTTTGCCTGATAAAGGGTGGGGGCGGCGCATTGGTGCGCGAGAAGCTAGTGGCGGCAGCAAGTCGAGAGCTGGTTATCATCTGTGATCCGAGCAAAATCAAGCTCAAGCTCGGGGCATTTCCGCTGCCAGTGACAGTAGTGAAATTTGGCTGGGAAGCTACAAAGTGCCGGTTGCAGGAGATCTGTCCGGAAGCGCACCTGCGCTTTGCACGAGAAAGTGAAGAACCCTACCTAACAGACGATGGCGGTTACATTATCGATTTGCCATTGGGTGTGATTGAAGACCCAGATTCACTTGAACGACAACTAAAGGCGATTACTGGTGTCATCGATGTTGGGCTCTTCGTTAATCTTGCCACAAGTGTCATCGTTGGCAATCCTGATGGCTCTTCGGATGAATTAACTCGCAACAGCCCGTAACAACTTACTAATTTCAGATATGAACAGGCAGTCGATGTGATGCTCAAGGTTTTATCATTGCTTCTCAGACCTATCGGTACGGCATTTCTGGTACTTTCCTCTCTGCTCGTATCTGCGGACTGCGTTAACGCGCAGCAATTCAAGGCCGCCGCTGGCAAGGTCGATATCACTCCAGTACAACCCGCCTTTATTGCGGGTTACGGTAATAACAGGAAAAGTGTCGACGCACACGATAGATTGTTCGCCCGATGTATCGTGATCGAACGTGGCAGCCAGCGAATTGCACTTGTAAGCTGCGACTTGATCGGCGTGCCTCGTTTTGAAATACTCAACATCCGCTCTATGGTAAATAGCGTCGCGGCGGAGAACGTGATTATTGGGGCTACCCACACACATTCTGGCCCAGACACACTAGGGATGTGGGGTCCGGCCCTAACGGTTTCTGGCGTTGATAAAAAGTGGCTTATTCATACTGAAAAGCAGATTGCTGAATTGGTCGATCAGACTGCTCTTAACCTAGAGCCTGCAATCGCCAGGTTTGCTTCAACTTCGGATGTTCGTGGTATATCTAAGAACATCCGAGTACCCGCGATCTTAGATACTCAACTTGCTGTTGTTCAGTTTGTAACTGCGGTAAATCCCCGCACAATCGCAACTATTGTTAACTACGCCTGCCACCCGGAGATACTCAACAACCATCATATTACAGCCGATTTTCCTCACTGGCTATATGAAACCGTTGAAACCGCTTTAGGCGGCACTTGCGTCTATTTTAACGGTGCACAGGGTGGAATGGTAACTGCTGCATACGATGTATCGACTGCCCCACGCGGAGAGAATTGGGCGGCGGCCGAAGCAATTGGCAAGATGCTGGGTACGCGGACCCTTGAAGTACTTCACGACGCGACGGCAATTACTGACCCAGAGTTGACGATTGCAAAGCGAAAATTCCATATCCCTCTGGAAAATGCCCGATATCGTACTCTGATTAAAATGAAGGTCTTTTCAGGAGCCCCAGATCCGGATGGCACTCTCGAGACCGAAGTATGTCGAATCGGTATAGGACCAGCAGAGTTCTTAACCATACCTGGTGAGGCGCTGCCCAACGTGGGCTTCTATATAAAAAGGCTAATGCACGGCAACCCTAAATTTCTGCTGGGGCTTACGAATGACTTTCTTGGTTATATCCTCGCGCCAGAGGATTTCGGTCTTGAGCTATACTCTTACGAGTCCGGTCAGAGCGCAGGCAGCTCACTTGAACCTCTCATGATACAAAATGACAAACTTTTACTGGAGAGGTCGGCTACAGAAACCAAGCCTGTTCACTGATTCAGGCTTAGAGCGGGAAACGAGAAGAGTAGTTGAAAAGTCCACTTCGTGCAAACTTAGTGACACTGTTACGGGCCGCAGCCGCTCTCAGCTTTCTGGCCTCAGTCACAGCAGTCCGCGCACAAACGTACCAAAATCGTAATGCTCCTGGAGATTCGCCGTCCTGGCAAGAGCTACTCAAACCATACGAGGTCCTAAATAACCGGGATCCAATGGTAACTGAAGAGACGCGAACGGCATCTCAATCACTGTCAACGCATATCATTATGATTGGGCCGAGAGGTGAGAAGGTGACAGGCGGTTTCCTGCGCCCGAAACAGGAAGGGTCGTACCCCGTTGTACTTCTTCTGCATGGCCCATTCAGCGATAAGGAGGCCGTGCTCAAGTCATACGGCATCCCACTTGTGGCCAATGGGTTCGCCGTACTGGCCCTGGATGCGCCGTACTACGGTGAACGTAAAAACTCCGAAATTGATCCGCTGGATACTACCAATCTTGGCGATTCCATCCTCGAAGGCGTTCGTGAATACCGCCGGGCAATAGACTGGCTGATTAGCCGAAAGGACATTGACAGTCACAGAATCGGTTTAATTGGATTTAGTCTCGGCGCGATGATGGGGACAATTCTGGGCGCAGTTGATGATAGAGTTCAAGATGTGGTCCTGTGCGGAGGCGGAGACCCGATCGTGTCATTCGCTGCAAATGTTCCAGTGGGAAAACGCGACAGAATGTACAGCATCTGTCCGAGCCTCTTCATCGGGCATATTTCGCCACGACGTATCCTAATGCTTAATGCAAGGCTAGATACAGTGATGGTACTGCCTGCAACGCTGCGGTTGTTCGATGCCGCTGCCGAGCCAAAGACGATTGAATGGTACGACACAGACCATCAGTTGCCGTACTCGCATGTCAATCGTGCAGTTTCCTGGCTGTCTCAACAGTTAAATCCGGCGCCAATTAAACTTAACTGAGTTTAGCTGTGTCGATGTACCGTATTACGCATCGACTCTACCGATGTGATCTTGACACGCAAATTACTACAGAGTAAGATATTTTATTCTCTATCTCTAGGGAGGTAACGCTTTGGCATCACTATATCTACCGTTTGGATCGACTTCACTCCCAAAATTCGCCGCCGCTTGTAGTTTAGCGAGCCTTCTCTTTACGGTTACTGCAAGCAGTGTTTTGGCCCAGGAACAGAAGGGGCAAGATCAACAGGTAAACCCGGCGCGCAAAGGTGTTGACCAGCAGGTTGACCCAGCTAAAGTCGATCCGCCAAAGACTGACCCCGCAAAAGTTGAGCCAGCGAAAACTGATGTAGGAGTTGCCCAGCCAGTTCAGGCCATTAAATTCCGCGAACGTCCACGTTATGTTACCGATCCGCAGCGAATGCGGCGAACGCCTACCATCGATGGAGTCTTAACGGATGGTGAGTGGGATCCATTCTATACGATTGATGATGGCCTAATCAAGGGAACGGTCTATTGCAACTGGGATGATAGGTTTCTATACCTTGCAGCAAAGACGGACGTCGCTGCCACAGTTCTGTTCGATGTTGACGCCGGAGGAGATGGCTGGCTTAGAGGATCCGATAATATTGAGGTGGTAGTAGGGCCGCCAGCTGCGATCGGCGGCGCGCCAACCGTTTCGGTTCGGCTCCTGGATGCCTCCAATAGCAAGGATACGCCCACATGGAACGAGACAGGTGTGGATCCGAAGATCATTGTTGTCGCTGAAAAGGTTATTGCTGGCTCACAGATCCTTGAGATTGCGATCCCAAAGAACGCAGGCAGCCTCGTACTTCGGCCGGGTGTTAACTTTGGAGTGCGCGCAGAGTTTCTGCCTCCAATTAACGCAATGGCATTCGTGCCAACTCAGCCGTTTGAACCGCATTTACTGCTAGACGCAACGATGGTTGAGGCGCGCATTGTCTCCGCCCCAGGCCTGAATCCAAAACTTACACTCTCTGATTATAAATGCGTGCCAGGACAGAAGCTATTTGGCACACTGGACCTATTTAACCAGACCGACCTTACAGTCAAAATTAAGTCAGTATTGTGGGGTGGGGAAGGAAATTCAGTAAACACATTTAATACACTGAGAGATGTGAGCGTTCCACCCGTCCCCGGTCTAAAACGAGGCAAGATGCAGTATAAGACTGTCCTGCCCGATAATCTGCCACTGGGCTCATACATTCTGAGTGCAACCGTCGAAACCGAAGATGGTAAGAGGGTTCAATCATCTGCCTCGATCGTAGTCGTAGAACCAATTCAGGTTCAAATGAGCGCTGAACCCAATCCGCTTACCGTTCTTGGGCCCACAAAACTGGCGGTCAAGGTAGATGTTCAGAGCGCAGTACCGGATCATTGGCGAGGTGATGTCGAGCTAATAGACTATCCGGCCGGCTGGGAACTCCGGAATGGACGCAAGCACAGTTTGCTTGTTGACCGGGAAGACGCCCATGCCGTCTCCGTGTTTAATTTCCAGGTTCCATCGAATACGCCAGCGGGCAACTATCCGCTTGAGGCATCTGTGTTCTGGAAGGGTAAAACATGGAAGGTTCGAACCTCGGTGAACGTTCAGCGAACGGAGGCGCCTGCCGCGGCAGGCTCTACGGCGCCACCCGCTGCACCGCCAACCGCTCCACCTGCGGGCAATAAGTAGATATCAAAGCTAATTGCAACTGAAGGGACAGGCCCTTCAGTCACGTTAAACGAAACCATTGATGAGAGCTGGTGTTACTCTGTGCTTGTCGCAGAGTAATATCGGCTCACTTTTTTGTCTGAGCTGTTTTCAGTGTGCATCAACGCAGGTACTTTACAACGGTTCGTTGTAACTTAAATTGTTCACCGCATTATATGTAACAGCGAAGAACTGAGGTGCAGGTGAATGATACGATCTCGAACCAGTTGGGCAGAGAAGCTTTCCAATGCTGAGCGAAATTCGTCAGGTGGTCGCAGGTTTCAGTGTGAGAAAACCGGTAAATCGCTAGTCATTCCAGATGCACGGGAAATCCAGGCGATCATTCGACAGGTACCGGCTGGGAACGTGATTACCATGCAGCAGCTGGGAAACCATTTCGCAATACACCATCAGGTTGACCAGTGCTGCCCACTTACGCTTGGTATATTCACCTCAATCATTGCCCGGGCAGCTAGCGAAGAAGAAGGACAGACCGCCGCTCCTTCCACACCCTGGTGGAGAGTGCTGAAGACGTGTGGTGACTTAAGCCTAAAGTATCCGGGTGAGGGTGCGATCCAGCGAAACAGGCTAACAGCAGAAGGTCATTGTGTCATTGAGAAAGGGAAGCGATTGCTGGTCGAAGGCTATGAATATGCCCTTGTTGATTTTTGAGAGACATACCGTTTATTCGAACTCTATAAATTTAGTAACGCGAAAGGCTCGGCAGGAATGAAGTCATAAGCGATCGTTTGGGCCTTATGGGCTATCCCTATTGCCTTGATTGTTGGTGCAGCGTGCCTCAGCATTGTATGGCCAGCCATTGTCACCGGTTACTGGAACCGCGGAATTCATCAGTTGCCCCTATCGTGGCAAATCGCTGTCGATCTGGCAGACTCTATTGAATCGCGGTGGTTCGTTTGAATTCCACTCTATGTACTTGGCAGTTCCGTGATTGGGCGCCGAGTACGCCCGCATAACCCAGTAAAATAGTATGATGCGGTCGTCGGCGGATATACTGGCGATCGGAACCTGGTTAGTATGCCGTCAACACGGTAAACCTGCGAACGGGTCCTTCGTTGCGCTCGGCTCGCAGATAAGACACGCGCACTTGATCTCCAGATTTAAGCATGGAAATCGCTTTGTTATAGGCCTCAATGTTAGGCGTAGCTTGATCGTTGATCCGGAGAATGACACTGCCCTCGATTAGGTCATCATCATCTGCAGCCGAAGAATTCGGATCGATCGCCTTAACGAAAACGCCGGGAGTATTCTTGGGGATGCGAACATCGTCGGCAAGCTTATCTGTAAGTTTCTCAACTTCAAAACCAAGCGAAGGTTTTGTCGTCGATATTGAACCGTTCGATAAGGGCTCGTCCTCTGCTTTATCCAGAACTGCAGATGTGGAGCTCGGAGAACCATCGCGGACGAATTTTATAGCAATTACGGTGGATGGTGGCGTCTGCGAGACAATGGTTCGCAGATCTATTTCTGATTTAACTGGTTTGCCTGCGATGGCGACGATCACATCACCTGCCTTTAACCCAGCCTTTGCGGCAGGTGAACCTTCTGTTGGATCGCGAAATACAAGCGCGCCGGAATCGACTTTAAGTGCAATAGCATGGCGAGCGGTAACAGTAGTTGGGCTTACGCCTAAGAAGCCATAGACCACTTTTCCCTTGGAGAGTAGCTGGCTTACCACATACTTTGCCGTGTTAATAGGAATTGCAAATCCAATGCCTACACTCCCCCCTTGCGACTGGGGGCTCTGGATTGCTGTGTTTATCCCGATCACCTCACCGCTAATGTTGCACAAAGGACCGCCGGAGTTCCCAGGGTTAATCGCAGCATCGGTTTGTATCATGTTAGGATAGAGTCGACCGCGTGAACCGAATCCTGCCTCGTCAATCTCCTGCCGTCTCAACAAACTGCTGATAACTCCCACAGAGAGAGACCCTTCGAACCGATAAGGGGACCCAATCGCAATCGCCCACTGCCCGATATGCACTTTGTCGGAATCACCCAGTCTGGCGACAGGTAACGAATCGGAAATATCAATCTTTACGAGAGCAAGGTCACTCTTTGGATCTCTCAATACCGTCGCGGGCAGATCTCTCCCATCGTGGAGCCGCACTGTTACTCGATCGGCGCCAGCCACGACGTGATCGTTAGTTAGTATCCAGCCGTCCTTGCGAACGATTAATCCGGTACCCGTGCCAACGGATCGTGGTGCAGATCGCGAATTGCGTGGTCTGGTTTCTCGATCGGGCTCCTGAACTGCCTTCGAGGCCGATATCGTAACAACTGTGGGCTCCACTTCGTCGGCGATATCTATAAATGCATCTTGCAGTCCGGTCAGAGCTGCCTTTGAGCCGCCAGACGCTGCCTGGGCGATTGCAGGCCGCGCTGATATGGAAGCAACGGTAACAAACGTGAGTGCAATTAATACGATGATGTTTGGGTATCCGAAGCGATTCGATCGAGACGAAATTCGGGATGTAATCACCAGACCGCACTCCTATTTTGCTGAGATGCTCGCGTGCTGAGGGCATGAGATGCGCTATTTCAGCATCCACGTGAAACAGACGAGCCTGGCAAGATGTACGAATAATCTTACCAGGCCGAGAATAACGCTGTCGCGCAAATTGACCGACTAGACCAATTACTAATGAATAGAGAAATCTACCGTATTAACCGAAGTTGGCCCAGATCTGCCAGACCAGAACTGCGGCAGCTCTTGGGCTTCGGAAAAATTACCTCTAAACATGCTCGGTTCAGATGTCGCACGAACAGGCGCCAGGAATCTGCCGTTAGCCGTGCCAACTGAACTCGACAGGAACTCACTCGCCGGGGGCATCGAGTGATCCCATCTCCCTACAACATGGAGGCGATCCACCGACTGGTTGCGCTGCACTCCGTAAAGCGCCGCGATCGCCAGCACTCCTACAAAAACGCCTAAGGTCTGCGGGGCGCTAATAAGCAGCTTCAACTGCTCAAGGGCAGAATCAACCTGCATCCTCAGTGAGCGTCTTGCTTCCAATTCCGAATCGATGCGTATTGCTGTAACGATGCTGCTCGCCAGATCGTGCTTCGGCTCTTGCATTTTGAGGCGCCCGAGCAGTCGCTTTGTACCGAGCAGATCCTCGTATTCCTCGCTGCAGTTTTCACAGTTCGACAGGTGCTGTCGAATCTGCAAGTTCTCAACGCCAGCGAGTTCACCGTCCATATATGCGGACAGAAGATGGGAAACCTTACGACAGTTCACGCACTATCTCCTGTTTAGAGTTTTTGGTTGTTATTCGGGAACTAACTAACATGTTTGGCACCACTTTGGGACGATTCGCTTATGACGCGTGACCTGAGTAGCTTCCTGCCACGATGCAAGCGGCTGCGAACTGTTCCAAGTGAGCAGGACATTGCCTCAGCAACTTCTTCGTAGGACATACCCTCAATATCGGCGAGAATGACCGCAATTCTGAAATCTTCAGGAAGTGAATTTAGCGCATTCTGCAGCGTTTCATCCAGCGAATCAGAGAGGATAGATTTCAAAGGATCCGCATCATAGTCTGCGATCTCTAGTAGAAGATCACGATCGCCAACTGAGGTCGTCCCAATCGGCTGATCGAGGGAATGCGTTTTATGCTTTGGCTTTTTGCGAAGCTCGTCAATGAATACACGCGACATAATTCGGAACAGCCAGTTTTCGAAGGGCATGCTTCGATTATATCGGTCAAAAAAGCGGTAGGCACGCAGGAAAGTCTCCTGTGTCAAGTCGTCAGCATCCGCATGATTACCCGTCATACGATAGGCAACATTGTATGCCTGGCGATGGCATTTATTTACGAGCTGATCAAACTCTCGCCTATCATTTTTTAGGACGCCGGTAAATAACCTGGCTAAACCCATCGTATATCGCTCCTACAACTGCTTACGCTAATCTCAACACGAATTGTTCCCGCGTCTTAATCAGTTTTGCAGTGTATCCAACTGCTTAACGGCCGCCGTTCGCGGTCCGTCTGGAAGGTGTCTAATCATTTCAGTAATCGTAACGCAACGGAAGCCCCGCTGCTTTAGGCCAGATAGAATCTTAGGTAAGGCGGAAGCAGTAGCCCTGTAGTCGTGCAGGAGGATGATACTGCCATTTTCTGTGCGAGAAAGGGTTCTCTGAGCGATAATATCTGCAGATTCATCAGGATCAAAGTCTCGCGATGCCGTTGTATAGCCAACTACCAGATAGCCTAAGTTTCGTGTCGTCCGCAGTACATCCGCATTGTATCTCATCCCTGGGGGACGCAGTAAACTCAAATGCTTTCCGGTAATCTCATTGAAAACGATATCGGTATCGTTGATCTCCCGTCGCCGGTCTTTGCCGGCAATATCATCTAACCGGTGCACGTGATCTTGAGAATGATTACCGATCTCATTTCCCTGACGAAGTGTATCATTTACAAGTTCCGGATGTGCGATCATGTTCACACCAACATCAAAGAACGTTGCATGAATGCCTGCATCCGCGAGGATGCCGAGGATAGCGCTCCTGCTCTCAGTGTGTGGCCCATCATCGAAAGTTAAGGCAACTTCAGGCACCTGCCGATTGCCGTGATGTAACACCGTTTCATCAGAATTGTACAGGTCGTCTCCATGAAGGCGGTGATACCAGTACGCCGGATTGATGGCACTCGTCCAGCCGGTGCCACGGAAATGAGCCACCCAGACAGAACTGAGCAGGACAACCGCAATAGCGATCATCAGTCGCCTTGGCGGTTTTTTTAATCGGTTGTTCCGAAGGGGAATTACGGGATCTTGCATATCGGTACATTTTACCATTTAATAGTGGCCACGAATGGGCGATGCTATTTGTGCAAGTTAAGTGAACAGTTCAGTTTGGAGCATACTTTTATACTTCCTGCAACTTGAGCAGAGTAAGCTATTTCGAAAGGATACATAGATATGCGTCTTCTCTCCGTCAACATAGGTAAAGCGCGGCGCATAGGTAATGGAGCAAAGTCCGCCAAAACCGGCATTTTCAAACAGCCATCGTCGGGCCCTGTGCTGATATCATACTTAGGCATTGCGGGAGACGAAGTATGTAATACTCGCCATCACGGAGGAGTCGACCAGGCTATGTACATCTATGGCAGCGATGACTACGCGTGGTGGGAAAAAGAACTTGGCAAAACTATTACACCAGGTACCTTTGGTGATAATCTAACTTTCTCCAATATGGAGAGCGCCTCCTACCAGATAGGCGATCGATTTACCATCGGAGAGGTTATCTTAGAAGTTACCGCACCACGTATACCGTGCGGCACCTTGGCATCACATATGGGCGATCCTCACTTCGTAAAACAGTTTCAGCAGGCAGAGAGGCCAGGATTATACTGTAGGGTAATAAAGGAGGGCAGTGTAACGGTGAGCGATGAAGTGGCCTTTCAATCCTATGACGGCGAAACTGTGACGGCGATTGAGATGTTCAGAAACTATTATAGAAAGGACCAGAATGAGGATACGCTTCGGCGGTATCTGGCCGCTCCTATCGCGGTCCGAGCTCGTGTCGACATGGAGCAACGACTTCAGAAGCTCCTAGAACAAAACGCATAACGCATCAGCGATATGCCATAATTTCGCTCACGTTTCCTCTGAGCTAGCGCGCAGCAAGCGTACTGGATCGGATTCATGGCTCCCACAGACTGGTCCCAGCAGCGAACGTGTTGGCGTGTCAAGTCCGCTAGATGCGCGCAGAAGACGTTGGCTCAACTGGCTTCGTTCATCCCGCGCTTTCAGAAATGGAAGGCGAAACAATGCGGCTTCTCGCACTCGTGTCACGTAGAGCAAATATACTCTGTGTTTGCGTTCGGAATTGACACATACTACCCAGTTGCCGTATAATACGCGGCGTAGGCCGTAGTGGCGGAATGGCAGACGCGGTGGTCTCAAAAACCATTGGGGGCAACCCCGTGTGGGTTCGACTCCCACCTTCGGCATCCCTGTGAAACGAATAGGTAATTAAGTGTTGCCAGATTTTGAGCGGTCAGCCGTAGGGCATGGCCGCTCAAATTTTGGATGGTTTCGGCGTATATTCAGTCAATGATCGGCTATACTATTCGGGTGTTCAACCAACGCATGATTGATGTACGTGCGGTGTTGGGTTAATCGGGCCCATTTATTATAAGAACAGCGCCTGAAATATCAGCCGCAAAAGAGAGTACACGATGAAGATCAATTCGATGATGAAGCTGGCTATGCTTATCACACTTGTGACAGCTGGATCTCAGTCCATTGCTCAGGTGGCCAATGCACCTAAGGCTCCCGGCGGACCTGGCGCTCCTCCACAGATGAGCGATGCTGACAAGAAGGACTATGCAGCGTTTGCGTCCAAAGCGCAGGCTATCAATCTAAAATACAAACCGCAACTTGATGCGATACAGGGTAAATACAAAGCAGATATTGCCAAGGTTGTTAGCAAATACCGGCCAGCGATGGAAGAAACGCAAAAGAAGGCGCAGGCGCTGAGCCCAGATGATCGCAAGGGCCCCAAAGGTCAGGCTCTCTTTAAGCAGATGATGGATATCCAGAAGCAGATGAAGTCTGAGCCTGTCACGAAGAAGTTCATTGGCGAAATTCGGC
>CAIXIX010000421.1 GCA_903919615.1 uncultured Chthonomonas sp.
AATTTGATCGTAAAGTCAACCTGTGCATTGGTTCCAAGGCAAATTCGTTCGACAGTTATTACGCTTTAATCAGCACGCTCTCGTTTTCAAACATCTTCGTTGTCACAAGTACAGCCACCCACCCGTATACAAGCGAACTCCCAAATGCAAGAGCAATGAACGCTAAGTTGAAAACTCCGCCAAACGCCTGCTTAATAATAATCGAAGTGCCCAATATCGGCACTAGTGATGTCGCGAGCGGAACATCAGTTCGCATGACCACGGAGAAGAGCGCTGGCATTATTACCAGTAACAGAATCGGAGTAATGTAGGTTTGCGCCTCCTTTTGATTGCGGGCAAACGTCGATACTCCAAGAAGCACACCTGCAAAAAGGACAGCGATCGGGATCATCAGAAATAGTGAAACACCAATTGCAGCGGCGCTCAGATGCAGACCACCCGTTGTGAGTGCCGAAAGTGCCGAACTGTGAAATGAAAACGAAATAATGATGCCAGCGACGGACAGAATACTGCTGATAATGCATACTGCTGCGACAGCGCAAAACTTTCCGAGGACGATTTCGCGACGAGAAGCGGGCGACACTAGCAGAGTCTCCAACGTTCCACGCTCTTTTTCTCCAGCCACCTGGTCGAATGACGCATAGATCGCACCACCGAAGCTCGATATGACTAGCAAATAAGGAAGCATGCTTGCTAACAGGAGTGATGCGACCGACCCACCACCCTTGATTGGCCGTTGATTCAATTTGAATGGCTGAGCAAAGTCATCCGGTAAGTTCACAGACTTTAATCTTGACGCAACTACATGTTCACCAATCGATTTCATGCCTGAAACTAGACGCGCCGATGCTGATTGTGAGGACTGATCACCGGCATCGATCAATACTTCGATCGGTACTGGGCTATCTTTTGTTAGCAGCCGAGATGCGTTATCCGGCACAATAACAACAGCAGCGAGACGCTTGGCTGATATCTCACTCTCAGCCTGTGAACGGTCCACTGGTCGTACGCTTAACTGTGGGATGTTTGCAATCTCATCCGATAATTCGTGAGAAGATCCCGAAGATACGATACCCACATCGTATACTCTGGCAGCTTCCTTACGAGACTCAGATCCAATGAACAATCCAAGCACCGCAAAAATCGCAGGTGTGATCAGAAGCGGGCTGATCACTACTGAGATGACAGTACGCCTATCGCGAAAAATCTCGCGGAACTCCTTAACGAGTATGGTCAACACTCGACTTGAGTGATGGCTCTGCAGACCAGCGCTGGATCTTGGCCCTCTTTCTGAATTCGGATCTTGCATTAGTCTTCGTCCTCACCAATCAAACTGAGGAAAACATGTTCAAAAGCCTGCTTGCCTGTTTGAGCACGCATCTCTTCCAAAGTGCCAATGGCTGCGAGTTTGCCCTGGTAAATAATAGCAATGCGATCACATAACGCCTCAACTTCGCTCATGATGTGTGTGCTAAAGATAACTGTTCGACCTTCATCGCGGCAGCGTTTGATAAATCTTATAATAGTGCGCGCGGTAATGATGTCGAGCCCGTTCGTAGGCTCATCGAAGAAAATTACCTGAGGTCGATGGATTATTGAACGCGCAATAGATACACGTTGTTTCTGACCGGTGGAAAGCTTGTCGCAACGCCCATCTGCAAAATCATGCATATCAAGATCTGTAAAGACCTCTTCAATTCGAAGCTTTGTCTCTTCGGCGCTTAACCCGTACAGCGCTCCAAAATAACTGACCATCTCGCGGGCAGTGAGACGCTCATACAGCGCGGTCGAGCCCGATAAGAAGCCAATGCTTGCACGAACCTGTTGTGCTTCATTCCTGATGTCAAACCCTGCAACACTTGCTGATCCCGATGTGGGTTCGAGAATCGTGGAGAGCATGCGCAAAAGTGTCGTTTTGCCTGCACCGTTTGGCCCAAGCAGCCCAAAGACCTCACCTGGCCGGCATTCGAAGGACACACCACTTACAGCGTCAATGGTCCCACGCTTGCGATCTGTAAACTGTTTACTTAATCCTGACGCGACTATCATCTAATTGCATATCTCCTGATACAAACACTGACGAACAAAACTGACGCGCGGCTTCACAATCACCATCGAGATACCAGTTTCGTCCTCAGTAGATAGCAAAATACCGGTGCACCGACTATCGAAGTGATAACACCTACTTCGAGTTCGTTCAAACAAACACGAGAAAACCAGTCCGCTATTAACAGCACGGCAGCGCCAAGTAACATGCTGCAAGGGAGGAGCCTACGGTGATCTGGGCCAACGATACGCCTGGCAAGGTGAGGCACAACCATCCCTACAAAGCCAATAATGCCAGCCACAGCTACTGTGGCGGCGGTGACCATAGAGCCCGCAATGATCACGCGTGCTTTAAATCTCTCTGTGTCCACTCCAAGATGTGCTGCGCTCTCTTCACCGAGCGTCATTAAGTTCAATTCGGAGTGGCTCTTCATGAGCACTATTGCGCCTACGATTCCAAACGGCGCCATCAACCAAATATCTGTCCAGTGAGCGGTTTGCAAGCTTCCAAGCAATTGCGATAGGATCGCGCTGGCCTTACTAGTATCATTGCCTCGGTTTGATAACGCAATAAGCAGCCTGGTTATGGAATAGACGAATGTTCCAACGACAAAGCCAGCAAGTAGAAACGTCTGCGCAGATACTCTGCCATTTCGCCGTGCAAGAAGCGATATGAGCGCCATGGTGGCAATTCCCGAAGCAAATGCAGCAACTGGTTGGGCTAGTCCAATCAGCCACCCAGTCCCACCAATCAAAATAATCGTTGCTGAACCGAGTGCAGATCCGGCAGACACGCCAATCATGTAAGGATCTGCCAGCGGATTCATTAAGAAACTCTGGAAAGCAACTCCTGCCATCGCAAGCAGCATGCCAACAACGAGGCCAGCCAGGACTCTGGGAGTTCGAAGCTCCCACACTATAAAGTCGGAGGCTCGCACTGTCTCTGACGACTGTCTGTGGACGAGACCCAAGTGGGACGCAAGAATCTGAAAGACATCGGAGGCATGAATCTGCTGTTTGAGTCCAATGGGGCCAGAAACCAAGTCGATTATGATGAATGCTGTAAGGAGCACGACCAGGAGGAATGGCAGAGCCTGTTTTAACCTGCGTGAGTTCACCACTATTTTGTCCCAGCAGGCTTTTGAACTTGCTGAACAGGTGGCGTGAACTCCTTGCCTTCAGAGGTAAATAGCTCGGGATGGAGGTATTGGGCAAGCTCTCTTGCGCCTTGAATCAAACGTCTCGAAGGCCGGATCAACGTTGCGTCTGCGGAAGGATGAAAGTAAGCCGTGTGCGCCACTGCAGGCACGGTGCCTTTCCACGCAGGCATTTTTTCGATGCGCTGTTCCAGGTCATGACTGCAGATTATCACGTCCGGTTGTTCCTGAATTACCCTCTCAGAAACAACGGGATCATTAGAAGCAGCGATATTATGTCCACCAGCAACGTCAATCATATCCGATATCAGCGTTCCTGGTCCAGATGTGTAGATCGGCGAAGTGTCATACATCACAAGGACTCTTGTACGATTAACGGCCGCATGAACTGATTTGCTTATTGCTGCAAATCCAGCCTTCATACT
>CAIXIX010000422.1 GCA_903919615.1 uncultured Chthonomonas sp.
CATTTACCGCCATATAGCGAGCGTATCCCGGTTCTTTGAGTACACGCACTATTCCTGCAGCCAGACTGTGTGCATTGTCGCACTCTGTAACGATACCTGTAGTCCCAGCGTCCACAACTTCAGGCAAACCACCCGCATTCGATACGACTACGGGGATCTTGGCTGCCATCGCTTCTAACGCGACAATACCGAACGGTTCATACAGGCTTGGGAAGCATGCAACATCAGCCACCTTGTACAGACGAAGCAGGTCATCATCTGGAATAAAACCCGTAAAAAGTACATGCGGGGAGATTCCAAGCAGCTCTGCGAGGTTAATTAAGTGCTGCCTGTTTCCACCGCCAGCAATCACCAGCTTTACATCGTGATATTGGGCACGCACTTCTGGGAAGGCGTCAATGAGAACCTGGCAGCCCTTTTCCCTTACGCCTCTGCCAACAAACATAACGATCTTCTCGTTTGGAAGAGCAAACTTCGAGCGAAATGCAGTTGCATCGCGATCAGAGAATTCGAAATCGAATTTTGCTGCCTCTACACCATTGTAAATGATGTCGACTTTGTCCCACGGCGTATGAAGTGCAAAGCCCACTTCTCCGCGCATATAGTGCGAGCAAACGATCACGCGCCATGCTTCATGAGTAAGTCGCTCTTCAATGGAGTTAATGTAACGGTTAGTCTCCGAATAGATTCCGTTGTTTCTGCCGCTTTCCGTCGCGTGAATCGTAGCGACTACCGGCAATTTGAACTCATATTTTAGATCCGCCGCCGCGAAGTGGGAAAGCCAGTCATGCGGGTGAAGAATGATGCCGTCCGTCTCACTTAGCTTCTTGGGATCTTTTGCTTTACCCCGCTTTGTACTGGGTGCGAGCCACTGTTTTATTAGTTCGCGCGATCGATCTCGCATAGCGTGGTTAAGCTGGTGAATCCAGTGAAAGAAATCATTATGGCTATCGCCGTACGGCGCCACTCGGTGGATGTGCACACCCCGCGTTACCTCTTCTGATGGGGCGCCAGGAAACTCACACGTAACGACATGAACCTCGAGCCCATCGATTTTAGCTAGAGACCATGCTAGCTCTTCAACATGGCGAGCTATGCCGCCAACAATTCTAGGTCGGTACTCCCACGATAACATTAATATTCGCACCGTTTAACCTCTTTTTTCTTCCTCAGCGGCGAGTATTGACAGGGTACCGGTCAATGTGCCGGAACGGGGCTATGCTGATTATTCTGAGATGTTGAGTTTAGATTACCCGACAGCGGCGCACATCCTGTTTTCATATCATGTGTATCGAAGCAGGTACCGTGATTCTGGCAGGAATAGTGGTCCATTCTGTGGAACGGTGCCGCATGTAGACACTCGGCTGGAGCGGTCAATTGCGGTATGTCATCGGTGTGGACGGCGGACCTGGAGGAACAACGGCGGTTCTGGCAGACGAGTCTGGCTGCCTGCTTGGACTAGGGCAGGGTGGGCCAGTCCACATGGATACAGATGCCGCCGGAGTGGAACGGACACGCCGAGCTATCCGAGACGCAATATCAGGCGCAATATCCATGGCGGAGCTCGAAAATGCAAGAATAGCGGCGGCATGTCTCGCGATTGCTGGCGATCCGGAAGAGATCGAGGGCGTGTGCGTTCCGGTTGTTCCTGCTGACCACGTTTTCATTGGTAACCAGAGCAAAGTTGCGTTAAACACCGTTACACTGGGTTCGCCCGGCGTTGTTGTCATTGCAGATTCGTTCTCGCAGGCATTTGGTATGAATTCGCTCAGGCATACTTATGCGACGGGAGGTTGGAATCAGCCTCAAGGCGATGAAGGCAGTTGTTATTGGATCGCTCTCCGTACGCTCAATGCCTGCTGTCGATCAAAGGATGGCGTTGGGCCAACCACTCAGATTCTACCACTCGCACTGCAGCATCTCGAAGCCGATTCTCTCCATACGCTTCTGCGGCGATTTCAGCGAGGAGATGGTAATAGAAGTGAGGTTACGGCTCTTGTCGAAATGGTAGGATTGGCAGCCGCGCAGGGTGATGCGGTTAGCAAAAAGCTTCTTCGTGAAAGTGGCAAAGAGCTTGCGCTTTCAGCATGCGCGATTCTCACTCAACTTGATATGAACGAGAGCATGGTCCCTGTAGGTACCGTGGGAGCTGTGTTTCGCGTTGGCAGGCTCGTATTGAAGGCGTTCAGAGAGACAGTGCACAAGGCGGCTCCTCGCTGTGAGATCATCGCTCCACGTGTCCCGGTTTGTGTTGGCGCCGCCATTGCAGGGCTCGAAGAGATTGGTGTGGACTTTCAAAATGACGCCAGAAATGTGGTGATTGGCAGCCTTGCTACGTTGCGTCTTTAGCGCACAGGAACTTCGCAATTAGCTGACATAATAGATTATCAGTACGCGTTCAATAGAACGTGCGCAATTGTGCCGAGGAGACGTTAGTTTGAAGCTTGCAGCTTTCCCCAAATGTTATATGGATGATCTCTGCATCCATCG
>CAIXIX010000423.1 GCA_903919615.1 uncultured Chthonomonas sp.
AGAGTCGCACACAAAGACGCAAAGCCGCCAAGAAATGCAGAAGAGGTTAAACGGAGTCTCAATGCTCTTGGTGTCAACTGATATCTAGGCTGCAAAGGGAGCAAAGACGCAAGGGAATGCGAATTAGTGGCAATAGCCCGCAATAAAACAATGTGTAAATCGTATATTGGAGGGTGAGTAGGTGCAGTGCATTTATGTATGGGCGCCGCGCTAGTCTCGTAAAGGTTCCAACCTGGTACCAGCTAAGCTGCGCACCCTTACAGATGCAGGCCGCTGTAAACCGCAGGCGACATGCCCAGTCCCCTTCCCTGATTCGCTCGCAAGCTCGCAGGGGAGGGAATGAATGCGTGCTTCCGGGTGCAAGAATAACTTAAACCCGTGTCGTGGAGAAAATGAATGCCCGCACTTGAAGGTTCGCTGCTGGATCCTGCCTTTCAGAAGAAGCTAGAGGGATTGTCTCTCGCGGCAAGGCGGCCATTTGCCGGGCAGATGAAGGGCGAGAAGCGCTCCACGAAGCGTGGAACCAGCATTGAATTTGCCGATTATCGAGAGTATACGCCGGGAGATGACCTTCGGTACGTCGATTGGAATACGGCGGCGCGCCTTGGCAAGATGTTCCTCAAGATGTTTGTTGAAGAGGAGGATCTCTTTCTTGCGCTGCTGATCGATTCCAGCAAGAGCATGGATTTTGGCGATCCCGTTAAGCTGCAATTTGCCGTGCGCGTGGCCGCCGCGCTTGGCTATATTGGCCTCTCAAACTACGATCGCGTTTCCGTTCAGCCGTTTGCGGCATCTGCCGGCGCACCGATGCCAACGGGGCGCGGTAAAACAAGCGTGTTCCCCTTTCTGCGATATCTCGAGAAGATCAAAGCGGACGGGGAGACCAATATCTCGACTTCGCTTCGCCGTTTCGCAGCGACAGCACGCAGTCGGGGGTTAGCCGTAGTGATCTCGGATTTAATGGACCCCCAGTGGCAGGAAGGGCTCAAGCCGCTTATATCGCGTGGATTTCAGGTAGCAGTGGTCCACGTGCTTTCGGAAGATGAGTTGGAGCCGAAACTGACCGGGGATCTCAGAATCATCGACAGTGAAACCGGCCACCAGCGCGAGATGAGTGTGAACGCTCAGCTACTCGCGCGCTATCAGCAGACGCTTGGACAGTTTTGCAGCGAGGTAGAGGGCTTTTGCAACCGCTACGGTATCGACTACGTGAGGGTATCTACCGCGACACCGTTTGAAGATCTCGTTCTGAGGATCTTGAGGAAAGAGGGTCTCGTCCGGTAGGTTACTCTCTCTACTTGCGAGCCAATCGGTTCAGTGCGCGGAGCCAGGCATCCCGCTCCTCTCCCCAGGCTTCGCCACGAAACCGATAATCGTTCTTACGAATAACTTCCTCAAGCTCTTTCTTTAATTCGTTCAGCTTGCCGACTTGCATCTCTGAGAACTTTCCGGCCGCTTCAGGGGTTAGCGCTGATGCGGTTCGCTCGATGTGCTCAACGCACAACCCTTCCCCTTCTGCCAGGGCTTTCCATGGCTGCATCTCCGTCGCAGACGCGTTGAGTGCAACCGCAAGAGCCGCCGTGTACCTTTTTTCGGCTTCTGCCTGCATGGTGCAGGCAGGGCAAATGGCTGTCTGTTGCTTGCTCGGTTTGATTCTGAGAGAGAATGAGGTTCGACGAGGTTTAGTGAAGGTAAGTCGTTCGGAGGAGAGATCAGCAAGATCCGCGTAGAGGATGGCGATGCCAAGCGCATCGCCCGTCGCCGCAGCAACCTCCGTATGAGGCCCACAAAAGCCTCGTGAGGCGCGCAGGTGCATTCGAGCCTCAGGATCGTTAACAAACTCGACAAAGAAGGAGCGCATTCCTCGGATGACGCTGCGTGTCACCAAACGACAAAGAGCGCATGTCTGCGGCAGTGAGCTTATCGACGCGAGCGGTGCATCCTGATCCGAGCCTGTGAGCGCCTGAACGATCTCCTCAACGGTTGGCTCAAGAGCCCGGTCACCATGCGCTATTGACATTATTGGGCTAGCGCTTCGGTCTGAAGATGCTGGTATTCTTCTGCTTGCTTCGGGTGAACTCGAGTGCTGCAGCGGCGGCCTTCGCGGCCTCGGAGCGCTTGGCAGCCTCATCCTCTTCCCGCTTTCGCTCCTCGGCAGCCAGGTCGATCTCCAGAGTGTGCACCGAAGCCGTACCCGCAGAGACCGTTGTCTCCGCGTAGGATTTCGTTTCGGGCTCTGGTTGCTCATCGTCCTGTTCTTCAGCAGATGTGCGGGTATCGACGTCATCTTCTTCTGCGGCGACGGCGGGCTCGAGGGCAGTCGATGCCGGCTCTTCCACTACAACCGCATCAGAAATCTGCGTCGCCTCGGCCTCAACATGAGGCTCTTCCGCGAATGCCTCGTCGGTTTCAATCTCGGTTTCGGGTTCAGGCTCCCGAACCACCTGGGCGCGCCAATCCGGTAAGATCGGGTCCTTTGGCCGTTTCGGCGAGTCTAGCGGCGGGGGCGCCACAGACTCTGCGGAAAGCTCACCCGTTTTGAGAGCCTTACGGAAGCTCTGCATTTCTGCACGCTGATAACGCAGCGCCAGTGTAATGCTTTCAAGCTGCGCGGCGTTCGCTTCGATATGCTCCACGAGGGCACTAAATGCGTGTTCTGCCATTCTGCCGGCAGCCTCTTCAATGTTATCCCGGCGATCCTGGCGCTCACGCTCCATGGTATCGACGCGTGCGCGGAGGGCAACAATCTCTTCGTAATCGGATTGTGCGTTGCTTCGCGACGAGGCCCGGTCGGAGCTGCCACCGTCACCGGATGTTAAGCCAAGCATGATGGAGCCCAGGAAGATGATGATTCCGGAAGCGTCCATCATCCAGAGAAGTGGGCTTTGCTTCTGGACATTCATCCAATCTTGCGGATTGGTGCTGCTCTTGGCGGCTACAAATGTCGCAGCGCTCACCAGAATGCCTGCGAGGAGCGTGCCAGAAAGAAAGTATAAAACGGTTCGTATTCGCATAGGTTAGAATTTCCCTGACTAACCGCGCATGTCCATGCCGCCGTCAACGGTAATTGTGGATCCGGTGATGAATGCCGCTTCGTCGCTAAGTAGGAAGGTTGTCGCGTTAGCGATATCCTGCGGAAGCCCGATGCGGCCAAGCGGGAAGCCAGCCGCAACCTTCTCCCGGCCGAGCGCATCCAGACTTGGAGCGGCCATGTCTGTTTCGGTCCAGGCAGGCGCGACGCAGTTGACGCGGATTTTGGAAGAGGCCAGTTCGAGCGCCATCGACTTCATGAAGAGGATCTGCGCGCCTTTTGAGGTTGCATATGCAGACATAACGGCGCTACCACGCTGGCCAGCCGTTGAGGTGTAGATGACGATGCTTCCGCCACCGGAGCGCATGTGCCGGGCAGCAGCTCTCACCGCAAGAAATGTCCCACGGACATTGATCGCCATCACACGATCCCAAACCTCTACTGTCATCTCCTCAACGGGATAACCTTCAAAGACACCTGCAGAGACTACCAGGCCGGTAAGCGGACCGAGTTTTTCTACTGCCTGATCCACAGCGGCATCCAGAGCGCCATCCTCAGAGATGTCGGCCTTAATGCTGAAGAACGGAACGCCCTCTGCCTCCACCGCCTTGCCAACGGCATCGGCTGCGGCCGAATTGCTCAGGTAGTTTACGCTTACAGCCGCGCCCTGCTTTGCAGCGGAGATGGCGGCTGCGGCGCCGATGCCCCGGCTTCCGCCCGCGATAAAGATATGTTTGCCCTTAAGATCCAGCACAGTGAAGCTCCCTCGCTATGGCAGTGAATCGACGGTAATTCTGTCGTTAGTGTAGACGCAAATCTCAGCAGCGATTTTCATGGCCTCGGTAACAATCGTGGTGGCGTCCATCTGAGTGTGGCGCAGCAATGCGCGGGCGGCAGAGGCCGCGTAGGCGCCGCCAGAGCCAATTGCCGCAACGCCGTCATCAGGCTCAACAACGTTGCCATCGCCGGAAAGGATATAGAGACTCTCTCCATCGGTGACGATCATCATTGCTTCGAGCCGTCTGAGTACCCGATCGGTTCGCCAGTCTTTGGCAAACTCAACGGCTGCGCGAGTCAGATTGCCGTTGGTCCCCTCCAGCTTGGTTTCAAATCGATCGGCAAGTGATTGGGCGTCGGCTACAGATCCCGCAAATCCAGCTATAACTCTTCGCTGGTAAAGTCTGCGCACCTTATGTGCGCCGTGCTTCAAAATAGTGTGCTCGAGGGATACCTGTCCATCGCCTGCCACGGCAACTTTACCCCCGGCGCGTACTGCTACAATCGTAGTGGAGCGTATCTTTGGCTTGAGCTCCGACTTATCTGATTTCATGAACAACAGGATACCTGAAAAGCGTCACGCAGGGTAGGTCGCAGGGATGACGCCCACCCGCGCCGAATCTAAAAGCATACCAGGTGTGGGAGCGCTCGTGAACCTGACGTTTAGTCCGCAAGGCATTATAACTGCATATTCTGTTGGACTGTTTCCGATGTACGATATGCGTTCTGGCGCAATTCACTGGTACAGGCCCGACCCCCGCACAATCATTCCGCTGGATGGTTTTCACCTCTCGCGATCGCTAGCGAAGACAATTCGTAGGGGGCGCTTTGAGCTGCGGTTCGACACCGATTTTGAAGGCGTGATGCGAGGGTGCGCAGATCGTGAGGAAGGCACCTGGATCTCGGAGGAGTTTATCGAGGTTTATGGTCAGCTTCATCGGGCAGGTTTGGCTCACTCGGTTGAGACCTGGCGAGAGGGGCGGCTTGTCGGAGGCACATACGGGGTTGCCTTAGGAGCGGCATTTATGGCGGAGAGCATGTTTCATTATGAAACCGACGCCTCAAAGGTTGCGCTCGCCGGCCTGGTAGATAAGCTGAACTCAAACGGGTACATGGTCCTTGATGTGCAGTATCTCACGAGCCATCTCGAGTCGCTTGGAGCCCGTGAAATTCCGCATCAGGTTTACAGTAGAGTCCTGAACGCCGCGCTTCAGAAGCGCGGACGGTTTGAGTAGGGGCTGCGCCCCTCATCGCGCTACGGAGATCACTGTTTCAGCCAGCCGAGAGATCTCGGTAATCTCTGCATCGGCGGTTTCGGCCGCATCGCGCGCATCGTATGCAGTGTAGAGGATGCCGTGCCGCAGTCGCACGGTTCGCATGCCGAGGGCCTTTGCCGGACGGATGTCGTTATCCGGGCGATCGCCAACCATAATTGCCTCTTCCGGTTTGCATGAAGCCTGATCGAAGGCGAGACGGAAGATCGCATTATCGGGCTTTGAGACGCCGACCACCTGATCGATGACCTTCACATCGAAAAGCTTACCGATGCCATAGCCTTCGATCGCTTCCAGCACTTCCGGATGTTGATTGGCAATAATGCCTAGCTGATAGCGCTCTCTTAGCAGGCGAAGCTGATCGGTGATGCCATCCTGCAGCGTTCCATATGGGCGCGGCTTACGCGTCGCTTCATATACCGCTCTCCCATCTGCGAAGATCTGCTTCCAGCACTCGTCGTTCGACACAAAGGTTCTGGCAGCATCCGTGATGGCGGAAGCCGGGTTAACCCTGGCGGCGGAGTTGATTGCGTGGTTGTACTGATCCCATTCCACCTCGATGCCGCCCCGTCGCATCGCGAGGAGAAGGCAGTGAAAGTAGATTGTGTGCTGCGCATCCTCGTTGAACAGAACATCGCCTACATCAAAGAAAACCCACTTTATCGACATTGGAATTCCTTACCCCGGCGGCATCCACACTGCGCCATCACGCAGCAGATTGTTGGCAGCCTCCGGGCCCCAACTGCCTGCCGGATAGTTCGGGAAGAGTGGGCAGGAGAGATCTCTCCACGCATCTAGAATGGGCGTCATAATGGCCCAGGCCGCTTCGACCTCATCGTTTCGTGCAAAGAGCGATGCATCTCCGCGAATGGCATCCAGGATAAGGCGCTCATAGGCATCGCGGATGGGTGAACTGAACGATTCTCCGTATTGAAAGTCCATCTTTACGGGGTGTACACGCACATTCGGGCCGGGTGTCTTGCTACAGATCTCGAGGGACGCGCCCTCATCCGGTTGAATGCGAATCGTAAGCACGTTGGCTGAAACATCGGAGCAGGCGAGGCGCGCGAAGAGCACCTCCGGTACCGCCTTGAACTGAATCCGAACCGACGTTGTGCGCTTCGCCAGGCGCTTGCCAGCCTGCACATAGAAGGGCACGCCAGCCCATCGCCAGTTATCCAGCTGGAAGCGGAACGCGGCGAAGGTCTCGGTGCTGGAGTAAGGATCGACCTTCTCCTCCTGGCGGTAACCCGGCAGCTCTTCGCCTGTTGACGGAGACGCTCCCGGGCCATACTGGCCTCGTACCGTCCAGTTGGCTACGTCCTCAAACGCAAACGGCTTAATGCATCGCAGTACCTTTACTTTCTCATCTCGAATTGCATCCGCGGTCAACGAGACGGGAGGCTCCATGCCGATGAGGGTTAGCACCTGAAGCGCATGGTTCTGAACGACATCCCTTGCAATGCCAACGCTATCAAAAAAGTCCCCGCGCCCCTCGACACCGAGTGTCTCCGCAACCGTTATCTGGACGTTATCTATGTACTTTTGATTCCAGAGCGGCTCAAAGATCTGGTTGGCAAAGCGAAGCACGAGAATGTTTTGAACGGTCTCTTTGCCAAGGTAGTGATCGATGCGGTAGACCTGGTCCTCTTTGAATACCGGCCCGAGCTGTGCGTTTAGCTTTCTGGCCGACTCGAGGTCAGATCCGAAGGGCTTCTCTATGATGATCCTGGACCACCCGTCATTACCAACCGGATTGTTTAGCCCGGCGGCTCCGAGGTTTTCGATGATTTGTGAGAAATACTCGGGCGGCGTTGCCAGGTAGAACAGGCGTCGATCTGGCGTGCTGCCAACTATGTCGAGTTCCTTGAGCCGTTCCGCCAGGCGTACATAGCCGGAAGGATCGTCGAAGTTCGACCGAACATAATAGACGCCCGACGCGAATTTATCCCACTGTGGACCGTCGGAGGGTTGACTTGGCGCAAACTCACGGATTGAAGTGCGTAGATCTTCTCGGAAGCTCTCATCCGTTTTGTCGCGCCGGGCGAATGCCACCAGATGAAAGCCGTCAGGCAGAAGGCCCTGCAGAGAGAGGCTATACAGCGCCGGCACGATCTTACGGTGTGTGAGATCGCCGGTAGCGCCGAAGAGAACAAACCTGCAGGGCACCAGGCCCTCTGACAGCGTCTCATTGTCATCGCACGGAGAGTCGTCATCGACATCTGCTGTCTGCGCGTCACGAATCGTGGATCGCAGTCTATCTGCTGCTGCGTTGGAATCAGAAGGAACTGTCAATCATTGTCTCATTTCAATTGTCAGGGCTTTGGCTTTTCACCCGGTTTAGGTGGAGCAAGATCCTGAGGGTCTTCAGGATGCGGCTCCATGAAGGCTATTGCGCCCTCTTTGTCGCGTACCATCACCACAGGTTCGCCGTTGGGCGGAGTGATCAGCCCTGCGCCGCCTTTGCCGGTTTTGCCGCTTACGGTCACGCTAGAGCTGCCATCGGCGCCAGAATCGATCGCGATTCGGTTCTTGCCGTCAGGATCGTTGATCGCAAATGTCGCACCGCCATCTGGTCGAATGCGCACCGTTATGCGACGCTTCGCAGCCTTATCCGTCATCGATAGGTACGGGCTCCCGTCAGGCTGCAATGCGAGAGCGCCTCGCTCGGAGCCATCTTTATCTACGAGGCGGAACTCCTGCGCCGAAATCGATTTTGGTGGAGCAGGGTTTTGTGCTGCATGTCCGGTTCTCAGTGCCACATCCGCAGCAAGGAGAAGCCCAATAAGGAGCACTGCTTGCCAGCCTACTTTCAAATTTACGAATGCGGAGTTGCGTGTTGCGTCAGATGTGCGGAATTCTTCCATAGGTTCGAACCTCCCTGGCGGCTAGCTGCCTATTCTGCTTTCTTAACGGCATGTCCCCCGAATTCGTTGCGCAGCGCTGCGAGTACCTTCATGCTGAAGCTATCGGCCTGGCGCGATCGGAACCGCAGATAGAGCGAAAGGGCGATGACAGGCGCGGGCACGGCGTGATCGATGCTCTCTTGAACGGTCCAGCGGCCCTCACCGGAGTCCTCAACCCACCCGGTGATCTGATCCAGGTTCGGGTCCTTTTTAAATGCATCGGCCGCGAGGTCGAGAAGCCAGGAGCGCACCACGCTTCCGTGTCTCCACACTTCGCAGATCGCCTCGAGGTCGAGATCGGGGTAGGGCGATGCTTTGAGGATTTCGAAGCCTTCGGCATACGACTGCATCAGCGCGTATTCAATGCCGTTATGCACCATCTTTACATAATGACCCGAGCCAGCGGGTCCAGCATGAAGCAGGCCGTCTTCCGGCGCCAGGGATTTCAGCAGGGGTTCAACCGCTTCAAAGGTGTCCGGATCGCAGCCTACCATCAGGCAGTAGCCTTCCTGCAGTCCCCAGATTCCGCCAGATGTACCGGCATCCATAAACCGAATGCCCTTTTCCTTGAGCTCATTATAGCGGCGCACGGAGTCGGTATATTTTGAGTTACCGCCATCGATGATAATATCGCCGGGTGACAGAAGCGCTGCTGCCTCGTTGATGACAGAATCGGTAACATGCCCGGCCGCGACCATGCTCCAGATGATTTTTGGAGACTGTTTGAGCTCGCCAACTATCTCCGTAACCGAACCAACGCCGACGCCGCCAAGCTCACGGATACGCTCACGCGCCGGTTCAGCCAGATCGCTCCCTACCACGCGGTGCCCACGCTGCAGCAGGCGCTCCGCCATGTTGCCGCCCATCTTACCTAATCCGACTATGCCAATCTCCATCTCAGTGGCTCCTTTTCACGCGCTATACAGGTCGGTGAGACCGACAAATTTCATTACGAATACGGGCATCGCCCGGCTGCATCAGTTCGACAATCGAGGTTCATTGCCCTGCCGACGAGATAGACTGATCCGCACGGTCTGAGTATTCCAGGAGCAATTAAAAAGAACAACCTGGCGAGCTGCCAGGTTGTTCTTGAACCGACTTCGATATCTGCAAGCTCCTCGTGTTCCAAGTTAGGCTCGAAGTTCCCGGAAACTAACCATCTTACGTTCTCGCTCGTCCCACAGGTGCAGGTTGATACATCTAAGGCTTGCCGAAAGCGTCAATGTTCTGGGTGACTGCAGTTCTGCAACCTCATCAAAACACCGCTGCAGGTTGTAGTTTGGAATGCGTGGGCGCAGATGGTGAATGTGGTGCAGTCCTATGTTGCCCGAAAACCACTGGAGAATTTTCGGCAAGCGATAGTAGGAGCTTCCCTCGAGGGCGGCGCGAATGGGATCCCAGTGCTCATGATGTTCCCAGTACACATCGTCGTATTGATGCTGTACATAGAAAAGCCATACTCCAAGCGATGCCGCTACTGCGATGATCGGTCCCTGGATCAGCAGGTATGTGCGCCATCCGATTGTTGCGCATGCAAGCGCTGCCAACCCCAACAGGGCGATATTGGTCACCAGGACGCTTTGATGTTCCCGCTGACCAGCGCGTTTATGCGCAAAGCGCTGGACAATAACAAACTGAACGAACGGTCCGATACCGAAGAGGAAGAATGGATTTCGAAAAAAGCGGTAGTAGATCCGCTTGCCTTGTGAGGCGCTCTCGTATTCCTGCGTCGTCATTGTCGGTATGTCACCAACACCACGACGTTCCAAATCCTGTGCAGAAGCGTGATGCGCCGCGTGTTCGTGCTTCCAATCGTCGAACGGAGTGAAGGTGAGGATGCCGCAGAGGGTCCCAAGGAGCCGGTTTGCGCGATGCGATGGCAGAAAGGAGCCATGTCCGCAGTCGTGCTGAATAATAAAGACACGCACTACCAGCCCTGCCGCAATTAGCACCAGAGGGCATAGAAACCATAACGATGCGCCCGAACGCACAACCCAAATCATCGTAACCCAGAGGCCTATATAAGGCACAAAGGAATTTAAGACCTGCCAGAGAGCTCTCCGCGAATCGGCCTTTTCGTATTTTGAGAGTTCTTTATACCAGGGTGCTTGAACGACCTTGGACTTAAGATCATCAGAGCGCACACTCATCGTTCCCTCCATTACAGGCTCGCGATCGCCGCGCATACCTGCATACGTCGTCAATAATGATCTGATGTTTGCCTTTCAATACCATGCCGATCGGCAGCTGATAATTCGAAATTATAGCGTCAATTCCTTCAATCTGCAGCGTTACCGGATACGACAATTCCCAGTCGTAGCTAGGAATTACCTGGCATCTCGTCAAATAGTGTTCTGCGGCGAATGGGGAGCCGCATTCGAAAGGAATTGCTGAACAACCAACGTGATCTGCGCAATCGGAGATATTCATGGGAAGCATACCATGCTTGGGGCTTTGCTTGCCAAAATCACAGACCTGCCTTTGCGAACAGAAGACACCGTGGTGTTTCTTGGGGATTATGTGGATCGGGGTGAAGACTCGTTTGCCGTAATCGAGACACTGCTTCACTGGCGAGAAGTGCACCCCAATACCGTTTTCCTGCGCGGTAATCACGAGCAGTTGATGTTGGATGCCTATGGAGATGTGCCGCCGTCCACCAATATCGAAAACCAGGTGATGCTGGCCCAACTGACGCTAATGTGGATGCAAAACGGCGGAGTTGAAACCCTGCTTTCGTACGACGCCCCAGGCTTTGAGGATTGGTGCGAGTCGGTCAATTACTCGATAATGCGAATGCCTCCAGGCCTCCTTGCTGACTTCAAGTCGTATTTTGCAGCGTGGTTAGAGGCGATACCACAGACACACTGGGAGTTTCTGCGCAGCACGCAGATGGATTACATAACTCCTCGTTACCACTTCGTGCATGCAGGGCTGCTGCCTCCAGGCAAAACCTGGGAGTCTGAAGGCTGGACGATTGATCCCCGACTCTGGATTCGCGAGCCGTTTCTTTCCAATCGAGCTGACTTTGACGGGCGGATTGTTGTGTTCGGACATACTCCCCAGAGAAGGGGCCGCCCTTTGATCCAGCGCAACAAAATCGGTCTGGACACGGGAGCTGTATTTGGTGGTCCGTTGACTGCAGGCATTTTTGATCTTCAGGGGGCTAGCCCCCGCTTCATCCAGTCACCATCCGTGCGGCTCGTTGCGCCTCCCTGAGAGAAGCTGGATTAGAGTTCTCCAGCAATACGGCGGGCCTCATCCGCAAGATCGAGGAGGAAGTAAAGTGCACCCGCCCATCGGCTGAGTAACTCCTCAATGGATTGTCCATATCTCGCCTCGGCCTCGGCTCGCTTGTTCTCATTAAAGACATAGGGGAGAATCATAAGCGCTGGGAAAACCAGGCCCCACCTGAGCGCCGGATATGCCGTATAGCAGAACCTCACCTGACGCGGGTCACCTTCCCAACCGGCTTCCTGAAGGCCCTTGAGATAACTCTCCCAAATGGCGGAGTCGAGGTCCTTCGCCTCGGATGCAGAAACCTCCAGCGTGATGAGGGCGGTGAGCAGCAGATTACCCACCTCGCCGGCCGGTCCAAGCCCCATACACTGCCAATCGAGCGCAACCGTTCGGTCTTGCTTGCCGCTATCAATGTTGGTAAACAAATTTGGTCGCCACGTATCGAAGTGGCACACAGTAAGCGGCATTCGGTCGAGAAGATCCAGCCAGGAACTACGCTCCGCCCATAGGCTTAACACCCGATCTGCGACCGGAATCGGGAATGCAGCCTGGACCAGAGGATGCTCCCAGAAATCAGGAAGTCGGAGATAGTTTTGCAGGAACTCAAAATGCTGCACCCATGACCGAAGCCACCCAGTCTGAAGCCAGGTAGCGACGGGCAACGATCTGTCGGCAAGATACGGGCCCTGCCACTGGCCAAAGTGGAGGGCAGCCAATCCATATCTCTCTATGGGCCATGTGTCGGCGCCATCATCGATGATCTCTTCCAGCCAGATCCACGTGCTTCCATCTGGCTGCTCCGTTATCTCATAGCATCGCGGCGCCTTCAGGTTAGGCGCTAGTTCCTCTAGTAGACCGGACTCGTATGCGAGCGCTTCACGTTTCCAGTAGCCGAAGTGTATGAGGTCACTGCCCCATCCCTGTGGCGCATCCTCAGGCAGATGTGCAATCTTGAGGATGAGTGAAAACGGGACCCGCTGATCGCGCTGCCGGCCATTTCCGGCCACACGGTACAGCCCGCCAGTGGCAGGATTACTTATATGCCCGGTTAGAGACGCGCAGACCCAGTCGTCAATTTGAAAAGAGTGTAGACCCAGCGCTTCGCGGACCATGCTCGTGAGCGCCTCTTCATCGAGAGCGGGACACGATATTGTGGAGAGCATCAATACCGCCAATCATCGTATCTTGTTGAGGACCAAAGCTACGATCTGGCGCTGTTTGCTGGCAAACGTTGCGAGGCAGTATCAGAGGAAGTCACGGTTGTAGCGCAGTTTTATGATATTGAACGGAAACAAAGAGGACACCCCGCGCCGGGAGTGGACCCTTCGGGAAATGGCTGTCGGTGCGTTGCATCGGCAACTGCAGCGACATAAACTCCGTTGGATTAGTTCTTCTCATCACCATGATACCATGTATCGAGTGGGCGGGGGGCGGAATTGGCTGTGCAGAGACAGCATCATTCCCCGGCTCGTGCAGGGAACAGCGGCTCACGTGATTTATATTGATAGCAGTAATCGAAGCTGAACGTTGGTGTCTGGAGTTTGTAAATGTTCTTACTTGCATGGGCTGCACTGAACTCACTTTTGTCTCTTCCGTCTGGGCAGGCCGGCTCTCCTCCCGTGCTTACGCTGCAGAATCGTTTTGTGAAGATCGGCGTCGGCGCGAATGGGACCGTTCTAGAGTTCAGTTCGAGAGCGCCAGCACACAACTGGGCCACCGGTGCGCCGCTAGCAGTGGCCCACAAGGGCGTCCAGGCAATCGCGTGTACTGCGGCCGCGCGGCATGGAGACGCCCTTGAACTGGGGTTCGGCGACAGTGGAATCCATGCGGAAATCCGGTTGAGTGCCAAATCGGATTATCTCAAGGTGGATGTTGTCTCCGCAGCGGGCGATGGGCTCGACCGTCTGGATTTTGTGGACATCCCGATGACGTTCAAAGGTATTTCGGGTGAACCATTCGCAGCCTGCGCGCTCGCGCTCAATCTAAAAACCAACGTGGAGGAGCTTCCAAAGCCGGCTTCCCGGCTGCGCGCAATCTGTACGAAACGATTTGGCTTTGTCGGCGCCTCGATGGCAATTGTTGCGGCTCCTCCTGCAAGCCTAAGAATCGCGATGCAGGCAGCGGTAAAGGATGCCCCCGGGCTGCCGCATTCGCCAATCGGCGGGCCGTGGGCGTTAGGATCGAAGATTTCCAAGGGCTCTTACCTGTTCAATTTCGGCGACATGACAGAACAGAAGGCAGACCGCTGGATTGCGCTCGCGAAACGGCTTGGCGTTACACAGATCGATTTTCATGGTGGGACCTCCTTTCGTTTCGGTGACTGTTTTCCGAACCCCAAAACCTATCCCAATGGCCGAGCCAGCTTTAAAGCGGTGATCGATAAACTGCATGCGGCAGGCATCAAGGCAGGGCTGCATACCTACGCCTTCTTTATCGACAAAAAATGCCCATGGGTCACTCCCGTTCCAGATAAGAAGTTAGCGAAGGACACGACCTTCACACTCGCTCACGATCTTTCGGCTTCGGACACGTTCGTCCCGGTGCTTGAAACAACCGAAAAGATGAACACTACCACCGGGTTTTTTGTATGGAATAGCATCACGCTGCAGGTGGACGACGAGTTGATTACCTATTCGGGGGTACAGAAGGCGGGCCAGTTCGCCTTTACCGGCTGCACACGTGGCGCTCTCGGCACGCATGCTGCTGCGCATTCCGCTGGGGCACATGTGGGGCATCTGAAAGAGTGCTTTGGCCTCTTCGTTCCAGACCCTGAGACAACTCTCTTCGCACAGGTTGCGCAGAATACTGCCGACATGTTCAACCAGTGCGGGTTCGACATGATCTACCTGGATGCGCTGGATGGCGAGGGGATCCTCGGAGGGTCTGAAAACGCCTGGCACTACGGTTCGCAGTTTGTCTTCGATATCTTCTCACGCGTGAAGAAAGCGCCGCTGATGGAGATGAGCACCTTTCATCACCATCTGTGGTATGTCCGATCTCGAATGGGCGCCTGGGATCATCCAACGCGCAGCCACAAAGAGTTTATCGACATCCACTGCGAAGCCAACCTGGAAAACGAGAGGATGTACCTGCCGGGAGAGCTTGGATGGTGGTCTGTTCGCGCCTTTACAGGCGCCCAGGGAGAGCCGACCTATATCGACGACATGGAGTATCTGATGTGCAAATGCATCGGCACCGGAAACGGCATGGCGCTGATGGGCATCGATCCGGATACCATAGAGAAGCCTTCAGCTTTGCCGCGTGTCGCAGATCTTGTTCGAAGATATGAAGAGATCCGACTCTCGGGCAAAGTGCCGGAAGCGACACGCAAACAGCTTGCACAGCCAGGTGCGGAATTTACGCTCACAGGCGACCTCAAAAGCGGTTGGAAGTTTGTCCCGGTCACCTTCAATCGACATAAAGTTGAGGATGCGGCAGGGGATGCAAAGCCATGGAGCGCGACAAACCTGTATGCCGCACAATCTCCCTCCGTCCGGATTGAAGCGCTGCTTTCAGCCGATTCAAAACCAGAAACGCGGCAGACGCTCGCCGATCCCGCTGCGGGTGAGCTGAAGCTGGCACGTCAAGCTGATGGCGTCGTTGCAAGCCTCACCGCCAGCGTCGCGACTCCGGATGGCGCATTGGGCGCCACTCTCGTCGCACGAAACAATCATACGCCGCAGCGAGGAGCCTGGGCGGAGTTTCGAAAAGAGTTCGCCACACCGCAGGATATTCGATCGAAACAGGCGCTTGGGCTGTGGGTGAACGGAGATAGCAGCGGCGCACTGTTGAACGTGCAGTTGCTCTGCCCGAGTAATATCGTGGCTGGCATCGGTGAACACTATATCACCTTGGATTTTACGGGCTGGCGATTCATTGAGCTGATCGAACCAGAGGGCAATCGCTGGGCGCAGTATAGCTGGCCGTATGGAGACCCATATTCGATTTACCGAGAAACGACAGATTACAGCCACATCAGCTCCGTTGGCATTTGGGTGAACAATCTTGCGCCGGAGCAAGAGGTGCACATAGGCATCGGGCCGATTCTGGCGCTGCCTATCGCCGAACCATCGCTCAAGAACCCATCTCTATCCGTCGGGGCGAACACTGTAACCTTCCCTGGTGAAATTCCATCAGGCGGCTATCTCGAATGGCCAGGTTCAGGAACCGCGCATATCTACGGGCGGCAGGGCGAGCTAATTGCAGACGTTCAGCCTGTTGGTTCCATTACGATGGCGCCGGGTTCCAATACAATTATGATGAAATCAGAAGGAATGTCAGCTGGACCGCGTTCGCGAGCGAAGGTGAGTTTGAGGATGGGGCAGACTTCTAAATAGGGCGGTACCGTCTTCATGAACGGTATTGGGCACTGCTTGGTGCGGCTTGAGCTCGATGACGCTTGAACGTGTGGCACAGGGTCAAAAGTCGTCGTAGCCGGTCTTAAAGAAACTACTCATCAACCAGCCGACGAATCCCACGCATACTGAGAAGAACGCCATCCACATGAACATCCCGACAATGGCAAATGATTGCGCGAAGTCCGGGCTTCGGATGACCGTGCAGAGCAACAGGCGGGGAACCGCGATGCATGTGAGCAGCAGAGCAATAATTGCCGTGTTACAGTCCTGTCGTATGAGGCACAGGATGCCATAGGCAATCAGTGATGGCACGGGACCGAAGAAGAAGCACACGAGCAGCATGATGCTGCTATCCATCATATCGTCGTCGAAAGAGGGGATAGCGCCACATGCCGCAAGAATAAGTGGGATAGAGAATATATCCAACAGTCCGATCACGGCCAATAGCCCAGGGTTAAGGTGGACCAGGAACATCGATATTGCGAGCAGAGGCAGGCAGATTGCGAGCCCCTTTTCCCATCGTTCGCTGCGAGGAACAGAGAGGATGCCCTTGATTTGGGCGTCCACTGCTGCAGGCTCCCATACCGTAGCCGGAATGGCGCCTGGTGGCGCCCCAGGCTGCGCCGGCATCTGGACGGTTACTACGTCCTCTATCACTTCACCCGTTAACGACACTCTCCGGCGGGTTGTAACGGGAGGCATCTGAACCGTCTGATCGCCAGGGGGAGAAAACGATACTGGCGACATGATGACCGTCTGCTGACTGGCCCCATGCGGAGTATCCGCTTGAGGAGGGTGCAACGGTTTGTTACACCATTCGCAACGGTCAGTAGCGTTGCTTTTCATTCCACACGCACGGCACTCCATTCTATCCTCCTGGCTCCTTCACAACGAGACTAGCCAGCATCTTATCGAAAACAGGCTCCATTTCTGCTTCGGAACCTGCGGGGCATATGGCCACAATTGAGAGGCATCTGCCGTTTGATAGCGCCGAGATTCGCCTGCCAGACATTTCGCTTAACGAAAGACCAACCAGTCTTTTGCACTTAAATGATGTTTGCAGGCCTTCGAGGCCCGCGATCTGAATTTTTGTCGTTTCCGCCTGGGTGAGGTCTGCGTAGTCTTTCTTCTGCGACACCATGCGGTTGTATTGAAGATCGTGCACCGCAGCAAGCGGGTTTTTGTCTGTCGTCGCCGTCGTTCCAGGTATGCCCGCAACTCCCGAACCGCCGGATCTGGCGATGTCCGCCATGAGAGAATCCTGGAGTAAGCTGCGGAATACGATGCGCGTGCCCGGTTGAGGAGCAAACTCAACTCCGGTTTCAACGCCGTTCTTGCTTGCTTCATTTGGAGCCCAATTGGATGGTCGACTTAACGACAAGGAGCCGTCGGCAGTCGAAAATGGAGCAAGTTGATCAGCTTTTGGGACCGGCAGCGATTGCGTTGAAAAGTAGGCGCACATGGCCATGATGCAAACGAGAGACGTTATCCAGATCAAACGATAAAGTACGCGGTAAGGCACAGGCATTCTCCAGTGAGAGCGACAAGACCTCTCAGTCTGCAAACACGCCGTACAAACCTTGCATAAGCAAACAATTATTTTCGCGTTAACTTTCGGTTCGACAGTATTCAGGTAATTCCTGCACGTCAATTATTAAGTTTATGGGTAGCACCGGTGGAGTGAAGGCAAATAGACATAGCGATAGCAATCATACAGAATTATTGAGCCATTTTCCGACGACTTGCGACATGCCGTTTGGCTGCCTTTCGAAACCGAGCTTCACATATAGGTCCGCAACGTCATCATCTGCCTGGAGGTAGACATGCTGGCCCGGCACTCGCAAGAGCAGGCGCCTTACCACTTCCCGAGCGATGCCCTGGTTCCGATAAGCAGTTAAAGTCCACACATCGACCAGGTAGGCGTTACAGACCCCATCGGAGATGAGACGGGCTTTACCAATTACGCGTCCATTAACGATTGCGAAACAGACGGCGAAGGATGCGGCAAAGGAGGTCCGAAGCTGTTCAGCGGATCTGCCGTTGTCAAATTGGTCGGCTTGCAGCGTTGACTTGAGTGCCTCCCAATCTATGCCAGAAATGTCTTCTTTAAACTCCGCTGGAATGTCTGTAGTCATCTCTTGTCCTATCTGCCAGGCCTTGGGAAGCTGACTACGCTGTGACGGCCGTTTTTATCGACCGTGCGAATTCCGAAGAGCCAGTTGTCTTTGCTCATCCCGGTCAGCGTGACCGACGTTACGTTGCCGAGTGCGCGCGAGTGGCTCCAGTCCGGCTCCGTCGTACCACGCCAAACGAGCTCATAGCCGGCGACATCCGCCTCCGGCACCGCGTCCCAGCGGATCTCAGTATCTGTAGCAAGGCGGCTGGTAACCAGAACTGTTCGCGCTGGAGGGGCAGGGGCGAGAGCCAGTGAGGCAAGCGCCGAGATATTTACCTGCGCGACGTGGGCGGTGTATGCAAAGTCAACGAATTCAGGCAAATCACCAAACTGAAGGCCATTCTCAACGCGAACATCCTGGTGCTGATGGTTGTAGTTTTCGTTTGGCTCGGTAAATCGAACAGCGGGATATCCGCTCTCGAGAAACGCAATATGGTCGCCGCCGCGAAGATAACGATCTCTGCGGTAGATAAGCTCTACTTTCATACCCGGCACATAGCGTTTTGCTGCCTCATGAATATATCTCGCGAGCTGGCGCGAGGGACCGTCATTTTCTCCACCAACAGAGCGTCGCACTCGTGCTTGCGCCTCCGACTCATCACTTGGAACGCCTTCGGAAAATACCCGCACCGTCTTGTTGTCGTGAACGCCGTTCCCTCCCAGCGAGTTTCCAATAATGTCGTTGGTGAACATCGCCTGAATTGGCATGTGCGCCGTTTTCGCGGTCTGAGCGTAGTTGTAGGCGCCGTAGAGGCCCTGCTCTTCGCCTGCTACGCACATAAATACGATGGTGGCGTGGAATGCTCGCTTCGACATGACTCTCGCCATTTCGAGCACCGCAGCAGAACCGGAGGCATCGTCGTTTGCGCCCGGCGCATCGTGAACCGAATCTGTCGGGCTTGTGCACATCGAATCGTAGTGCCCACTTACGACCACGACACGTCCTTGAGCAACCGGCAGTTCACCCCGTAAAGTGGCGACGACGTTTGTCAGTGTGGTGGGTTCTGGTATGCGTGACCCAACCGGCTGCACGAAGGCCTGCTTCTCAACCGTCATTCGACCACCGGTCTCAGCAGCGATCTTGCTGAACTCGCCAAACAGATAGTCTCGAGCGGCTCCTATTCCCCGCTTGGGATCGGTCTGACTAGAAAGCGTATTTCGTGTTCCGAAACCTACTAGCGCACGGATTGTCGCTTCAATTCGCTGCGGCGAAACCTGTTGAATGATCCGACGAACATCACCATCTGATGCAGGGGGCTCTGCCGATGCACGGCAGACCGCACTACCCAGTAACAGGACAGCGATTGAACTTATTGTAATGGACTTCATTCTTACTCCATGTGCATTCATGACAGTACACCGTGTGTTCGCGTTATGCTCCACGCAGGATTATTGATTAACTTGACAGAAACGTCCCAAGGCCGCAGGTAAATGGACTCTACTCTATGCGGCAACAAACTCTCCATGGACCGGAGCAGGAAATGCAGATCACCTATCTAGAGATGCTATCGCCGAAGGATCTAAATCCCGCTGATAGTACAAGCGCTGAGTTGAGAATTGAACAGGCAGAGATACCAAGCGGCGAGCTGAACCGCTTCTTCTACCTGGCCGTCGGTAGAAATTGGAGATGGACAGACAGGCTCGTTTGGTCTCTCGCAGACTGGCAGAGCTATGTCGAGTTTCCTGAAGTGCAGACCTGGATCGCAAGCGTTCGAGGCACACCCGTTGGATATTTTGAACTCGCTACTAAGCGGGCGCCTGGCGTCGTTGATCCAGATGGCCCGGTTGAGGTAGAGATCGCCTACTTTGGCTTGCTGCCTCAGTTCACAGGCAAAGGGTATGGCAAGACCTTGCTAACACGTGCAATAGAAGTTGCCTGGGGCACGCCAGGCGCTGCACGCGTCTGGGTTCATACCTGCGATCTCGACAGCCCGCACGCCCTGCCAAACTACCAGAACCGAGGTATGAAGGTCTACAAGGTGGAAGAAGAGACAGACTGACATTCGGCCATTCCATATTTTGGGCGAATGCCCGCACATGCGAACGATCGGTGCGTAATCATGCTCACCAGGTCGGTTGATTTTGATTATACCAGACTGCGTCGTCCGCAGACCGAACAGCGGTTACCTACAGTAGCGGATTATTGCGCAGCTGTTGCGACCTATTGCGGAACATCCTTTCAAAAGGTACAATCAGACCCGCACCGGTACGTCTTCGTGATTTAAGTGACTCCCGCAGGTCCACTTTCGGCTGGTATTTCAAGTTACTGAAAGTAGGGCATGTGAGGATGAACAACGCGCACCGATCTGTCGCGATGCTAATCGCTTTTATCTGTAGTCTGATTGTTATTGGGTCCCGAAGCACGGCACAAAATGTCGTTGCTCCAGACTGTCTGCTTCCCCACTCCAGTCTTCAAATTCCTGGCGATATTGGCCTGCGCGCGCACACTCACATGCAGGTCTACAACAGCCTGTTGTATCCTCGATTGAGCCCAAACGGCGGCAAGGGGCCAGCAAGTGGCTTTACTCCCACACAGATGCGCAGCTTCTATAGCCTGCCATCTACAGGCGGAAGCCAGATCATTGCGATCGTAGATGCATATGATGACCCGAACGCTCTTTCTGATTTTAACACGTTTGCCAGTTACTTTTCGCTCCCAGTTGAGACGTCTTCGACTGCTACCGCATCGACCAACAAAGTCTTTCAGGTGGTATACACAGGTGGCACTAAGCCCGGAACCGATCCGACAGGTGGGTGGGAGCTGGAAGAGGCGATGGACATCGAGTGGGCGCATGCTATGGCGCCCAGCGCGAAGATCCTGTTAGTCGAAGCGCAGGATAACTCCTATGTTTCGCTTTTCGCTGCAGTTTCACAAGCAGCAAGCTATGTTGATGGAAACGCCGCCGCAGTCCGTGAGGTATCGTGCAGTTGGGGTGGTTCTGAATGGGATACCGAGACATCCTACGATTCCTATCTCAAGACAAATAACGTTGTTTTCTTCACTTCGGCCGGAGACTCCGGCGCGCCGGCCCAGTATCCCAGCGCATCCCCATACGCGATATCGGTGGGTGGAACCACAGTTAACACGAATAACTCAGGAAGTCTTACCAGTGAAGTGGCATGGAATAGCAGCGGTGGAGGGCCGAGCGCTTATGAGGCTATCTCCTTTTTTCAGAGTGGTATATCGTCGATCGTAGGCACGAGCCGCGGTACGCCGGATATCGCATTCGACGCGAATCCATCCACAGGAGCATCTGTATACGACAGTTACATCTACGAAGGCTCCGTGCGTAACTGGCAGATTGTTGGGGGCACCAGCCTTGCTTGCCCATGTGTTGCGGGTGCCGAAAACCTCGCAGCGACCGCACAGAGCTACTTTCCAGTAGGGTCACAGGCTGTCCTCGCAACCATCTACAAGAACCTCGGCACTTCACACTTCCGCGATATTACGTCTGGCAATAACGGGCATGCCGCTGCAGTTGGATGGGATTATGTAACGGGGGTTGGCACGCCAATCGGCCTGGTGGGGTTGCAGCCCGTGCTTCCGACAATTACCAGCATTAGCCCTACGACCGCGGTTGCCGGCGCGCCTGCCTTTTCGCTTACTGTTAACGGTACGGGCTACGTATCTGGCTCGACCATAAGTTGGAACGGCACTGCGCTAACAACAACGTTCGTCTCATCAACAAAGCTGACGGCAAGTGTGTCTGCCACTCAAGTCGCATCTGCCGGAAGTGTTTCTGTTACCGTCGTCAACTCGGGACCGGTGACATCCAGCGCGTCCACGTTTACGGTGTCTGGACCGCCGGTAATATCGAGTTTGAGCCCAGCGTCAACTCTCGCTGGTGGTTCAACCTTCACGCTTACGGTGAATGGATCTGGCTTCGTTTCGGGTGCAACAGTTAACTGGAATGGAACGGCTCTGACGACAAGCTTCGTATCGACTTCGCAGCTAACTGCCTCTGTTTCTTCCGCCTCAATTGCTGCCGCAGGTTCCTCGTCGATTACGGTAACGGACCCGGGTCCCGTCACATCAAGTGGTGTTACTTTCTCCTATACAGCTCCGGCCATTTCGAACTTGAGCCCAAATTCTGCAATAGCAGGCTCCCCTGGTTTCACGCTTACGGTCAACGGTACTAGCTTTGCTTCCACATCCTTGGTGAAATGGGGCGGCACATCGCTTGCCACGACCTTTGTCTCGTCGACTCAGCTTACTGCGACAGTCTCTGCAGCGCAGATTGCAACTGCAGGAACTGCCAGTGTAACTGTCGTCAATCCAGGCTCGGTTACGTCCGGCTCATCGATCTTCTCGATCAATGCTCAGCCGACCGTTAGCAGTTTGAGCCCGGCATCCACACTGGCTGGCGGTTCGTCGTTCACTCTGACAGTGAATGGATCCGGTTTCGTTTCGGGTGCAACGGTTAACTGGAACGGGACCGCGTTGACGACAAGCTTTATATCGTCGTCGCAGCTAACCGCTTCCGTTCCTGCGTCGTCCATTTCGTCTCCAGGCTCTGCTTCGATTAGTGTCAGCGATCCCGGTCCGGTCATGTCTGGTACGCTAACCTTCACCTTTAGCGGGCCCACTATTTCGAGCATTAGCCCAAATTTTGCGATCGCGGGCGAACCTGGCTTTACGCTTTCTGTTTCGGGCTCCAACTTTGCCAGCGGCGCAGTGGTGAAGTGGAACGGTACGTCGCTCACAACGACCTTTGCCTCATCTTCCAGCCTAACAGCAATCGTGCCTGCATCTCTCATTGCTGCTCCCGGCACGGCATCGGTGACCGCTGTAAATCCTGGCGCCGTATCGTCTGGATCGTCTGCGTTCACGATCGGGCCATCACCCGTGATCACCAGCCTGAGCCCGAGCTTTGCGGTTGCCGGAAGACCGACTTTCTCTCTCACCGTCAATGGTTCAGGTTTCGTGTCTGGTTCCACGGTTACGTGGAATGGCACCACGCTGACCACGAGCTTTGGCTCCTCGTCCCAGCTAACCGCTTCGGTGCCTGCATCCTTAGTCGCCGCAGCCGGGAGCGCCTCCATCGCAGTGGTAGACCCCGGTCCTGTTGCATCTGCGGCTACTCCATTTGCAGTTATTGCGCCACCTGTAATCTCTAATTTGAGCCCGAATATGGTAATAGCAGGCGCTGCGAGCTTTACACTAACCGTGAATGGCACCGGATTTGTATCCGGAGCGGCCGTTCAGTGGAACGGCTCCGCACTGACGACTACCTACGTCTCTGCATCGCAGCTTACGGCAGTGGTTCCGGCGCCACTTATCGCTTCAGCTGGCTCAGCATCGGTTACGGTCGTGGTTCCCGGGCCGATCACATCTGCGCCCGCCACGTTAACGATCCTTGCGGCGCCTGTTATCCTGAGCTTAAGCCCGGGTTCCGCGCAGACTGGTGGCCCTGCGTTCACGCTGACCGTAATTGGAACTGGGTTTACAAACAGTTCCGTGGTGCGTTGGAATGGCGCCTCGCTGGTCACGACTTACGTCTCGGCCAGTCAGCTCACAGCGGCAGTGCCTGCTCCCAATATCACCAGGTCGGGTTCAAACTCGATTACTGTCTACAATCCTGCCGCTGGCGGATCTACCTCGAATACCGCGCTCTTTCTCGTGGGAAGCGCAAGCATACAGACAGCAGTGCTGGCATCGAGCCGAGTCTCCGGTTCAATACAGATTCATGTGCAGATCACGAACGTAGGCACTGCAGCCGCGGCTGCGGCGCAGCTTACCGGGGCTGTACTGCTTAGCAGTAACACTACTACAGCCGTGCCAATCAACCTTGGCACGCTCGCACCAAATGGCGGAACTACCACTATTACACTGACCTTCCCGAACGTAGGCGTAAGCGGAACTCCAAACGTCAAACTCAAGATCGCCGGCAGTTTCACGGGCGGCTCGTATCTTACAACGACGTATATCACACTGCCTTAGGTCCAAATGAATTGAGAAACCTGATTAACCAAACTTCAGGGGGAGATTTTAATGCGCAATCGAACGCTGTTCTGGGTGATGATGGTTGTACTGTCTACGTGGGGTATTCGCGGCCATGCACAGTCACTCGGTATCGTGCTTAGCGCTCCCGATCAGACGGGCTATGTTGGCGGTCCACTGATCTCGTTTGATGCAACTGTTACTAACTTGACAGGTGGCGTAGTAGATGTACAAGCGAGCGATCTTACGAGCAACAACTACGGCAGAGCCGGTTTCAATGCGCTTTCCGATGTAAACGACAATTTTTCGCCTTTTAGCCTGGGTGCCGGCGAATCAGTACTTATCACGGACCTATTCGATTTCACGGTGAACCCGACGAGCGTCAGTCCAACACCGCTTCGCAGCCTCAATCCGGTATACGACTATGCGTTTGGATCGTATCAGTTGTCCGGTTCCGATCTTGCGGCAGGAAGTGTAAACTTCACCGTACGTCTCGAGAATGTTCCAGGAGCAACTCCAGAACCTGGAGTCAATCTATTGGTTGCAGCGATGCTGTTAAGTCTCTCGGTTCCGTACATTCGCGAACGTAAATCGCTTCGTGCAGCGAGCCTATTTACTAAATAGCTGCGATCCGCCCATTGTGGTAAACAGAATAAGCCCAACGGAGAGGACCAGCAGGAACCACAGCAAAATGCGATATTCTGGTCGCCATGTTACTGGCCGAGCTCCACACTCCGTGCAGCTCGTAATGTCTCGCATCTGCCATGCGCCACACTTCGGACAGACCTTACCATCCGTAAGCAATCGCTCATCTTCGATATCAATTGGCTCTGAATCATTAGCCTCTGAATCACCTGGCTGCATGCGTATTTCACACCCTTTACTTGCGCGCTTCTCAAAGTCGGCGCATCGAAAAAAAAGCATTTGCAGGCGAGGTCATCCTACAGATCGAACTGCGTTGATAAATCTACGCATCTTCTCATGGTCCTTGCGGCCCGGAGCGGCCTCAACGCCGCTTGCTACATCCACTGCATAGGGCGCAGTTTGCCGAATTGCCTGAATGACATTCGAATCGTTCAGGCCGCCCGCAAGAATCAATCTGGGGTGGTACCTATTCGCCGCCTCAACCGCCAGATTCCAGTCAAACTGAATACCTGCGCCGCCTAGCTGTTGTTCGTGGTAAGCATCCAGTAAAACAGCTCGCGGTTTACTTCTCGATAGCACTTCTCCTACCGCATCCAGGTCCAGCGATGTTCGCACGCGAAACGCAGGAATAAGAGGCAGGCCGCTCTCGGAATATGCAGAACAAAAATCGTGCTCGTATACCTGTAGTATATCAAGATTCCGGTAATATTGCTCGCCTACCTGACCGGGCTCCTTACAGACGCCAACCCGCGTGACAAATGGCGGGAGCTCGGCTAGAAGCGGTTCAATCTCAGCATAGTTGCCAACATATCGTGGCGTATCCGGCACAAAGATAAAACCCAGCGCGTCCGCACCCATAGCAACTGCAGCGAGCGCGTCTTCGCGATTAGTAATTCCGCAGATCTTTACTCTGGTCAAATTTAGCCCCGCCGACTGTTAATCGATCCCGATCAATTCCCGAAGTTTTGCGCCAATATCTGCTTCGCGCATCATCGATTCCCCTACTAGCGCCGCTGTGCAACCCGCATCGCGTATGGCCACAATGTCAGCTCGAGTAAAGATGCCGCTTTCGCTAACTATCCTCAGCGTGCCGCTCTCGATGCTGCCGTTCGGAAGTGTTGCGATGAGGCTGCGCGTTGTATCGAGCGATGTGATGAAGGTATGCAGGTCGCGATTATTGATCCCAATGAGCGTGCAGCCCGCCTCAAGCGCAGATTCTAGCTCTACGGCGCTGTGAACTTCTACGAGCGCCGTCATGCCCAAAGCCTCTGTATATAGCTTGAGATCCTTCAATTCTTCCAGAGTGAGTGCTGCGACGATGAGCAGGATTGCATCCGCTCCGGACGCTCGCGCTTCTGCAATCTGATAACGATCCACAGTAAAGTCTTTGCGCAAAATCGGTATCTGGCACGCTGAGCGTATCGAGATGAGATAGTCCAGTGAACCCTGGAAGTACTTCTCATCGGTCAGCACAGACAGGCACGCGGCGCCATTTGCCTCGTAGGTCTGCGCGATCATAACAGGATCAAAGTCGGCTCGGATCACCCCTCGCGATGGAGACGCTTTCTTAACTTCGGCGATAATTGCCGGCCGGATTGCGCGATCCAAGGCGGAAATGAAGCTGCGAACAGCTGGCGCTGTTGCCATTCTAGACTCTAGCTCGCCGAGGGAAGTTCCCTTACTTCGCTCAGCCACCTCCCGGTGTTTTTCAGCCAGGATCTCTTCGAGAATGCTCATCGGGTTGTTAATGCTCCAAATCAGACAGGACGCCCAGCGGAGGTTAGCGCTGCGAGTTTTTCCACGATTGTTAGCGCCGTGCCGGCAGAAATGATCTCCCAGGCGCGCGTGCTTGCATCGACCCAACTATCCGCAAGTCCCGCGACAATGAGCGCTGCAGAAGCGTTTAGCGCCACGAGCGCCCGGCGCGCCGTTGCAGTATCCGTTGATGGTCCGTAGCCCAGCGACTGGCGGAGTATATCTGCATTATCTGAAGGATTCTGCGCAGGGGCAAAGACAGAAACATCCGGAGATGGGCCATCGACGCCAAGGTCCTGGGGAGTAACGGTGCGGTCGGTAATGACGCCATCTCGCAGTTCACAGATGCGACCCATGCTGAACGTGGAGAGTTCATCGAAGCCCGGCTCCGAATGGATTACAAGGGCACGGTTACTGCCAAGCTCCTTAAGCGCGCCAATCACGAGCGGGCACAGGGCGCCGTCATAAACTCCCATCACCTGAAGCGAAGCGCCTGCAGGGTTTGTCAGGGGGCCAAGGAGGTTGAAGACGCTGCGAACGCCAATCTCGCGCCGGGCAACACTAACATGTCTCATGGCCGGATGGTGGCTGCGCGCAAAAAGAAATCCGATGCCTAGCTCATCGATACATTCTGCACAGAGTTCTGGCGAGATATCTACGCGGACGCCAAGCGCTTCAAGCACATCAGCGCTTCCGCAGATTCCGCTGGCCGCGCGGTTGCCATGCTTCGCAACTGCGACCCCCGCAGCAGCAGCCACGAACGCCGCTGCTGTCGATACATTAAACACTCTGAAACTTCCGCCACCGGTGCCGCAGGTATCCAGGAGGGGAGTACGTCGAGGTCGGACGGGTACTGCATGCGCTCGCATGGTCTCAGCAAATCCAGCAACTTCAGAAACCGTTTCGCCTTTCATCCGCAGCGCAACCAGAAGTCCGCCTATCTGGGCATCTGTGGCTTCGCCCTGCATCAGGCTCTCCATTAGAGATGCTGCTTCGGCCCGGCTCAGATCATGTTTTAGCACGAGGCGCTGGAGCGTTTGGGTTACCATAGGTCAGCGCTTGCCCTGATCAAAGGGCGTGCGCACGCGCGGCACATCGTCATCCGTCGATTCCGACAGTCCACCCCAGGAGCTCAGATCGACAAGAGGCTGCTTGCCGGGCGCCCCAATCTGTGGTTGAAGGCCTGGCGTTGGGAGCGTTGCGATGTTGCCGCGTGCGAACATATTGTTGGTTGGCAAAGTCACTTTTTCGCCCTGATTCAGGCCCGTCTGGTGGATCGAAACCAGCCCACCGGTCATTGAGGAGCTGACATGATAGCACTGAAAAGTGAGTGAGTAGTTTTGCGTGCTGTACATCCGGTTGTTCTGCTGAATCTGGCTAATCAGCCCTGGCTCGTCAGCACGTATCACTACCAGACGCCCTCTGATTGGTACGAAGGCCACGTAATCCCCCTGAAGGCGCTGAGAAACATAATCCCTGAACCGTTCAATTACCAGCCACGTTGCTGTTAGATGATCGCCCTCGAAGACAAGTCCAACCTCTTCCTGCCCAACATGTTTCCCACCTCCCGCAACGAGGGCATTCGTAACGGTTGGGAAGGGAAGCATATTCATGTTGTTAATTGCGATAACCATCGCCTCTTCAAAAGTTACGCCCCACGCGTCCAGATTAGCCTGGGTAACCGCGACGACGGTGCCAGGTAGATCGCGCATGATAATTACTCCAAGTTCGCCAATAAATGGGGCAAACGGGAGGCTATCCGGCGGATTGTGCTTCTGCATCGTGGCCTGGGCCACGGCGATATAGCCGTTAAGGGGTTTAAGCGTCGGTCTCAGCGTAATCTGCGCGTCAATCCAACCGTGTTCAGGCACATCGACCACGAGAGAGCGGATCCAACGATTGATCTGATCGAACAGCTGATGGGTAAGGTAGATAACCTGATTATCGGCGGCGGTATGGCTTATACCTTTGCTAAGGCACAGGGTGGCAAGATCGGCAAATCGTTGGTGGAAGAAGATAAACTCGATCTG
>CAIXIX010000424.1 GCA_903919615.1 uncultured Chthonomonas sp.
TAATCGAGCGAATGTCACCATATCCAGGTAATTATAGGGGCGTCTGGCGCAGTCACAAAAAACGTTCGCCAAACGAGCGAAAAACAGCAAAAAGTGGCATTCTCGGCTACGCTTCTAGGGGCCGAACCTGACATACAGGTTGAATTAGGTTTGTAATCACTTCTTAACGGGTAACTTCCACAACTTAGACTTGTATACGAAGCTGACCGCGGATTGATCAGGGAGCCACCGAATGGAACGAATCGGTGGCTCATAGAATGGCCGCGAACATTCCACGGCCGTGAGCGCGTGCATACGTTTGAGGTCTATCGAGGAGACGTACAGTGCCAACATCGGGGGAGCGGTCTTTGATCCGTCTAAGGCAACGATCCATGCGACTCGATCACAATGAGGGGAGATAACTGCCTCCGTAATTAGCCTATTTGGATGTTCACCGGGTATCGGTGCGCAATACCTTCTTACCATCGCCGGCACAGAACGGCCGCCTATAGATAGAGTTTCCGTGTTGCACTTGTCCTGAGATTTGATTATGAATGCAGCCTGTACAGATCGGCCTTTATCAAGGCACCGTACGTCGCGCAGATTAATTTCAACCCCAAATGTTGCAGGTGGAAGCCCAACGTCGTAGTAACCCTTTGAACTGTGTATTCGTACCCTGAAATTTCCGTCGTCGTCGTTAGTAAATTCAATCCACTTGTCGCGGCCATTAAGCCATTCGCAACGGCCTTGCCACGAGTCGCGCGAGATCAAGTCCGTGGTGTGGTAGCCTTCACCTGAGATGTTCGCTACATACGCTCTGTTGCCAGGGTAGCAGTACCAGAGCACCCGGTTGCCTCCGTAGGCGACGTCAAACCCGTTATAGCCGTTTAGATCTCCGCCCATAACACCGCCGACCACAGGATCATGCCTCGACCTATCGAACGCGGCATTAAAGCCCAACAAGACGTTAACCGCACGGTTTTCATCGCTATATGCAAACAAGTGAAGTGGGTGCCGTAGGAAGAGAATCTGGTGTGTAGTCAACCATCGATAGAAGGTGAATCCTTCATCCGCCCAGGAACTCACATCGGCAACACAGGTCGCGTTGTCAATCCGACTTTCAGGACCGTCAACGGCAGATGAACGCAAAGGCGTCAAAACCAGCGCGAGCGCAGACACGATTCCACATTTCTGTATTGCCAAAAGACCTACTCTTCGCAAATGCTCGTGTGGCAAAAAGCCAGACGACCAGTGCGTTTTCTGGACAAGCCGCGATGAACTGAAGGCTATTTTCATGGTCATCCTTTCCCACATCGGTTCGTACTACTCTTACCTGGCGCAGATTTGTATCTGTGGTGCCGCATTGGATCGACCGCGGACGCCTCATACCCCGCCCAAACGGGGTGTGGAACCCGCCTTCGAAATCGCCGTAGTCTTCTTCGCCAGTTGTCAGCTAACGACTGACCGACGCCCGCCCTCCGTAGTAACGACACCGATTAGAACAACAACCGCATTGGCGGAATCGAAAACACCGTGGCCCGCTTCTGGTTCTTGCAGCAACAATCCCAAGTTGTGATTAACAAGTGCAGTACACACCCGTTATCGGACCACGCAACAGTTGGCGGCGGGGCGCTGGGATTCTGCAGCAGCGTTTCCCTGCCGTTGGCATCCCAAATCATGCTGGGCTCTTTCGCACTTGTCCCTCGCTCCGCATCGGCATGCGCAGAGAACACGGGCATGATTTAAGGAGCAGCTAGCTACGACAACCTCAAACGCCATGCCATTGGCCAACACCCGATGCGACTCCCGCGTCAGCGGGTCCCATTGTATCGTCGTCTGTTCATTCAATAGGTTGAGAATTCCCGTCAACCTCGACTGTGCATCCCAGGCATAGGACGTCACGCCCCACGGATCGGCCAGCACCAGGCGGTTACCAAGTGGATCGGGGGTGTTCGTCAGGTTGATACCTGTCGGATTCTGGGTAGCTATCTGGCGACCGTTCAGATCCCAGAGCAGGCTGGTAACACCCGTTACATCCTGACTTGTTAGCTGCTGTCCGGCGGCATCCCAGGTGTTCGTCACCATCGTGCCGTCGATTCTGCCTGCGGCATCCCAGTTTGTTGTAGTCGTGTAACCGAGTGTTGAGGTCGAAACGAGCACAGTACGCCGTGGTGCAAATGACGCGGACACCGCTGTCGCAACATCGACGCGTTCTACGCTCGGTATTCAATTGTGTTTGCACTTAACCGCACCACCTGTCTCCCTCGCGACTGTACATACGTCCCAATCTCGGGTCAACCCAAACTGCACATCCTTGGCAACATTAACAAGTACTTTATAACATAATCGCAATCTTGGTGCAAGTCCTTGTATCTGTATGTGCAGCCAACGATGGAATATATAAACTGCCCGCCGGCACCCAAGTAATAACCCTGAACGCCGCGAGGCCAAGCCAACCATAGAATAACTGCCGGACCTTAAAAGCTAAACTCCCGCCTATCTCCGCCAAGTCTCGTTACAGAAAATATTGGCGGTGTTTGCAAATTATCAGCACGGTGAAACCTGACTGAGCTCAATGCCTCCAACTAACTCCGCCAAACCTCATCGCACATCAAGTTGGCGGTCTTAGCAACGACCGGATTCCGGGATCGTTGAAAACACACACATGGCATAAATGCCATGCCTTTGAACAGATGCCCTGCGAGCAAGACGCAATGATGGAATATCACCGGCATCACGGGGGACCTGTGCTACATCTGTCCGGCTGAAGATTGCCATCGGCATTCACACACCAAGTTGGCAATCTTCGCGAATTTGGCAATCTTCGAGAACCACAACGCGCAAACCA
>CAIXIX010000425.1 GCA_903919615.1 uncultured Chthonomonas sp.
CTAGCGAGCCCAAGCGAGCGGCGAGGGAGAGGTTAGGTGAGGGTCCCGTTACGCCGTTACCCTCCGATAGCTGAAAGGCAGCCTGCTTTCAGCTTTGGTTCTGGCTCTGCCAGGTTAGGTAGTGGGGTAATTTCTTGCAGGAAATGCGGAAAAGGGCATCATTCTCCGATACCACACAGAAGGCCGGAACCGGATTGGCCAACAGCAACTGAAGTTCCTTCTTCAATCGCCTGCCAAACTCGTCGTCTCTCACGAGGTGTACAAACACACTGGTGTCCAATAAAACCGGAGTTACCCCGGCCACTACGACAGTTCTCCAAGGGCATTGTCGATCTGGTCATCAGTCTCGTCACCGGGCCATTTGGCAGAAACTACATTAGCGAGTGTTTTACCAGCGGGTACTGTATTACCGAATTACCTATTTACCTTCTAACCTCGACGTTCCCAGCCCTGGTTAACACGACGGTAACTGGATACTGACTTGCGGTGAGATTCAGTTTTGAACCTGCTGGAAGCTGAGACCGATTGCCCATAGGATCGATGAGCGCTGCTCGGCTCCAGTTGCCCTGTAGCGTTAACGGTACGGTCTTATCGGGACTGCTGAGCGAGATCAGGGTTTCACCGCCTCTTTTGAACCGATAAACGGTAACGTCTGCATCGCGCTTCAAGATGCTTTCGAATTGTGCGCCTGTGTAGGTGTCGATGAAGGCACAGAGCGCCGCATAGGCAAACCGAGGGCAGAAAGTGTAATCGAGATAACCCCAGTCTGGATCTTTGCGCATACGCGGTCCGCCGATCTCCCGGGATGCGTAGAGAAACGCCGCTCGGTGGCCTTCTGCCCAGCATTCGAGGAGTTTCTGCATGCCAGTCGCTGCCTGCATCCTCTCCATGTCCAACCGCCAGGCGGCCCAGCCCATCTCTGTGTTTACCACGTTCTGCTTCTCAGCGTCTGCAGCCTTCAGAATGGTCCTCAGGTTTGTTAACATCTTCCGTAAGGCATTGACGTCGCCATGAGAGTGGTACGCGAACCAATCGGTCATCTTGCCGATTGGCCCTGCCATAATGGGGGTCCACTCCGGCTTCATCATGCAGTACCCACCTGGCGCGATCGGAATGGTCGGATCTACCTTTCGGATCTCCTCCATCGCCCAGCGATGCTGTGTGATGAACTCCTCCGGAGTGCCTCGCCAGAAATCCAGATTGTCTGGCTCATTCCACACTTCGATAAACCGCGCGTGCTTGCCGTACCGCGAAACCAGCGTGTGAACGTAGCGCCTGTATGGCGCCTCGGCACGCGGATAGCGCCAGGCGGGATCCGTCACTTTGGCATACTTCTCAAGAATGGGCGGAGGCGCGCCGATCTGCAGATCCAGTTTGATGCCGTTTCGAGCGCATTCTGCAGTGTATGCGTCAAGGAGATCCGTATCGATCCAGGCCGTCGGGCCCTCATCGCCGCGCGTTGGGATATCTGGCCGCACAAGCTGAACCCCGGTTCGTGCGGTCAATTCAGCATCGAGCCGCCACGACTGCTCAGCGGTAAGGCCAGGCGGTGCAGCGGTTCCGTAGGCGTTCGTCCACGACTGTCTCCCCGGAAAGGTGCACAGGCCGATCTGAAAATGCGATTTTGCCCATTGCGCCTGCTTGCCTATATTGGAGACACAAGCTGCAATACTTCGCATACGTCGCCACTTGATATCCTTACCAGAAAGCCCATCGAGTGTGAGCAGGTAGCCGCCGGCCCCTTCGATCCTGATATGCAGTGCGGCCGTCTCCTTCGCCTCAAATGGGCTCTGGTACACCGGACGGTTGTCCCAATCCCAGATTGTAAGCAGCGCCCGGTCACAAGTGTCACCGGGCTTTACCGTTACATCGATTGCGGCATCGGGACCCGGCGCTGTAATCCAGGAGTAGGGCTTGCTGCTCTCGATCTGACCTGCACCTGGCGTAGTATCAGCATCGGTAGGCGTTTCGTTAAGCAGCGGCGCGCCATTCAGTGCCACTGTTGCCATCGCGGGGCGAAGAGTGATTGTTGCCGTGTTTACGCGAAAAGGAGCCAAGAATGCCAACAAACTGAGGAAAGGGAACATGTGTGTACCGTTCAGTGGTTTGAAGCCATTGTAACAAACGGCTGAAAAGGAGTCAATTCGGGTAGATAGGATTAGGTCTTTGAAGCCTATGACGTCTTTGAAGTCTGTGAGGTTGGAGAGGTCAATAAGGGAAGCGGGCAGAATGGATCGGTCGCCGCTTCGCCTCTTGATCCGCCACCGAACGGCGGCGAGGCGAGCGAACCGAGCAGCGACCCTACCGCGTGGACTAAACATGAATCATATCTCTGGAGGCCATTTGTAGGTACAAAGCGGTGCGGACTGAATGCATCCCCCTCCCCGACCCTAACAATGTATCATATCTCGGCGGGACTAAATGTCGCTCCGCGATGCACGCATTTTGTCCCCTCCCCGCGAGCTTGCGAGCAAATGTGGGAGGGGTTGGGGAGGGGGCAGGGTAGCGCGCCTCCGGAAGATGGCCGAAGACATGATACATGTGTAGCCGTTTGGCAGGTTGACCATTCGATGAAACTAAATCGCCAGATATGGCGTATTAGTAGCCTCTAAATAAGACTTATACGCCATATATGACGTATAATTTGGCATATCGACTTTTATGGCGAATTAACTTCATATTGTGCGCTTAATACGCCATAATAGTGTTATTATGATACTTACATCGGATCTGCCGGATGAGGTTCTGTTGCGAGAGTTGGGCGAGCGCATGGAGGCGCAGAGGTTGTCGCGCAATCTTACACAGGCGCAGCTTGCGAAAGAGGCGGGCGTATCTCGCCGCACTATCGAACGAATGGAGGCCGGCGCGGTTGGTACGCAGTTATCCGTGTTTCTGCGAGTGTGCCGTGCCCTGGATATCATCCCAAGATTCGAGCTTCTCCTCCCTGCTCCTGAGCCAAGCCCCATCGACATGCTGCGCTACAAACAGACGCGGCGTAGACGAGCGCGCGTGGTTAAGGAGAAGGCAAGAACCGAATGGACATGGGGTGATGAGGCATGATCGCTGAAGTTCGCCTCTGGGGTAGTACGATTGGCGCGGTGTCCCAGGATGTCGGAAACACCATCGCTCAGTTTGAGTATGGCGAAGAATTTTTAGAGAGCGGGATCGAGCTCTCACCGGTGATGATGCCACTGCGGGCCGGCGTGTACGCCTTTCCCGAACTCAGCCGTCAGGGTTTCGCAGGCCTGCCTGGGCTGCTCTCCGATTCTCTCCCCGATAAGTTTGGATCTGCAATCATCAACGCGTGGTTGGCACGCGAGCGCCGGACACCGGACTCCTTCAATGCGGTCGACCGCCTCTGTTATATTGGCACGCGCGGGCTCGGCGCGCTGGAGTTTCAGCCATCCGAAGGTCCCGTTTTCAAGAAGGAGAGCGCGCTCGAAGTAGCCGAACTGGTTCGCATCGCATCGGAAGTCCTTTCCAACCGATACGCGATCTCTGCAAACTTCGGTAAGAAGAAAAAGCAAGATGCGCTCCTCGATATCATGCGCGTTGGAACCTCCGCCGGCGGGGCGAGAGCGAAGGCGGTGATCGCATGGAACCGCGACACCAATGAGGTTCGTTCCGGACAGGTAAATACTGGCCCCGGGTTCGAACACTGGCTCTTAAAGTTCGACGGGGTATCCAACAATCGAGATCACGAGCTCGCCGATCCAAAAGGCTTCGGAGCGATCGAGTATGCCTACAGCCTCATGGCAAAGCGGGCAGGCATCGAGATGACGGAATGCCGATTGCTGGAAGAGTGTGGGCGGCGCCACTTTATGACGCGCCGCTTTGATCGTCCTACGGCCAGCACCAAGCTGCATATGCAGTCTCTCGGTGCGCTCGGACATTACGACTTCAACATGCCGGGCGCCTACTCTTACGAAATGGCGCTTACGATGATCTCGCGGCTGGAGCTTCCGCGTAAAGCGCAGTTGGAGCAGGTAAGGCGGATGCTGTTCAATGTCGTGGCGAGAAATCAAGACGACCACGTAAAGAACATCGCGTTCTTGATGGGGAGAGATGGAATCTGGCGCTTATCGCCCGCCTACGATATTATGTACAGCTTTAATCCAGACGGCGACTGGACCTCACGCCATCAGATGACGATCAATAGCAAACAGGATGAGTTCACCATTGCAGACTTCGTAAAGTGCGCATCGGTCGTCCGCATCGCTCCATCGACAGTGACCGATATTCTGGAAGAGGTAATCGAAGCTGTCAGCGGTTGGCCGGACATTGCAAGCGAGGTTGGCATTCCGGAGATTGTAATTCGGGAGATAGGCAGCAATCATAGGCTGAGGTTTAAGGTGAGGTAGGTGGCGTGGAAGAATGGGTCCCCTCCCACATTAGCTCGCAAGCTCGTGGAGAGGGGACAGGGTTCTGCCTCCGGACGGTGGCTGACTAAGATTCAGGGCTAGATCTCGGCGAGGCGAGTTGCCGCGTCGCCGAAGTGATCGAGTTTAACGCCCATGCGATCCATAATCGAAAGGTACAGGCTGCAGATCTTTCGGTTCTCGTCGCCCTTGTCGCGGAAGTTGAGAATGCGTCCCGTCTTCAGAGATCCGCCCAGCCCACCAACCGTGAGCACCGGCAACTTGGAGTTATCATGCTCAGAGCCGGAGTACATGCTGGAAAGCCATAGCAGGCAACTGTTATCGAGCACTGTGCCCTGACCCTCTTTCATCGCGTCCAGCTTGCCAGCGAGATAGGCTAGCTGCGTGATGTAGTGGCGGGTGATACGCTCGTAACCATCCGATGTGTCGTGATGCGACGCCAGATGGTGGGCATCTCGAACGTCCAAGAATGGGTAAAAGAGGCCAGAGAGATCTCTGCACATCAGCATAGTGGCAATACGGGTCTTATCGGTCTGGATCGCTAGTGCGACGATATCGCACATCAGGCGCATGTGCTCCCGAATGTCCTCAGGCAGACCGTTCTCCGGTCGCTTCATCGCGATAAGCTGCTTTCCCTTGTCCTTTGCCCTGTCTGCTGCCTTGCCGAGATCCCCGCGCATCTTCTGGGCACGCTGCTCCACTTCCCGGACGCTGGTTAGGTACTCGTCTAGGCGGCCACGATCGTCCCGACTTACCGATTTGCGCAAGCCCACGGCCTCTTCACTCACGCGATCCAGGATGCTCTCCATGCGGCGGCTTCCACTGTTCTCGAACAGGCTGTCGAAAGCCAGAGAAGGGTACACCTCAGCCGGGACCGGCGAGTCGGGACTCTGCCAGGAGATATGCGAGCTGTAGGCCATGGAGAAGTTGGACTCATGGAAACCTGTGAGCGGCTGCTCACATGCAAGAATGAGGCTAGGCTGAATTGTCTCCTGGCCGAGGTGCGCGGCCAGAACTTGATCGATGCTCGTGCCGCCGTGCAGAACGGTGCCGCGTGTGAGCGGCATCCCGGAGAGGATATTTCCCGTCATTCCCGGGTGGATGCCGACATTGGTGGCGGGCTTGTTGAAGAGCCCGTTGATCATGTTCAGTTTGGCTTTGTACGGGTCGAGCGGCTGAAGGCTTTTGCTGAGCTCCATAGAAGCCCCTTCACCCTTGGCCCACCAATGGGTTGGATTAATTCCCGTGCCCATGAACTGAACCACAAACCGCTTTGGAAGAGCGCTTGCCGTACCGCCCGGTGATGCCGAGCCCCATACGGGCAATGACTCCATCCACGGCAGCGCCATCATCACACCTGCGCCACGTAAAAACTTTCTGCGTGAAACCTGAGGAGAGTTAGGATTGCTCTCATTGGACATCGGTGTAATTCCTATTCTAACCGGAAATACCGGCAGGTTTTGACGGGTGGTTGGAGAGCGCCGTTCGCTTGGACGGTTCGCCTGGAACGTTAAGACTGCTAGTGGCGACACGTGCCGACACCCTGTGATTGAGAAATTGTGGGCTCGTGACAATCGTTCGGATCATCGAGTTAAAGCGATAGCCGCCAGAAGCTAATCCCCGCTGCATCTGATCCATAATCGCATCATCGGAAGGCATGAGGGATCTCCCAAGCGCGTAGGATAACAGTTTTCTTGTATAGGTCTGTACAAACTGCTGCTGGCGGTGCTGGCGAATAAATGCCTGTAATCCCGCCACACCTGTACACTCCACGCCTCCCGGGAAGGGAGCGCTTGCGTCAACAGGTCGGCCACCCAGGTCTTTTATCCGCTGCTCACCAATCGGCCCATAGCCTTCGAAGACCAGACCATAGGAGTCGAACCGTGCATGGCAGCCCGAGCACGCAGGGTTCTTTCGGTGCTCTTCTAGCGCCTGCCGCAGGGTAAGTTTACCCATCTTGCTCTCATCGGCAGGCAGCAGCGGCACATTGGGAGGCGGCGCTGGGATTACCTCTCCAAGCACTTTTCGCACCACCCAGTAACCCCGCTTAACGGGGCTGGTTCTTAGACCGGGTGCGTTCTTCGTGAGGAAGAGAGCCATCGGCAGCAGACCGCCTCTGCCATAGGTTTCTGCGTTATCTACCTTTACCCATTGTCCGGAAGCAGGGCGAATATCGGTCATGCCGTAATGCTTCGCCAACAGGCTATTTACAAAGGTGTGATGGCCATAGAGGATATCAAGTATTGGCCGATCGTTCTGGAACTGATCCATCAGGAAGTGGACCGGTTCTTCGAACATGGAGGACCGAAGGTCATCCGTAAAGACCGGAAACCGATTGCGATCGACCGCATTGTGCTCCTCAAAGCGTCGGTAGTCGAGCCAGTTTCCGCCGAACTCCACTGCGAGTGCACGGATACGTGGATCTTTGAGCATTCGCGAGGCCTGTGCTGACAACACCTCCGGCCGGTGCAGATCGCCTGTGGCGGCATGTGCCATCAACTCTTTATCGGGCATGCTGGCCCACAAGAAGTAGCTCAACCTGTTTGCGAGAGCATAATCTGTGAGCGGCTCTACCGGATTGCCGCCTGGCCTGTGTGTCTGCAGCGCTGCCTGGGAAACGTGACTTGTGGTTACGGGCAGATCCGCTACTGGGCCAAGATCGATCCTGAACAGGAACTTGGGCGACATCAGGATGCTGACGATAGCGTCGCGCATCGCATCCTCATGTGAAAGCCCGTCACGTTTGCGCAGGGATTGGTAGAAGGCAACTACTTCTGACTTTTCAGCCTCGGTCAACGGCCGTCTGAACGCGCGACCCGCGAAATCTACAAGTCCTTTAACCTGGACCGGCTCCGAGGTTATTCTCCCACGCTCTGTCGCCCGAATTGTCGTTGAGACCCACTTAAAATGATCGACAATCGCCTGAATTGCCGCTGGTTCGCCGCCGTTTCGGCGCGCCTTGGCAAGATAGACTTCAGCAAAGCGCTTGATTTTGGCATCCGATGTCGCATCCGGGTCTTCTGAGCGCACAAAGTTGAACTCCGGTGTTGTGATCGTTGCCGATTCTGCACGCTCGTAGTGGAAGAACTCGAGATGCATTCTCTCCGGTACAAACGCAATCTGATTAAAGTCGAGCCACATGTGATCCAGGCGGCTGCGGCCGGCATCATCCAGGATGAGCTCCATTAGCGGTGTATCGTCGCGGAAGTAGCCCATAGAGTTGTGCAGCCCAGCGGTCAGCAGCCTTCCCTTATCGTCAGAATCATCAAACATGCGTCCGCGTTCTGAGATGTAGAACGCATCCGGGATCACATTGCAGAACTCGCCGAACGATGCCAGGAAAGGCGCACGAGATGCTTCATCTTGAGGGACAAAGAGATCCGGGTCGGCGGCATCGGTGACAGTTTTCTTCTGATTGGTCGGGTTGCCAGGGCGATGCGGTTCGATGACATGTGTATGACCTACGCCCCCAACCTGCAGGGCATCCGTGTAGAGCATCCGCCGATGGCTGGCGTACTCGCGGTCCTTCCATAGAACAAAACACTGTCCGCCAACAGAAAAGCCCGCGGGAACGTTCAGGTTGGGAAACTTCCAGGCGACTTTTTTTCGAGTGCTCAACGCCCAATCACGGATTTGGGCGCATTGATCTCTAACTGCGGCGCTGCCCTGCCCCGTATTTTGAGGTATCGGAAGCTGATTCCAGCTCGCCTGCAACCGCGCGATCGGGCCGACCTTATAGCCAGGCTCATTAAGCATGTGCCAGATCGTCTCAAGATAACGCGCACTGACTCCATTGGCATGTGCAATAGTTTCTAGCGATGTATCTGACCGATTAAGTGCCGTGCGATTCTTGTATTGCCATGCCGCAAAGAGATAAGAGGCGATATCTGTTGGCTGTTTCTTGTAGAAATCGACGATTCGTAGAATGCAGAACTTGTCCCTATCCGTATCCGCGAGTACGGGATGAGAGGCGAACTCGATCCCAGTTGAGGTAAGCGCCAGATGATCTGCAATATCGCGCGCGGCCTGCATGTACTTCTTTAAGAGCGCTGGCGAAAGGGTAAGCGATTCGCAGGAGTTATCAAAGCCCTCCTGATTGGCTGGGTCGACGGGAAACTCCTTTGTCGGCCTCAAGTCCTGACCCGTTAGATCGCGGATCGTATAATCATATTCAGCGTTGCTTAGCCTTCTCGCCGTAACTGGCCCGGGATCGCCTGCATTTCGTTCCGAATCGTAAGCTCTAACGGCGCGTACCCATGCTGTTACGGTTTGCACGGTGCGAGCGTCTGGCTTGCGGCTTCCGGAAGGCGGCATCTGACCAGCGTTGAGCTTATCCAGCACAAGCGCCCAGTGGCCGGAATCGCGCATGACAGTGTTGAGATCGGTAAAGGAGGCGAGATTGAGCTGCGCCTGCGGCTTCTGCGCTCCATGGCAATCGACGCAGTAGCTCTGTAGGAAGGGCTTGATGGTGGTGCTGAACTGCCTCTCGAGCCCATTACCGGACGGTGAAGGCGGCTTCGATCCTGGAGTTGCATTCGTGGACACTGCAGCCCACGCCAAAAGACCGAGAAAACCAGCAAATGCCAAGATGCTTAAGGGTAGCCGTGTCTGTTCGCGAATAACCAATGCGTAGAACTCCTGCTGCCGCACCTGAACCCAGAACGGCTTGCCGGACCAGTAGAATTGAGTGAGCTAATTACGGGGCTGAACGAGCCAACGATGATCGAAACAGACCACGCCCGTTATAAACAGTAGGACTGATAATATCACATATCGTTACATTGAATACAGATTATGCTGAACAAAATGCGCATAGGCAGGCTTAACTTCGCTATGGACCGCAAATCCTTAGCGCAGCAGCCTGCCTAGACCAGCGTATTGTTAGTTGTAAAACGGTAACTTAAGCCGTAATTGACCCCTTATCGCAACTACTTTTTCGCTACGGTCAGCTTGAAACTGATAAGTGCATCGGCGCCTTTTTCTGGATGCCCGGTAACATCAACAGTGAAATCGCCCAGAGAAGCGTCGCTGCGAGCTATAATTGCGACCTTCACATCTTCATCACCATGTTTGATCGTAGGTGATGACGGTTCAATCCTGATACCTGTTGGAAGCTCACCGAACTTCACTTTAATGTCCGAATCGAAACTCTTGCCTCGCTTAACGCCAATGGATGACTCTATGCGTTCACCCTGTTTGATCGACGTTGGCAGCATCGGAGTGCTCAAATTAAACGTATCATCCGCTTGGATTACCTGAGATTTAGTCAACGACGAGTCGATCTTTCCGGCGCCGCCGGGAATGCCCTGATTGCAGCCAGCAATGATTACAACCGTTACGGCTGATAGCGCGGTGATGAGGGATATATTGCGTAATAACTTCTTCACGATTGGGTACCTTTGTGACCCATGAGGCAGCCCGAATGAACTGCCACACGGTCTTTTCTAACTATTAATGAGTGTCCGGCGAAAACCAACTGTGATTTCGGCGCGCGGTTTTTAGTGGCATTGCTGCTATGCCATTACGGGTGCTTTTTCAGGATTTCTCTTACTTTGTCTTTGGCTTCGCCAACGAGCACCTGAGCCTTGCCTTCGACCTGCATCAGCTTGCCTTTGATATCATCCGCGGGGCTCGTTGTCAGATCGCCTTTTGCGTCCACGAGCTTGCCTTCGGCCTGCTTCACTTTTCCTTTTATCACGTTGCTATCCATATCGATAACCTCCATAAGCGTGTATGCTCAGTCGCATAACGTAACCAGGGCTCGATCTGTTCCTGGAATTTAGCCACAAGATTAAGGACCGGAGGACGAGATTAACAGCTGGAACATTTTGTGTTGGGCCAAGCTCATACGTTTGCGGGCTTGCCTGAGCATTAATTGAGTCGAAGTCCGCACGAATCGAGGGATCAAGCATGCACCATTTACTGTTTTGGATAATTGTTGGCATTATCGCAGGCCTTCTTGCGAAGTCCATAGTGCCAAGTGAGGGCGCCGGAGGAATCCTGGGCGACCTCGTTGTGGGGATTATTGGCGCCTTTATCGGCGGATCGTTATTTACTGCTTTCTTGGGTTACTCTTATGGCGGGTGGGTTGGAAGCACCGGCGTCGCATTTGTTGGAGCGGTAGTTTTTCTTGCGATCCTCAGATCTGTCTCGTTTGGGCGGCAATCGAAATACGCAGATTGACAGTGTGCATGCGCATTACAAACGAGATGAACACATGCAGCGCTCACGGCGTCGTTCAGGTGTGCAGCGGCTACTCGGCCGCGCAGTTTAGTGGAGGAAGTCCCAATGCTGAAACGATATCTCGTACTCATACTCGCATGTGGAGTGCTTGGCAGCCTGGTAATGCCGGCGTCGGCCCAATATCATCGCCGCTATCACCGTCGACATCACCGTCGACACCATCCAATCGTACGAATAGGGGTCAGGATATAAGCCCAGATATAGGACCGAAGCGCTCGCGACGGCGCTTCGATTTGCAGACCAAGACATTAGTGAAGTGGAAACAGTGATTAAGCCAAGTTCAAAACATGATACAGCCAGAGAATACATGACCCTGCAAGTGTAGTTAGGACGGTTGTAGGGATACCGACCTTGAGAAACGCCGAAAATGAGAGCGGGCATTCTTTCTGTGAACCCTGAGCAACGATAAGGTTAGCCACACTTCCCAGCATGGTTAGGTTGCCAGCAAAGGTGGAAGCCATTGCAAGGATGAGCCAGAGCAGCGGAGCGTGAGGAAGTGAAGTGATGAAGCTCCGCAGCAGCATCACAAAGGGCACATTGCTAAACACATTGCTGCCCACCATGGATCCAAACGAGAAATAGCTTACCTGCTGGAAACTGCCTGGGCGCTGTGTGAATATAGGCATCAATTGCATCAGTCGGTGCCCCTGTGTCTTTGTAATGCCTTCCACAATAACAAAAAGTCCCGCAAAAAACAGTAGAAGCTGCCAGTCGACCGCAGCAAGCGTCTCTTCCGTAGACCTATTCGCCCAGACTAACAAAATGCCTGCTGCAATCAGAGCAGAAAGGTCGAGTGGCGCGCCGCACACAAAGGCGGCCAACAATCCCACCAGGACCACTATTGATTTTACTGCGAGGCGTTTTTGCAGCGCGACGTGCGGTACTTCGCTTTCAGCGCCATGTTGAAACGGCAGCGCTGATAGCGATTTGCGATACAGATACGCGATTATGGCGGTGTTTATTGCAAGGCAGATAAGACCAAGAGGCGCCATTCGAAGCGCAAAGCCCATCCAGGACCAGCCCGAGGACTGCCCAATGAGAATGTTCTGCGGGTTGCCCGTGATTGTCATGACCGAACCGACATTGCTGCTTGTCGCCAGACCCAGCAGATAGGGTTCAGCGTTCAGCTTTGCTCGCCGCGTCGCGGTGAGGAGCAGTTGCGTCATCAGCAAGCAGATCGTATCGTTGATGAAGAGCGCCGAAAGAACGCCAGAGGCAATGCACACGATAACAAGCAGCTGACGGGGGCTGTTGCTGCGCTGGACAAGCCGTTCGGCGAGAGTATTTAGGAGATCAGACGAGGTCGCATAGTGGATGACGATCATCATCCCCAATAGGAGTGCGATTGTGGAAAAGTCGATAGCCTGCAGCGCCTCCTTTCTGCGGAGCACGCCAAATGCCACCATGGCCACACCGCCAAGCAATCCTGCCGCCGGGCGATCTAGTTTTCTGGGAGAGTGCTCCCCTGCAATGATCACCAGATAGCACAGCGCAAAGATGATGATAGCTATAATGCTCACCCTGGTCACCTTCTGGCCAATGAATCATGTGGTATTACCTCTTTACCCTATTCCCTATCGGCGTCATTCGTATCGCAGCGCTTCTATCGGGTTCATGGCGGCAGCTTTTTGGGCAGGGTGAATCCCGAAAAAGATGCCGACGCTGGCGGAAGCAGCTACTGCAAGCACAAGCGCCATGGGATTTATAATGGTGTTCCAACCGCCGAACGATGCGAGAAGAACCGCGCTGACAACTCCAAGGATGACGCCTTCGATGCCGCCGAGCACGGAGATGATACTGGCTTCGATGAGAAACTGCATTAAGATATCCCGCGATCTCGCCCCTATCGCTTTACGGATACCGATTTCTCGTGTTCTCTCCTTCACGGACATCAGCATCACGTTCATGATGCCTATCCCACCAACCACGAGTGAGATAACGGCCACAGCTGTAAGCAGCATCGTCATGGTTTTCGTGACATTTTGAGAGCGTGCTAGCAGATCTGTCTGATTGTTGACAACGAAGTCATCATTTTGCGGGAACGGAGGCATCAGGTGATGCCTCTGTCGCAGGAGCGCGGTTACCTGCTGTTGAGCCATTACCATCATTGTTGGAGATATGCAGCTAATTGAGAAGTCGGATATGTATTTTGCGCCGAGGACACGCTGCATTGCCGTCGTGACCGGCATCATGACCATGTCATCCGGATCTGGACCACCGGTACCGGTGCCCTTGGGCGTTAGCATGCCGATAATCAAGTAATCGTCTCTATTTACGGATATGGTCTGACCTGTTAGGTCGGCATTGGGGTTTCCCGTCAGATTGCCGGCAGTAGTATTTCCGATTACGCAAACCTTGAGGTTGCCCTGAGCCTCCAGCATGGTAAAGAATCTGCCGGAGCGCATCGTAACGTTGTTTACAATCATGTATTGCGGAGTGGTTCCAAGTACAGTGGATTGTGCATTGGAAGCATTCAGGCGAACCTGGATGTTGCCACGAACCTGCGGGGCTACAGCCGCGATGGTATCTGGAAACATCGTTGCTGCCATCTGCGCGTCGTCAAGCGTGAGCGTGCTTTGAGTTTGTGTTGGCGCATTTCTCGTCGCAGCGGTCAGCTTCATCTGTCTTGGACCCTGGTGAACGGTGAGGAGGTTGGTTCCGAGACCATTCACCTGGTCGGCTACGCTCTTGGTTGCACCTTCCCCAATGGCGACCACCAGAATGGTAACTGCGACTCCAATGCTGATTCCCAGCATTGTGAGCACCGTTCGCATCTTGTTGCTCTTAAGCGCGCGGACGGCAAGGCGAAAGTACTCGAGCAGTCCCATTTCAAACTCCTGCCGGAACTGCGGCCGGCTCTGCAACCAGAGGGCGCTTTAACTGCTCGATGACGTCGCCAGCCATAAGCCGATCCTTGACGGGTCCGTCGCCAACTACCTTGCCGTCGCGCATATCTACACGACGTTTGCAATGTCTCGCAATGTCCTCTTCGTGCGTAACCATTACAATAGTCACGCCGTCGTCATTGAGCTGCTGGAAGATCTGCATAATCTCTTCACTCTGCAGTGTTGAGATGTTTCCCGTTGGTTCGTCCGCAAGGATAAGTCTGGGTTTCGATACGATGGCCCTGGCGATTGCTACGCGCTGCTGTTGTCCACCAGATAGTTCACTCGATGTATGATCTAATCGATCTCCAAGGCCCACGCGTACCAGTGCGGCCGTTGCAGCTGCTTTGCGGTCGCCCTGCTGACCATACATCAATGGCAGCTCCACGTTTTCAAGCGCACTGGTTCGGGCAATCAGATTGAATCCCTGAAAGACGAACCCTATTTTCCTGTTGCGAATCGCGGCAAGCGCATCGCCATCAAGCGTGGAAACCTCTACACCATCAATCTTATAGGTACCGCTTGTCGGCACATCGAGACATCCAATCATGTTCATAAGCGTCGATTTACCTGACCCGGATGGGCCCATAATCGCGACGAATTCGCCAACGTTCACCTCGAGGCAAACGCCGTCGAGAGCGTGCACCTCCTGGCCGCCAATTGTGTAGATCTTGTAGATATCCCGCAAGCTCAGCAGGTTTACGTGATTATCAGCGTCCACCGCCGCCTCCCCCTCTGGAGCCGCCGAACGGAGACGATGCGGGCCTCGCGGTCGTTGTTGCAGTCGCGCCAGCAAGCACAACCGTGTCGCCTTCTTTGAGACCGGATGTGATCTCGATATTTATGCCGTCGGTGCCGCCTGTCTTAACTGGTGTTGCAACAACTGTCTGCTTGCCGTCGCTCATTTTAAGTACATTGACCGAAGATCCGGAAGTACCGAGCTGAACTGCAAACGCCTTTACTAGAATTACGTTCCGCAAATGACCTGTTTCGATGATAACTTTGGATGTCATATCAGGCTTTAGCTTGTGTTTAGGGTCTTGAATAGCAACCGTCACGTCGTAAGTGACAACGGCAAGCTGTATGGTTGAGCCAGAGGCAATCTTGGTTACGGTTCCTGTGAATGTCTCACCCGGAAAGGCGCTGACAGTACACTGAGCGTGCTGCCCGAGGGCAACCTTTCCGATATCTGTTTCATCTACAAACGCGTCCACTTCCAGTCGTTTCAGGTCGGCGACAATGAGAAGTGTCTGCGTCGTTAGGCCTGCCGCGACGGTTTCGCCCTGCTGAGATGACAGTTGGAGTACGGTGCCCGATATGGGCGACCTGATGACGGACTTGTCCATCTGGGCCTGGCTGTATGCCACCAGGGCCTTCGCCTGCTTCACAGCCTGCTGGGCCGTAAGAACGTCCTGCTGTTTGAGCGTGTTGTTCACACGGTTAGCGAGCGCTGCCGCAAGATTAGCGCGAGCCTGCTGAACAACTGCGGCGGCATCCGCAACATCTGCAACTCGGGCAAGCACCGTTTGTGTCTCTGAGTTAGCAGCATCCAGAACCGATTTTGCAGAAGCCACCGAGTCACTCGCGGCTTGCAGGTCCGCCGTAACCTTCTGCTGCACAAGCGCAACGTTGTGTACTGATGACCTTACGAGAGACTGGCAAACGCCATCTGCTGCCCTTGCAGTATCAAGGTCAGTTTTGGCTGAGAAACCTTGATTGTACAGAGTCGTCGCAGACACAAGGTTAATCGCAGAATTCGTTGCGTTTGCTTTGGCCTGAACTTCCGCCTCCTGAGCAGTATTAATCTGCAAGGCTGCGCCAGCCTGCGTTTGCACCTGTACAGACTTCGAAGTAGAGAGAGCGGTAGAAGCTTTCTCGATATCGGTTGGTGTTTGCTGTTGTTGGAGCTTCGCGTTGGCTTCCGCAGCCATCAGCTTCTGCATCGCACTTGTAACGGCCTGCCTGGCCACGTCTGCAGACGATGCTGACTGTGTCACTACCATGTTGGTGCCGGAAACCTGTTGGGCATATTTGGTCTCTGCCTGCATTTGTGCTGCACGAGACTGGTTGAGCTGATCCTGAAGATCTGGCAAGTCAAGCTCAGCGATGAGCTGTCCAGCCTTTACATAACTGCCAACATCCGTTGCGAGGCGTTTTATTCTGCCTACAATTTGAGATCCTATATGCACTTCCGCACCGGTCTGAGCCGTAATAGAGCCGGTTGCAGTAACCGTCTCTATCAAGTCTCCACGAACAATCTTAGTGGTATTTAGGTTCGTGTTCGCCGGAGTGTGCATCTTTCCCCAAATCAGGTAACAGGCCAAGATAATAACCAACAAGATAATTAACCTGATGGCAACCTTCTTTATGCTGCCACTTGATGGCTTCGTTGCTGGTTCAGCCGCCACTGGTATCTGCGGCGGCGGGCTAGCGGGAACAGCGGTGGTCATGGCCCGACCTCACTACACGACAATAATTCGGCATCGCAATTCTTGAATTTCATTTTGAATCTCCTGCTGCGTGCCGAAGTGCGGCCTGTGCGGTGTATACGGCCGTTGTGGCAGTAACGACCGCCTGTTGGGCGGTTACAAGCGAGGCTTCTGCATCCGTGACAGCGAGAAAAGGACCCGCCCCTGCCTTGAACCTGCCGGATGCGATACGCAGACTTTCCGCGGCATTTTTAACCTCGCTCTGAGTTATCGGCACACGCTGCCGGGCAAACTCCAACGCGGTCCATGCCGTTGCCACGTCCGACCCGATACTAAGCTGAAGCTGGGCCAGATTGGCATTTGCAATATCCAGATCGGCCTGAGCAGAAATGCGTCTGCCTCGAGAGTAGTAGCCGTCGAAGATGGCCCAGGTAAGCCCGATGCCAATCACTGCAGACTGGCTGGTGCTTGAGTCGCTGGAGGCGGCAGTGTTAAAGCTGCCAACAAGCCCAATGGAAGGGCTGTTGTTTGTTTGCGCAGCCTTAAGCTCATAACCTGCCGCACGAAGCTGTTGAAGCGACTGCAGCAGGTCTGGACGAGCTGTATACGCCTTTGCATAGATCGCTGCAAAGTCTACTGGCGGATCGTTATCTAGTGAAGCGGTACAGGCAATCGGCGTGCGGGCATCTATGCCCATCGTAAGCGCAAGGCTTATACGCGCAGCCAGTGCGGCATTTCTGGCAAGCACCAGCTGCTGTATCGCCTCGGCGAGGTTCGTTTGTGCCGCCAGCAGATCGGCTGGCTCACCAGGGCCGGCCTCCAGACGCGCTCGTGCGAGATCGAGCTGCGCCTGCCGATCTTTGACGTTTGCTTCTTGAACCGTCACCAGACCGGTGTTCTGCGAGAACAGATAGTAGGCAGCGCTCGTTTGGTAAACGACATCCTGTTGCGCTCTGCTAAGACCATGCGATGCGGCAGTTTCAAGAGCGGCAGCCTGCCTGACAAGGGCGACAGTATGACCAAAATCAAACAGCAATTGTGTAAGCGATAGGCTACCGCTCAAGCTGCCTAAAACTGACCCATTTGAGGACGATCTTGCGGAGTTTGTTGAACTATTTGACGTTGAACCGCTGCCACGGATCGGATCTGTCAGGAGAGCACTGGCGCTTAGGCCGATCGCTGGAAGCAGCCCGCTGTTGACTGCGATCGTATTGCCGTGCGCGCCAAGCAGCGAAGCACGAGCAAGCCTCAGTGCTGGGCTCTTCTGGAGCGCGATGCGTCCAGCTTCAGCTGCTGTGATGGCGATTGGTGTGATATCTGCGCCAATTTTTATGTCGGGAGGCGATGCCACTGGTGTTACATGCGGTTGAACTGTTCCTGCAGGAGGCACAGGTGGATCGACCGCTTGAGCAATGGCTTTGGTACTGCACACGACGAATAGGCTCGTGACTACAAATGCGCAATGCGCCAAGCTAGATATCCGCGCGCTCATAAACAGAATCACTTCCAGCCAAACAATGGATTGGCTATCCTAACGGCAGTCACAAGATAGTTTAGGGCAGCCGCCTGTATTTCTTTTTGTGACGGCTGCGTGTGCTGCCTTCGAGAGCTGCAATCAGGGGACGGAGCAGGAGGGAGCAAGGTTCCCGACAGATCAGGGGATAACCGACTGGCCGGAGGGAACTAGCTAAAGTAGGGAAGTACGCGCAAGCGCGAGGGAAGTACCGGCGGAGCCGGAGGGAACTAAGCGCACGGGAAGGCGATGGGGATCGCCTTCCCCTATTGGGCGCGCTGCAGCTTGATCACAGTGTAAGAATACGCTGGGAAGTTGTACTCAAAGTGTCTGGAAACCCCTGTAATTGAGCTCACAACTGGTCGGATGTGTTCAGGTTCCTGCGGTGAGTTGACCGCTGTAAGTTCACCAGCCAGCGTCCACGTGCGTGCCGTTGACTTTGGATCTTCGAATTGATCCAGATTGATCATCGATCTATGCGCCGCACTACCGAGATTGACGACCTTTATAATGAGCGTTGTGCCTTCGGTGCTCACTGTTGCGGTTACATCCAGATCGCGACTCGGACTGATGACCTCGCTCTGAACACGAATGGGCTGATACGATGCGGCGGCCATCTGCTGCGCAAAGTAGGGTGGCATGCCCCAAACCTTATCTGGCGTGAAGAATAGCTGCCCCTGGTCCCACCCATTATCGTTCTGCAGCCAGGGCTGCAGGCAGTTTGCTGGGCAGTCGATAAGAACGAAGTCACCGTGCCGCTCGGTAACATTTAGAATGTGTGCGTGGCCAAGCGCACGTTGTACATCGTGTCGTCCGCCGTTCTCTTCGAAAATGACCGCCTTCATTCTGGTTCCTGGCGCCCACTCCTGGAACTTCGCCTGCATCTCGGTCATCACATTGTCAACGTCTTCGCCATCGCGCAAGCCATCGCCGCCAACATGCACATCCCAAAGCGCAGCTTTGCCAGTAAATTTGTGGACGATCTCGCGGCAATGCGGATCGCCGGGCCTCCACCAGGCGGCGATTACAAGCTGCAGCCCGCGATCCTTCGCATGCAATGCCGGCTCGAGAACTTCAAATCGCTCTATGTAGTGCTGATACCAGGCGGCATTGCCATCTATCGCCTCTTCGTTGCCTATCTCAATGTAGCGCACGCCATACGGCTCGGGATGGCCGCTTTCTGCGCGGCGCTTACCGCCGGGCGTATCTGCAGCGCCGTTCAGGTACTCCACCATATCTGCGGCATCCTGAGCGGTCTCATCAATATTTATGGCAAAGGCCGGTTCGATGCGGGCGTCCCGGCAGAAGCGCACAAACTCTTCGATGCCGAAGCCATTCGTAGATTGCGGATACCAGGTGCCGACAGCCTGAGGTCGCTTATCCCGATCTCCCAACATGTACTTCCAGCGGTAGGTGGGAGCATTCACCATACTTCCAGCGTAACGCAGGAACCGGACACCCTCTTTCTTGAGCCCGTTCGCGATATCTGCCCGGATTGGCTGACCGTGAAACAGGTCGCTGCCGGTTGGCCAAAGGGTTACCTGATCGAGCCAGATTTTGCCAGGCCGATCTATCCAGATCCCAAGGCGGCCATTGGCATCCTCAATAGGGCTTAAAAGCGAGAACTCCAGGCGTTTCCACTCTGTGCCCGGTGCATTTAGCTTCTGAACGGCGTAGGTTTTGCTGCCATCTGCGGTCTGCAGCGCAACAGTTATCTGCCCGTGGTAGTCTTTGGTGCGCACATAGAGGCTTCCCGCAAACTTCTGATTTTTCCGGAACGCGATCCCCCAGCGATTTAGGCCCCGGTTTGCAACACCAGCGGAACCGCTGGATGAGGCTGGAAGCTGAATACTCTGGGAGTGCGCAGTGTTGAAGGGATTATCTGAGTCCCATTCATAAGTGGCATGCGCATCCGCCGATTCGATACGATCCCACATGCCGCTTATGCCAAAGGAGGCAAGATCGGATGCGCGAAGAGCGAGATCGCTTTCTTTGCCTGTGTTAACGCTCACATGTCTGAATGAGGCGTCCGATTCCCAGGTTCGAATGCCGATGCGCCCTGAGATCAGAGGGTCCTTATCATCTGTAAACTCGATTGCGGGCTGAGCGGCATCGTTGAGGTAGAGCGAAATCGTCTTACCTGACATCACCACACGCATCCGAATATACCGCCCGGCTGGGATATTGGCTGGCGCAGTTTTGAGAAGATGCCAGTCGTTGTGATGGCGATGTATCGCCACATTCTGATCTCTCGCACTGATGGCTACCTCGTAGCCATTCCAGTTGTCTGCTCCGGTATGAGGATCTGAAACTCGAACGAGAATCGCGGCGTTTGTGCCCTGCTTATCCGATAGCTTTACATCGCAGCTCACCGAGCCGTCTGCAATCTCCGTTCGATCGTTTATAAGTTTTGCGCCCTGATCTGCATTAACGTGGAGGGCATCCCCATCGAGCCGCCACTGCCCACCATAGGCAGTCCATCCTGCAACGGGGCTAACCGGCGTGGGAGGCTCTTCGAAACTCTCGCCAAAGATACGCTGCGCATAGAGTCCACCATAGATTTCATGGTTGACATCTTCGATGCAGGAGCCGACCATCCAGGGTGTGATATGGTTTTTCACAATTCCGGCATCGATGTGAATCGCAGAATCAGTCTGAGCGCCTGCGGCTCCAACGCTTAGCGCCAGTGTCGTTATCACAGCGCCGACATGGCCACATCTTGCCCGGGCACACTTGAGATTCCGCTTCCAATTTGATCTGCTATTGCTGTACGCCATGCGCCATTACTCTCCTCAGGCAACGCTGAACCTGATCCACATACCTCATTAACTAATTACGAGCATCGGTCGCCAGAATGATCGCGCTTACACCCGTTTTGTTAAATCCTTTGAAGCCTTCTCGACGCTGCAGGATCTCAAGGTGACTTCCTGCTGCCCCGCAGCGACTGAATCTATCGGCCTGTTCACTACTAATGTCGCCGCGAAACTCAAGTAGTTTCAGATGGTCTGCTGCTACGGACCACACCTCTGCGTTCGTGAACGCCTGTTTCAGAACGGGCAGATCAGTGAATGGCGGCATCACGCCAATGTCGACGGCTGCCAGCGATTCGCTTACGGCATCAAAGTCGTACTCACATTCCAGATGATGCATGCCCGCACAGCCGATACTATCTCCATGCAGTGCGCACCACAACCCGATTGTGCCGAGATTCATATCGGATCGCCCTGCCAACGGCTCGGATGAGAAGTCGATATTTAGCTCATCGGGCGCGAGATCTACATCCGAGAATATAACGACGCGACTGACCGGATGCTCTACAATCTGGGCACCCCATCCCGCTTCGGCGCCAGCATAGTATCGTTCGCGCATTGTGAAGCCAAGGATTTCCCATAGCCCCATCAGGCTTATGAATGCTTCGCGAGAGCTTCGATAAGTATGATGGTCCTGATTTGCCCAGCCAATGCCAAGCTCGCACTGAAGATTACACTGAAGTGCTGCTGCGCGATTTCTGGATGTATAGTACTCTCGCTCTGCGGCAAAAAACTCATCGGCCGCGCGCTCGGCGCCGATCTCTTCTACGACTCCTTTCAGTAACTCTGCAGCCGTATTGATCGCTCCAATAGCATCATCTGGGGTTCCACGATCCCGGCCGCGAAGCCTTAACCGGATTTGATGAATGGCGCGTTGATAGGTAGCGCTTAAGTCTCCCGGTCGAAATCCGCCATATCCTATCCGAACGACGGCGGCAAGCTCGCCAGCGGTGAGGTTCCAGTGCGCCTCTTCGTATCCAGAATCTACATCGCCGTGCCTGCCGGCAGAAGGCAAATTCCAGGCATCCTCAAACGCTGTGATATCTTCAACTGCAAGCGCCATTCGAACCGTATTAATATCACCTGATAGTCGCACGCGTGCCAGCCTTGCATTGGGGCACAGCCAAACTGGATCCGCATCCCCCGTAAGGCGATGCTCAAAACCAGCATCGAACAGAGTCTGTCGAATTTCTGGGCTATCTGGCAGCGTCCAATGATCTACCAGGTCCTTAATGGCTACGCCAGCTTTCCGCAGCATCGTGTCGGACATCGATTGTACTCGCGGATTTGCCGCCAGAAATCGGTCGCAGGTATTCTCTAGGAAGTTCGCGGCCTGCGGACAGCAGGGCCAGGCCGAATTAATACTCATCTGTTCTCTATCCTGTCGCCGGGCACCCAGGTAAACCCTGCGTCAGTTCAAGTTGAAAGGCGGGGCTCTGTGAATCTTCGGATGCATTCCGAATTCGTTTTCTTACGTTACAACTCCTCCAGATTTATGAAGGTTATACTGCTCGCGGTACTCCTGATTTCGATAGGAACCTGTTTAAACGCGTTCCCCAGTGCGGGAAAGCCTGCCCGACAGGCCGAAAAGACAGATCCGCCCGCAGAAGTCACCGCACTCGTGAGCAAAGCATTCAGCTTTGTAAATCGACACGAGCCAGAAGCGCTCGCCGAGATCTCAACGCCTGAAGCCGGCAAAACGGAAGAGTGGGTGCGATCTACCTCAACTGCAAAGTGGGAGGTTGGTGCGATCACCCCTTCACCACGAGAGGGATCACCCGATCCGGGCTGGCTCATCGTCTTCCATGCGTGGCACTCCTGCGAAACCGATTTTGATCATATCTATCACCTCGCAAAGACCGATCGCGGTTGGATGATTGGTGATGAGCAGCGAGAGGACGATCCGGCCGGATACCGCATTCGTGATAATGAGATCAGCGTTCATGCCGACATCGAGAGGAAGTCGCTGTCCTTAGCCGACCGTGTACGGGTAGAGCATGTCGGCGACCATGATCCGGGTTTCGCTATCATGCATATCTCCCCGGACTTCAAAGTAACTGATATTCGCGCCTCGGTGAACGGCGGCGAAGAGAAGCTTGCGCCGTTCCAGCAGATAGGCGGCGTTATCACGGTCCAGACACCCGAGGCGAAAACGTTCAACCTTACGCTCAAGTACTCAGGAATTCTGTCACATTCGGACGGTGATTTTGTACACAGCGACGAGGTTTCATTAGCCTCCTACTGGTACCCAACGATCGCGCGTCTGCCTGCAACTTCGACGGTCATCGTCGAGACACCAAAGGGTTGGAGCGCTGTTGGCCAGGGAGAGCTTCAATCGACCGACAACCTGCCCGATGGAGCCCACAGATACACCTTCCATAACCAGGTTCCGGTCAGCTTCTTCAGCCTCGATATGGGCAAGTACACGGTTACTTCCAGGGAGGTGGATGGGCACAGGCTGTACGTGTATTTGCTGGATCCGGACTCAAATCTTGCGAACCGCTGCATCGATGTCGTTGCGAAGTCGATGCGGTTTTACGAGAGCCACTTTGGAGCCTTTCCGTACACGCGTTACAGCGTAGTACAATCTCACTGGGCCACTGAGATGGCTCTAGAGGCCTACAGCTTTGCGACATTTGGGCCAAGATCGCTTCCCGACCTTATCCCGCATGAGCTGTCTCACACCTGGTGGGGTGGCGCAGTCGATAACAGCTATCTCCATTCGATGTGGAATGAAGCGATGGCCGACTATTCGGACAATCTCTTCCATCGGATGACTGGAGATGGCGAGGGTCGCCCGACACAGGATGCCCTGTTCCGTGAATACCGACAGTCCGGCCACAGTTACGATGCCGCGCCAGTAGCAAAGTCGTTCGATACACTGGAGAGAACGTCGTCAGCGATCGGCTACGATAAGGGCAGCAAGGTATTGCGCGTGCTGGAAGACGAGATCGGCCAGGAACAGATGCTGCGCTCCGTGGCAGCATTCTATTCGGGCCATCCAACAGGCGAGGCGGTGGAGTGGGCAGACTTTATCTCCGCTGTTAACAAGACCACCGGGAAAGACTACAACTGGTTTTTTGATCAATGGCTCGAAAGGAAAGGTCTGCCGCAGATCCGGCTCGATGGCGTTAACTTGAATCGAACCGATGGTGGCGGGGTAGTTGCGTTCGATGTGGTGCAGTTTGGGAGACCCTATCGTTTATCGGTCGAGATCAGTGTTCGACTTGCAAGCGGGGAAAAGCTGGTAACCATGCAGGTTTCGGGTCCGAAAACGCATATCGAGATTCCAGTTGACGCTGTGCCGGTTAGCCTCACACTCAACCCACGCGGCATCATTCCGCTCTGCCCGGTCTCGGATGGAGATTCGGAGATCGATTTTACAACCTATCGGTTTAATCGAAACTAGGAGGGTTTGTGATGTAGATTATTTGTGATGTCAATCGTCAGTTGCGTAACGCTCTGGAGGAAGCGTTTCGGGCGCGAACTCTGTTTAAAGGGGCCAGCCCATCACCGCGGCATGATTTGGCCCTGACACGGCGAATGGATGCGGTTTCCGAGAAGTTGATCCGGGCGATTGGCTAGTTTGCAAGGTCAATGTCGTTGATTAAGAATGCCAACTTCGTTAGAAATGCCATCGATGTGTGCATATGCGGTTGGCGTCCTTCGGTGAATTTTGCGTCCTTCGACGACCGCCTGGGGACAGGCGGGCTCCAGATGTTGCGTTCGATGGCGGCGGGCGACGGAACCCAGCAGCGCAACTACCAAGGCAAGAGGGATCAGGGATGAGTGAAATACCAAGGTTGGTGCCCAACTCTGGCAGGAATAGCGTTGGCGTATAAGTAATCCGATTTTGTGATTTTGATATTGGTTTTGGCCTGCTCATGGCAGGGCAAAGGGAGACAAAGATGCCGAGTGGAGATACCAACGGTTGTGGCGATAATTGTGGTTGTGCTACGCGACAGAACCCGATTGCACGCAGGGATTTCTTAAAGGCTGCCAGCATCGCCCCGATCGCTCTGATGTCTGCGTCGCGCACGGTGATGGCCGGGCCATTTGAGTCGCCTTCTGCGCCGCGCCAAGATGATAAAAGGCTGGATCCAGCGTGGGTTAAATCGTTAACCGATACCGGTAAACCAACCATCTACAAAGGCGCCGATCTCGAGAAGATCGGTATGCCTGTGGGTGGTATCGGAGCCGGGCAGCTCTATCTGGGAGGAGATGGAAAGCTCTGGCACTGGGATATCTTCAATATTCCACATGGCACAGGGGATGGCGGATATGCGCGTCCTCCCCTGCCCGAGTCTCCTATTGAGCAGGGCTTCGCCATACAGGCGACCGTGAATGGAACGAACCTGACGCGAACTCTGGATAAGCAGGGTTTCAAGAACATCACGTTTATGGGGCAGTATCCGATAGGCACGGTTACCTATCACGACGCAGATTTTCCTGTGAAGGTAACACTGGAAGCCTTTTCGCCGTTCATCCCGTTAAATGCGGACGACTCCAGCCTCCCCGCCACAATCCTCCGGTTCACTGTCGCGAACACTGCCGCTGCAAGTGCAAAGATCACACTCCTTGGATGGCTGCAGAATGCGGTTGGCGCATTCTCCAACGCTGCCTCTGGCCGACGAGTAAATGAGATTAGCTTCCACGATCAAGGCCACACAATACTCGAGTGCTCGGCCAAGTGGGATGCTGGGCCGGGTTCACCACTGCGTGCAGAAATCTTGTTCGAAGACTGGAACCGGGAGACCTACGGTCCGTGGACCACAACGGGTAACGCTTTCGGAACCGGCCCGGTCCTTCGCAGCAGGATCCCTGCCTATCAGGGAAATGTTGGCGGGGACACGGATCGTGTCGTGAACAGCCATGCCACCGCGCCCGGCAATAATGTAGAGGAAAAGGACCGTGCCAAAGGAACGCTGACCTCTGCCCCCTTCCAGATCGAGCGCAACTACCTGAAGTTCTGGATTGGCGGCGGATCGCATCGTGGAAGAACCTGCCTCAACCTGCTGGTAGATGGCAAGGTCGTGCGGTCGGCAACGGGTAGCGACAACAATGCGATGCATCTCGATTCGTTCGATATTCGGAATTTCTTTGGCAAGCAGGCACAGATCCAGATTGTCGATAATGAAACCAATGCCTGGGGAAATATCGGTGTGGGCCGAATCGTGCAGTCCGATGGTCCGGTAAACTCGACTCGGCTCGAGGACCTCCCAGACTTTGGCACCCTCGCACTTAGCCTCATTGGAGTTACTGCAGAACACGCCAGCGCGAAATCTGAAAAGGGCGGTTTCTCTTCTCCGAATGTTCTCTTCTCGGAGTGCGGCATCGGAGAGAATCTTATTGGTTCGATTGGTCACACAATGGAGCTTAAGCCCGGCACTTCAAAGTCGGTGGATTTCGCGATTGCGTGGAATTTCCCGAACCTGAGCATCGATGGGCTTGGCAAAGTCGGCCGATACTACGCCGCCAAATTCAAGACCGCGAAAGTGGTGGCCGAGTACATCATGGCGAACCACAGCCGCCTCACTGGCGATACCCTTAAGTGGCGCGACACCTGGTATGCGTCGACCCTGCCCTACTATTTCATCGATCGCACGCTGCTGAATATCTGCAACATCGCAACGAGCGCATGTTACCGATTTGCGAATGGCCGATTTTATGCGTGGGAGGGCGTGGGATGCTGCGCTGGTACCTGTACCCACGTTTGGCACTACGCCCAGGCGATGGCGAGGCTGTTTCCGGAATTGGAGCGGGATATCCGCGAGCGGATCGACTTCGGGCTCGCTTATCACCCAGATTCGGGAGTGATCGGATTCCGAGCAGAATTCGATACCTCCCTGGCTGTCGATGGCCAAACTGGCACGCTGCTTCGAGCCTATCGCGAGCATCAGATGTCGCCAAACAGCGAGTTTCTGACAAAGAACTGGAAGGCAATCAAGGGCGCGTACGATCCTCTGTTCAAGCTCGATACCGGAAATAACGGCGTGCTCCAGGGCCCACAGATGAACACGCTCGATCAGCCCTGGTTCGGCAAGGTCTCCTGGCTGTCGTCGCTCTATATCGCCTCACTTCGTGCGGGCGCGGCAATGGCGATAGAGATGAACGACACAGACTTCGCGCACAAGTGCACTCAGCTTGCCGATAGTGGTTCGAAGATAATCGACGATGAACTTTTTAATGGCGAATACTATGTTCAGACTGCCGACCCGGCAAACCGCCGTTCGGTAGGCTCGTACGATGGATGCGAAGTTGATCAGGTCTTCGGCGCCGGCTGGGCGGGCCAGGTGGGGCTGGATGGTGTGCTGCCAAGGGAACATGTGCGCACAGCGCTGCGATCTCTCTGGAAGTACAGCTTCCTGATGGACGTTGGCCCGTATCGGGAATCGCACAAGCCGGGCAGATGGTATGCGATGGCCGGTGAAGCGGGACTGTTGATGTGCTCCTGGCCAAAGGGCGACGCTAACCGATCTTCGGGAGGCTTTGACTTCTATCTGAACGAGTGTATGACCGGTTTTGAGCATCAGGCAGCAGGCCATATGCTTCGTGAAGGACTGATTACGGAGGGCCTATCGGTCGTCCGCGCGATTCACGATCGGTATCACGCCTCTCGCCGCAATCCGTGGAATGAGGTTGAGTGCGGAGACCACTATAACCGCGCGATGGCAAGCTTTGGGGTCTATCTTTCGGCGCTTGGTTATGAGTATCACGGACCAAAGAAGAGCCTGGCTTTCGGTCCCCGTTTTGGGGCGGATAACTTCAAGGCTGCGTTCACAGCATCCGAAGGTTGGGGCAGCTATACGCAAACGAAATCGGGCGCTGGAGCGCTGCATGCGGCAATCGAAGTAAAGCACGGGGTTGTGCAGCTTAACACATTGAAACTGGCGCTTAATAGTGCAGCAACCGGCAAGCGTGTGCGCGTAACACTAAATGGTAAGGCGGTGGCAGTTAGCCACACCGTGGCAGCCACTCCGGGTGACGCTGGCGGAGCGCGAGCCATCCATATTACGCTACCGAATGTTGCGGTTTCGGCGGGAAGCAAACTTCAGATCGAAATCGCGTGATTACTGCACACACTTTTTCTCCCTCTCCCCGCTTGCGTGGGAGACTGGGGGGTTGCCTGCTGCGCCCGAGCTTGCTCGGGACCCAAGCAGTAGGAGGGTGAGGGGCAATCCGAAAGGCAGATATGACGAACGAAAATAATGCGGTCTCACTGGAGACTCTCTTTACAGAAGCAAGAACTCAGAATGGCTTTCTGCCAGAACCTGTGTCTGAGGAGCAGTTGAAGGCGCTGTATGATCTCTTCAAATGGGGACCGACAAGCGCGAATTGCAGTCCGGCGAGAGTAGTTTTCGTGACTTCCGCAGAGGCCAAGGCGCGATTGATTCCTCTGCTAGCCGTAGGAAATCAGGCAAAATCGCAGGACGCTCCAGTCAACGCAATTATCGCGTACGACCTTGAGTTCTACGAGAAGCTTCCTTTCCTTTTCCCACACGCCGATGCACGCTCCTGGTTTGTTGGAAACCCGGCATTCGCGGAGGAAGCGGCATTTCGCAATAGCTCACTGCAGGGGGCTTATCTGATCCTGGCGGCGCGCTCTCTGGGGCTTGATTGTGGCCCAATGTCCGGCTTCAACGCGGAAGGCGTCAACAAAGAGTTCTTCCCAGACGGCAAGGTTAAAGCCAACTTTATCTGCAACATTGGGCATGGCGACCCCACGAAAGTCCATCCTCGCCTACCGAGACTGCCCTTCGAAGAGGCTTGCGAGGTTCTTTAATCACCTTTTCCCCTCCCCGCGAGCCTGCGAGCAAATGTGGCCCTACTCGCTTCTCCCCTCATTCCTCGGGCGCGAGCAGTGTACCTGGGGTCGGGGAGGGGGATCGAATCTTTCCGCTTCGGCCAATTTGGAGCGTATTAGTTAAACATGAGAAAGCCCGTCGTTCATCTGAACGACGGGCTTTTTTGATTCTTGATGAATTGGAGCAAGCGGTGCCACTACCATCTCGTTGGCATGTGTGAAGCGCGGAAATGCAGGCCTCACCCTCGGTCCCTCTCCGCGGGAAAACAGTTGAATTCACCGATGCTTAGCTTTCGGCGTGGAGAGGGAAGCGACGCAACCGCACGTACACATGTTTGGCCCGTGCGACTGCAACCTACTTCAGCAGCTGATCCACGGCCTTGGACAGGTCGCCGGCTGTGGCGCCGGTTGCGGTGTCGAAGTTGACGAAGTTGCCTTTGACGGTCGAATCTTTCCACAGAAGGACGGTGTTGTTTGCCTTCGGATTGATGTCATAAGCGGCGATATCCTCTTCCTTGGTGCCCTTCGGAAGGAAGACGAGCGGGATGGTGGTCTTATTGGCTGCTGCGATCTTCTGAATGGCGTCCTTCTGCTCCGGACCGCCCATGAAGACGACAAAGCTTTTTACAGCCTTGTGAGCGTCGACGATCTTCTGGAGATCGGCGACCACTTTGGTTGCCTTGGACGCATCGCCGTTGACGAATGCTGCAACCACAGGCGCTGCGCCGTAGCGGCAGCGGTAGCAAAGCTGGTGTCCCTTGAAGGGTCCGGTGACATCCACGACCTGGAATGGGCCGGGTGCGGAGCCAGGCTTCAAACCGGATTCAACAACGGCCGCATAGGCGCTGGTTGCGACTACGCCTACCGCTGCAATGGCGGTGAGGATGTTCGCTCGAAACTTCATCGTGTAGTGTTCTCCTTTGCGCTGCCATGTTGCAGCATCCTAATGGTGATGGTACGACTTTTGTCGCGCCGCCAATCAGCGGCAGATATGACATGAGGTTGTGCGGGTCGGTACCCTACAACTCTTTTACGTATTGCAGCAGGTCGGAAATCTCACCTTTATTAAGTAGATTCGCCTTTCCATGCAATTTTTGTTGGTTGTGCTCCGAGAACACAGATTCAAGAGTAGGAGCCGAACCATCGTGAAGATACGGATAGGTGTCGAACACCCCATCAAGCCGGGGCGCTTTGAGCAGAACGCCCTTCGGAGTCGTGCCAATCCAGACGGCAGTCGATCTGCGCAGTTCTTTGGGTGATGTGGTATGGCAAGCGATGCAGCCTCCCTTGACCTCGAACAGAGCTTTCCCACGCTGCGCTGACAGGGTAAGCGTACCTCCTGGTGCGCGGTTCGGGTTGCGGGTCTGCGGAAGCGAGCCCACATAGGTGGCAATAGCATTCACCTGTTCGACGTTTATTGGCGGTGAATGCAGCAGCCCCACAGCCTCCTGCTTGATAAAGGCTGCAAGAGTTGCTTCGCGTCCGCTCCAGCGGTAGGGCGGAGATTCGGCAATCTCACCTCGAAGTCCTTTAACATTGCGCTCCAATTTGTTGCCAAGCGCATCCTGAACATGGGTGAACTTCCAGGAGATCCCATCGGATCCGCCATCCGGATGGCAAGAGTTACAGCTGAACTGGGCACCATTTACGATGGTTGCAGAACCAAATAGATACCGCCCAAGGAGATTGGAATCGTGACGTGAAGTCGGGCCAAGATTGATGCGCTTGATCAGTTTGAGATTGCTGGTATCGATCACGGCGATATCATTGCTCAGCAGATTGGCGACCCACAGCTGTTTGCGATCTGAAGTAATAGCCATTCCGCGCGGCTGTGCCCCGACATTGCGAATGGCGATAGTGTCGCCATCGTTGTTAATAGGCACTACATTTACGCTGTCGCCGCCGCTGCAGGAAACGAATGCTCGCCTGTGCGGATTGTCCAGCACAACGGAATCGGGATCGGCGACATCCTGCCCCATCAGATCCAGCCAGAGATTCTGCAGCCCGTTTCTTGGGCCCTCGGGAACCTGAACAAAGGCCTGATTCGACCAGATTCCTACTGCCGACTCGGTGGGCCGCTCATTCTGCGCTCTCTGCCCGACCGCGAAAACCGTTCGATTGTCCGGGTAAAGCGCGACGCCGCGAAGATTGACCGCCGGAGTCAATCCCCGATTGCGCTCTGTCATCGCTGCAGTATCGAGATAGCTCACCGAACCAGCTGTTAGATTGGCAGAGACCAGTGTTCCGCCATCGGGCGAAATTGCAAGCGCACGAGGTCTGCGGTCGGTGCTAATATTGCCGAGACGGCTGCCAGTCGCAATGTCGAACACTGCCACTTGATCTAGCTGACTTATGGAGACATAGGCCTTCTTGTCGTCCGGAGAGAGAGCGACTCCCCACGGCGCCCCAGGCGTATCCACAATCTTTTCTTTGCCAGAGGCGAGATCGACAAAGGCAACCGATCCACTAAAGCTATTCGCCACGATGGCGGTTCGGCCATCACGCGTAACTCCCACACCTGTTGGCTGTGATCCACCGGAGGAGATATGGCGAAGCACACGTTCCGAAGCGATATCGATAATGGCGATGGCGCCCTCATCGAACTCGGTCACAACGGCTCGCGTGCCATCGGAGGTAAATGCAATTGCGAAGGGTCCACGATTGCCACCAAGTGCAGGCTTTACTCGATCCGGATTCTGAGCGCTGCCGTTCGGAAGAACCAACACAATAGCGATAACAAACGCGATCGTGGTTGGGATAAGCCACCGCATTTTACGCATGAAGGGAGTGTTAATCGTTCGAAAATTCACAGATTTTATGATGACACATCCAGATTAATTCGCGAATCGATCCGTACCACTAGACAGTTTTATAGTACATATGTATACTATATTCCGTGTACTCAAACGGATCTTATCAGGAGGAGATCGATTACTATGGTGGCCGCGCCCGCATCAAAACCAACCTACCGACGCTTGCTGCGAGACGTGTTTGGCTTCGACGAATATCGTCCCGGACAGGAACAGGTGCTTAAAGCTCTGCATCAGCACGGCGCTGCACTTGCCGTTTTTCCGACTGGCGGCGGTAAATCGCTCTGCTACCAACTTCCTGGTCTTCTGTACGATGGCGTTACCGTAGTCGTTTCTCCTCTGATAGCGCTAATGAAGGATCAGATCGATTTTCTGCGCTCGCGAGGCGTCGCTGCTGCCCGGCTAGACTCCTCTCTCACGCTCGAAGAGCAGCAGTCCGTTACCGCTTCTCTGAGCGACGGCACTCTGAAGCTACTCTATGTTGCACCCGAACGATTTAACAACGAGAGATTCCGTGCACTCATGAGCAGAACGCATGTGTCGCTGTTCGCCGTGGACGAGGCGCACTGCATCTCGGAGTGGGGGCACAATTTTCGGCCAGACTATCTGAAGCTAACGGAGTATTTTCGGGAAATCAAAGCTGAGCGGGTTCTGGCGTTAACTGCGACAGCAACTCCACCCGTCGTGAAAGACATCTGCGCTGCATTTGGCATTGCTGAAGAGTGCGCCATCGTAACTGGCTTCTATCGCGCGAATCTACAGATGCTTATGACGCCTACGGCACGTCGTGAGAAAGAGAAAAAGCTGCTGGAGAGACTGCGAGCTCGTCCGTTAGGCTCAACCATCGTCTATGTGACGCTTCAAAAGACGGCCGAAGTGGTGGCGGATCAACTCTGCTCGGCTGGCTTCAAAGCGATGGCCTATCATGCCGGCATGGAGGATGATCAACGCGCAGCCGTGCAAGAGTGGTGGATGGCTTCCAGTACCGGCATCGTCGTGGCCACCATTGCATTTGGTATGGGTATCGATAAGTCGGATGTGCGCTACATCTATCACTACAACCTGCCCTCCGGGCTGGAGGCATACAGCCAGGAGATTGGGCGCGCCGGACGGGATGGCAAGGACTCAATTGTAGAGCTGTTTGCATGCAGTGCCGACCTGCCAACGGTGGAGAACTTCGCCTATGGCGACACGCCAACTGAGGCAGCCATTCGCGGAGTACTGTCTGAACTTCCGCCGCCCGGATCTGAGTACATTGTTAGCCAATACGACCTCTCTGCCCGGCACGATATTCGTCCTCTCGTGTTGAAGACACTGCTGACGTACCTCGAGCTTCTCGGCGTTTTGAAGCAAGGCACCCCATTTTATGCGACCTACGCAGTGAAACTGCTTCGGCCCGAAGCGGAGATCCTGCAGCAGTTTAGTGGCGCTCCGGCAGAACTGCTGCGAAGTATCTTCGCGAAGAGCAAGAAGGGAACGTCGAAAGGCGCCGTTAAGTACAGTGTAACTCCAGATGACGTTGCTGCAAGTTTGAAAGAGGAGCGAAAGCGCATTGTGCGTGCGCTCGAGGTGCTGGAGGAGCGCGGATTTGTTGAGATCTCCGCCTCAGAGGTGCGGCAGAAGTTCCAGATCCTCCAACAGTCTGCCTCAACCGAAGAGCTCACGAAAGAGCTATTTGAGCGGTTCCATAAGCGCGAAACGCAGGCAATCACCGGCGTTGGCCGCGTTCTTAAACTGGCAGCCCATGCGGGATGCCAGACAAATGCACTTGCGAAATACTTTGGAGAAGTGCGCCATGCACCCTGCGGTCACTGCAGCTTCTGTATAAACGGAGCAGCAGCGGTTCTTCCTTCTGAGCCTCAGCCCGGCCCTGTCGAAAACGAGTTTAGCGCGGATGACCTTGACGACCTGCGCAAATCGAATCCGGAGGCCCTTGGCTCTGCCCGTCAGACGGCACGCTTCCTGTGCGGGCTCAGCAGCCCCGCCGCAACGAAGGCACGACTGGGGAGAAACAGGCTTTCTGGCACCTGCGCAAACAGACGCTTTCATGATGTGCTGATGTGGGTGCAAGAAAGGTAAATGGGTAATTTGGTAGTTGGTATCCTACCAGAGGCATCATATCGCCCGTCCTGGCAAACATGGCACTGGACGGTATCGAAAAGCTGCTTACGAAAATACAAGCCGCTGTAAATCCATATCACCCTAAATGGAAGGAATGCCTCCAGAAAAGGCACGATAAAGAGCAGCGACTCAAATGCGCATGATGCCTGTTGAACATCACAAAGCGAACTGCTGCACCGCGTTCCTCACGGGAGCGTTAGAGAGGCTTGAGCCGTGTGTGGAAACGCGCAAGCACGGTTCATAGAGGAGGAGAGAGCAGTAATGCTCTCTGCTTGCTCGGCGGTTCGGCACGCACGCCCCAACCATCCGGCAGGTGAGGGGCAGTACGAGTTTGGTTCTGGCTTTGCCAGGTTGGGTAATTTGGTGGCGGGAGCGGGCGCCTTACACAAGCTCTAGCGCCAGAATTTGACCTCCACGAACCTCAACGCGGGAATCTAGCTCCAGCAGAGCGATCGCATCATTGATGTGATCACGCATGTTGGCGCTTGTGCTGCGATAGCCGAATAACCGCGCGAGCTCAACGACAAGCTCATCGTGCCGCATCCCGTAGCTCGCGCGCAGAAGCAGAATTGCGACCTCGCCGATCTCCTCGAGGCAGATCTGGTCAATCGGCCGAGTCGGCGCTCCAGGTTTGGCGATTCGTGCCGGATAGTGTTCAATACCAGTCGGATACAGGAATCCAAGTCTCGGTTCAAGCTTACCTTGATTGATAAGACCATCTATCGTTTCCTCAACGATGTCCCGCACTCGGGGTCCGACCCGGCTTATCCCAACTGCTTCGGGAATGCGCTTCACGACCTCTTCGTAGAGCAGTGGCCCCTCAATATTTAGTAACTGTAACAAGAGGTCCGCCCGGCTCCTTTCGGCCGCAATCGACGTATCGTAGAACCTATCGCGGTCCCACATTACCGTGGGAGTGGAGCGTTCGTAATACGCCATCCCTGGAAGCAGTTGAGTGGCTTCCAGTGTGACAGGGGTAACAGGAATCGGTTTGACCGTTGGTTCACGTTGGTTCCCGACTATTGGCACAACGGCGCTCTCGGAGTGCCCTACTTCCTGGATGGATTCGGGCAATGTCTCGTGTATAGCCTGCTCTGTGGTCTCTACATGACGGACCTGTGAGGCTCTGATAGCATCTTCAACTCGTGAGAGTTCACGCGCCGGATTTCGGATCCAATCCGAAGACCAGACCCGATGCAGTCGCCAACCCAGGTCGTTTAGCACTTCGTCTCGCAATCGGTCCCGAGCGCGAACGGTCTCTCCCGAGACATAGAGTGGGCCATCCGTCTCGATGCCCAGCATATATTCATCCGGCACGTCTGGACGCACCACCCCGAGGCCAACGACGTGACCAAACCGCCCGACATTTGATTTGATGGTATATCCGCACCTGCGCAGCGTTACTTCGATCGCTTGCTCGAAATCTGATTGAGCGCGTTGTTCACCAGGAAGGGAGAGCCCTCCGGATTGCGCGTACTCCAGGTATTCGCGCAGCCTGGTCGGCCCAACCTTGTTCGTCTTCGCCGGATCGATATCGGTCGCCGACATTGAGGTCACGACCGTCATGCGAATGCGTGCGCGGGTAATCGCTACATTGAGCCTTCTTTCGCCGCCGTCGTTGTTCAGCGGACCGAAGTTCATTGAAACCGTTCCGGCCGGGGTACGCGCATAGCAGACGCTGAGGAAGATCGCATCTCTCTCATCCCCCTGCACATTTTCAATGTTCTTTACAAAGAACCCCTCGGAACCCTCTTCGTTGAGCAGGCGGGCAAGCTCCGGGTCCTGTCTCCTCTGCCCTTCAAACAGGTCCTCAATTACCGCTTTTTGGGCCTCATTAAACGTGATTACGCCAACAGAGTGAAGCGGGTTAGCCCGCATGTAGTCAATAACCTGTGCAACAACCACCTCGGCTTCTCTCGGATTATTGCGTTTGCCTTTGCCCGGATAGTAGATGCCATCCGGAACCTGGACTAATGTAACGGCTGACGCGGCCGTTGGCGCCGGGAACGGGATGATTCTTTCGTAGAAATGGACCTTGGAAAACGCGATTAGCGATTCATGCCTGCTTCGATAGTGCCAGGTGAGCTCGTGCTCCGCGAATCGCGTTTCCGCCAGACTGGAGCCGGACGAGATGGCGGAACTGCCGTCGCACTGGGCCAGCAGTCCTGCCGCCTGAAGGATGCTCTCATAGCTGGCTACGGCCTCCTCGTCGCTATCTTCATCCTCGTCTGGATCTTCCGCCAGGGACTTGAAGAACGGGGTTGGCGGTAGCTGCCTCGTATCTCCGGCGATAATCACCTGATTGGCCCTGACCAGCGCGCATAGCGCATCCTCGATAAACACCTGGGACGCTTCATCAAATATTACGGTGTCAAACTGGAATGCTCCAGATTCTAAGTAGAGGCTTACGGATAACGGGCTCATCAATAGGCATGGTTTGTACTGAAACAAAACATCAGGAATATCGGCCAGGAGTCTACGGATTGATCGCAACCGTTTACTGACAAGCAGTTTCTTGAAAGCGCCCATCTGCCCGACAGCCAGCGAGTGCCCTGAAGCTCTGCTCTGGACCGCAGCTCTAACACGTTCGGGCGCCGTATCGATGGCCCCCCGGTCCATAGCACGAAACTGGGCGATCAACTGCGCATGCTGTTCACCTCGAAACTGCCGAAGTTCTGGGACTGTATCGCAGACTTGATCGTACCAGAGCTGAAAGAACCTTTTGCGAAACGCGGGCACCACTTGCTGCGCGTCTGGTTGGCGATGTACGGTTGTTTCATAAAATGAGAGCAGACCGGAACGTTCACACTCAACGCGAAGGTTCTGGTAATCGATCCATTGTTCCAGCTCGGAAAGCCGATCTAACCGCTTTTGCACCCATTCCGATACCGCTTTGAAACTTGCATCGGCAAGCGGTGTTTCTTCGACGAAGAGTTGCGAAGCAGGCAGAAACCGTTCCATACCTGAAGTGCACCGATCAAGATTGCTGATACTGCTTTCCAACCGCACCCTGGACTTCGCAACGTCATCAAGAAGCCCGACACGGCCCGACACAGCAACTTGAACCAGACGATCGGGTATGGAACTGCCGTCAAACGAAGCTCGCAGACGTTGACACCAGTCCAAACCGGATAGCACTGCTTGCCAGTCGGTTTCCAGTCCGTGAAAAAAGCCTGTGTACCGCTGCCGTAACCTCTCCGACTCGCTCTCGATCTCGGATTCAAGAGCGTTAATCGCCGCCGCGTTGCTCAACGCATCCAGCATGGACAATACTGAGAAAGAGGCAACAGGTGTCGATGAGGACGATTGCCCCCTACTGCGGCATGCGACAACCGTGGCATATGCTGCATGATAGTCATCCAGGGCAGCCAGGACAGTCAGCAGCCAATCGCGGAATTGAGCTAGAGATACTTGAGTCAACGGCAAATCAGTAAACGGAAGCTCTGCGAGAGACAAATAGTTCTTGAGGTCCAGCAATGCAACATCGAACCGTTCATACATCGCGTTTGTCTGGAAGTAGATCTCAGCGAGAGCCTCAATGGCTCTGCCAGACGCGATCATTGTTTCCGCCAATGGTGCTGGCACAGCCTGACCAGGCAGCGTGGAAATAAGCTCGTACTGCAAGTCAACACGTCTGGATACATCAGCCCAATTCGTAGCCTGTCCACGGAAGTGTGTACCCAACGTCTCCTGCAACGCTGCGCTTTGCTGCTCGATCCATCCAGCATCGTTCACGACTTGCTTTGCGAGACCGATATCCTCGTGCAGCGAGCGACCTGAGCCGGCTCCGCCTGGCCTTGCGCATCTGAGGACCGCGGATCGATCACGATAAAAGGCAGATTGGAACCATCGTGAGATGCCGGAGTATTGGGTTGAGAATCGTGTGTGAAGCGTGGAGAGATCGAGGCTAAAGAGTTCCTCCGAATATGTTTTGAACAAACTCTCGCGATTGGCAGCATACCGCTGATATATGGATGTCGCCTCGGCAACCTCCGCCTTTATCTTTGTGAGGCTTGCCGCCTGGAACCAGTTTGTCTGAGGTCGTATGTCAGAAGAGACGATTTCAGATACCTTGCACAGAAACCGGCAGTTACTGATGGTAGGCTCCGCCTCGAGGTGACACATGCTGGCCAGGGTATTGACCGACCGGGCCAGAGACTGAGCGAGTTCGGCGGTGCTCTCGATTGCACTGCGAATGTGCTGGTAGTCGGAGGAGGCTGTTTCCTGCCACGCAGTTCCCAGGATGCGGCGCAATACGCCTTCATTGCTTGAGGACAGCCGTGCTGAGAGCTGCTCATGAGGCAGATCAAAGATTGGGGTCGACCAGGTCTCCAAAATGGCCGTGCGCTGCGCGAAGTAGGACAGGTACCTGGTTTGACAAGCTGATGCAAGCGTGCGCAGTTCGGTCATGTCCCCGCCGATTAGCCATGCCTCGGGCGGATGCGGCGTGCTTGCGAGTAGCCCCGCGACGACGCTGGCATGTCTGGCCTGTCCCAGGTTTTCCGGCGGTTCGAGTCCGCAAAGCTGTGCCGTCTCCCGTCCAATAACGCCGCATGCCACGATTGCAGCGATGAGATCATTGAGCACTGTTCGAACATTTGTCTGGAGTTCAAGAGTAAAGTGGTCGGCAAGGATTCCGCGCCAGGGATGCGTCCATGTCTGCGAAAACAGATGGTGATGGCTCGCAAGCCGCTCCACGAGCCGTTCCAACAGTAGAAAACCGCCCTCATCGACAGCATCCGGTCCGACAAATGTAAACGGCAGGTCGATAACATTTTCCGCGGCCGCGATCTTGCCGCAGACCTCGTACAGAGATAATTGTAAGGGAGACCGTCTGGAATGCAGATCCGCTGCAACATCACTGAGTTGCTGCTTGATCCAATCGAACTTAACCCGTTCATCGGGCGCGGTCTGTACAATCTGCTTCTGCGCCTCGTAAGCTCTGCGTAACTGCTCAACAAATTGCCGTTTGTCGGTCTTATGACTGTGAGCCTCAAGGCAGAGGGCATGCAGGCGCTTATCACGAAGCCGCTTGAACACCGCGTCAAGAGCTGCCATCTTCTGGGAAACGAAGAGTACACGCTTACCATCGGCGATGCCTTCCGCAATGATATTGGCGATCGTCTGCGTTTTGCCGGTGCCGGGCGGCCCTTGCAGAACGAAGCTCTGTCCACGTTTGGCGGCGAGAATGGCGCGCTGCTGGCTCGGGTCCGCATCGAGAACGCTGTAGAGCGTCATCCCCCTCGTTTCGGTATCGATTTCCGTAAGACTCGGAACCGATATGGTAAGCAACTGCATGAGTGCCGTCGTATCGCCGGCCAACGCTTGAATCACGGGATGGCTACAGGCCCGTTCAAACTGGCGTTCGAGATCCCGGTACATTGCCATCTTAAGAAACGAAAAGCGACCCAGGGTAATGGTGTCGGATACGGTCCACAATGGCTGCCCGGTTAGCGTCTCACGAACGGTCTGAAGGTAGTTAGCCGGCAGGAAATCCTCTTCCTCCGGCATTGGCGGCAGCTGGATATTGATGTCTGGTAGACCGAATCGATAGACCAGGGTGGGGTTTAACTCAACCTCTCCATCGATCCGCGACATCTGCAGCGCATCGACGCCAGGAATACGTACCAACGATACAGGCAGTAACGCAATCGGCGTAATCAGTGTCTCGCCGTTGTTCGGATCGGTCCATTGCAGCGTACCAAACGCTAGAAACAGGATATTGATTCCCTGCTCGCGAATCGCGGATGTGCCCCTTTCACGCAATGAGTTCAACAACTTAAATTCGTCCGGACTAACTTCAATCTGGCTGATCGGCCGCCTGGGGTCTGGCTCGCGATCTAGCGGGCTCTCTTCTCTTAGTGTAGTGAAGATGTAGTGCTTCCTGGCAGAGCGTAGAAACGTGAAAGTATCATCCGCAGATTGGTGATCCATGGAGATCAAGCCCCGGTTGTTCCGCGGGTAACAGTACAGGGGATTGCGTCTGTTGAGCTCAATTAATCTTGATTGCCACAACAATATTTGTTGTTTAACCCGATCTGTCGCCATAGCTCTTCCAATCGCGCGAGAGCGCACATCCTATAACTTAACCGTAATCCTATTTGATCTTCGCTAATTACCCAGGGTCACAAACTCACAATCGATTCCCATCGGCTAATCGATGACTGATGATATCAGATCAGCACAAAAAGCTCAATGTCATACGGCGGCATGGCCGCATGATACAGGGAAGTGCCTGCTGTGCAGGCGGGAAGTGTTAGCTGCGCAAACGGGAAGTACGCCGCAAGCGGCGAGGGACCTACGCCCTGCGGGCGAGGGAAGTGCGCTTCGCGCGGAAAGATTCTCACGCCAAGCATCCCCACGGGCGGGCCCGACACCAGTGATCAATGAACGTTCGCGACCCAGCTCGATTCTCACAGGCCATCCAGACGGCCCTACGCTCTTCATCGCTCATCCTTCGCGCGGGCGCAGTGTACCTGGGTCGCTGCTGGGTTCCCTCCGCGCCGAGAGAATCGAGGGGGCAGCGGGAGGGGCGACCGTGGCACGCACAGGCCAATCATGTGTACGTATTGCGGTGTGTTCGTTACGAGCCGCAAAGACGCAAAAAAATGCATCTTTAGCCACTACATACGCAAAAGGACGCAAAACAATCGTTGGTCGGGCACCACCTACTAATAACTTGCGAATATGTCCAACTCATGTCATTATTATTGTACATTGTCTAAACTTAGACAAAATCTAATTCATGGTTAAGTATGCAACTTTCTGGTGATGATAACCGCCCTTTGGGTCGCAGGGAACGGAAACGCATTGCCACCGAAGATATGCTTGCCGAAATCGCCTTTGGTCTTTTCGAACTACATGGCTACGAATCAGTGACTATGGACCAGATTGCGTCAGCGGCAGACGTGGCTCGAGGGACGCTCTACAACCATTTCCCAGTTAAGGAAGCGCTACTGGATCACTATTTCAAAATGGAATACCGCACGGGTGTTGAGGAACTGCTCGGCGCCGTAATCACAGCCCAAGGTCTGAGGGCTCAGCTTGCGGCCCTATTCGATGCCTTTTCGGTATGGGCCAGCGCCAGGCGAAAGTATCTCCCCTACGCTCTTGAGTACGGGATTAAGGTTAAGGCATCGGTCGATGGCGCCATGCCACGAAGCGATCTTCAGAATCTGTTCTCGTCACTATTCACAAGCGCGCAAACGTCCGGAGAACTGCCAATTACCGCCGAACCTGACTATCTCGCGAGCAATCTTGAGTTGATGTATTTCGGCGCGATCGTGCGATGGCTAGCCAGCGCGGAAGAAAGTCCTCGAGATGAATGCCGAAGAACTCTGGCTCTATTCCTGGAAGGCGCGTTTTCAACGTCTGCCGGAGAACAAAAATGAAGATTGGCCTGCAAACGTGGGGCAGCGAGGGAGATATCAGGCCGTTTACAGCCTTAGCTGCGGGACTGGTTAAGGCTGGCCACGAGATTACACTCGTCGTCACGGATAATATCGGCCGAGACTATTCTGCGGTGGCAAAGAAGTACGGGTTCAAGCTGATACCCGTCGGCAATCCCGAGATGCAAGACCCAAAACAGGTGAGCAAGGTTTGGCGGGAACTGATCGATGCCGGCAATCCGCTCAAACAGGCTCAGATGATCTGGACAACCGATTGGAGGCACTGCCAGATGGACTGGATGCCTTCCTGTCCTCAGGGACACCGCCTGTCTACATTACATTCGGCAGCATGATGATCGATGATCTCACCTACGTGAAAGAGACGTCATCCATCTGGATTGATGCGGTCAAACGGGTTGGATGTCGCGCAATCATCCAACTTCCGGTCGCTGATCTCTCGTTTCTCGACGCAGGTGACCAGATTTTCAAAGTCAGCCGAGCCCCATACAAAACAGTGTTTCCTCGCTGTGCAATGGTCGTACACCATGGTGGAGCGGGCACAACTCAATCAAGCCTGATCGCCGGGCGTCCCACAGTCGTAGTTGCTCATATGGCGGATCAGTTCTTCTGGGGATCGGAACTTCAACGGCTTGGGGTGAGTGGAAAGACTTTGATGCGCAAGGGCTTAACTTCGGGACGATTAGCAGAAGCAATCCAGAATGTGTTGGCCGACACAAACATGGTAGACAAAGCCGAGGCATTGGGTCATCAATTGGAGACCGAAGACGGCGTGACTGTGGCTATAGCGTTAATCGAACAGGCGATTGGTGCACGGCTTACGTCGAGAGAGTGCAAAACTAATGACTGACTCGCAATGGAGCTTCGTTACCCGCTCGCGCCCCGTTTACCTGATGCTCGCGCTAATTACAGTCGGGTTAGGCCTCACATCTCGCAAGTTTGCGAACCATTTACCTGCCATCCTGCACAAGAATGCTGGCGATATCCTCTGGGCAACGATGGTTTTCTTTCTTGTGGCTTTGTTACTCCCAACCCTGTCCACGCTCAGGGTCGCAGTCATTACAGGCGCGTTCTCGCTTGCTATAGAGTGCCTCAAGCTGGCCAAAATCGGCTGGCTAGTTGCGTTTCGCAATCACCCGATAGGTCACCTTATCTTCGGTTCCGTGTTCTCCTACACCAACCTCCTCTGCTATGCCGTTGGCATCCTGCTTGGCGCGGCCACGGAGTGGCGGATCCTGTCCGGCAAGCCCATTAAACGGTAAGCTGCTTCTGATAATCCCGCCACACGTCCCGTGCACTCTTAACGTAGCTATCCAGCTCCTCCGGTCGTCGGTCCAGGCTCCATCGCACCAGGTCAAATGCCTGCAGCAGCCTGTAGCTGCGGATCGTCGGCAGCAGGGTCTCAAATTCAGCGCGTGACATGCCGTAACCATCCAGAAACGATTGGAATTGCGGATCATCGGGTGCGATGGATTGAAGAACGCCGGCGAATTCGTGATGTGGCACGATGCCAACGCTTGCGCAGCCCCAATCCAGCAAAACCACGGTAACGTCACCACAAACAAGAGTGTTCGCCAGTGAAAGGTCTCCGTGACACAGGCCGAAGCGAAAGCTCTCCAATCTTAGCGAATCGAAAACATCTCTAATTGAAGACTGGTGGTCCGGCCGATACACACCGAGTTCGATAAGCCTGTCACCAGCGGTCAGGCTCTCTATGCCGTAGTTCAAATATCTCGCCCACACTTGCTCGGCCCGCTGATGCTCTGTTCTGCCCTGTGAGTCATCAGTGAAATCGGGAAATCCCTCCATACCGATTTGATGGATGATCCTGGCATACGTACCTAACTCATGCCGCACACTTTCAGCGCATACCTCGTTTGCGTCTCCACGCTCCCCGTGTACAAACTCCTGAACCATATAGGATGCGTTACTACATTGACCCAGCGCAAGGACTCGCGGCCCTGGGATACCGGCATCAAGTGCGCGCTCAATGCACCAAGACTCCTTGGCGTGCTCGGCGCCACGACGCAGAATATCTGTTAGTCTGACGATTACCTCATCGGCAGCGATCGTCATGGAGTAAACGAGGTTGCAGGAACCGCGCCCGACAAATCGCGTGCTACGGATCTCTGAGCCTGAAAAGTGACGATCGGCGATGATCTCAAGGCAGCGATTAATGTCGATATGGGAAAGGTCGTCGATGTTGGGTTCTCCGCAGGAGTTTTGCGAGCAATGCGTGCTCGTTCCGCTTAAGTACTTCGTAGGGCAATTTGTGATACGTTGCAGGATGGCAGCAGGGAATAGTCGTAACTTCGTCTTCGGATGCGAGACTATTGTGTGTGCAAGCCTTTGGACCCTCAGCTAACCTCTCCCTCGCCGCTAGCCGGGGCTCGCCTCTTTCGCTCGGCCCCTCATTCTTCGGGCGCAGTAGAGAACACGGGAGAGGGACCACTTGACGCCTCCGAACATCTGTGAGTTCATACCCTGACTAATGATACATGATACGCCTCTCTGCGCGTTAGCAAGGTCAAACAAGGAACTGCCGCGCCACCTCACGAATTAGGCAGGTATCCGCGAGCGCAATTCGCTCGTATGCATTACAACAAAAGGTTCTCATAATCGATGCTGCATAAACTCTCCGTGACCGCCTTAACGGCGGCGCTGCTTCTTACCTCAGGCACAGTTATTACACAAGCCAACACGGCAGATGGCCGTCAGCGGATCCGTTTCGACGACAACTGGAAGTTTGCTCCTAATCCGTCGGAAACACGACAGGGCGATGCCATCACCGCCTGGAAGGCGTTGAGGACGACCGCAGTTACCGCTCTCGGTACTGATGCCGTGCTGCCGGATGTCATCAGCAGTTCTGAATGGAAACCTGTTCGCATCGGCGATGAGGTGTTCGGGTACCGCAATGGCTTTGCCTGGTTCAAAACCGAGATCACCGACAACGAACAACAGGTCTACAATAATAATGGTGTAGGCTCGGCAGGGTCGCGAAAACTGCATTTCGAAAGCGTTGATGATAACTGCATCGTCTTCGTGAACGGCAAAAGGCTCATCAAGCATGAGGGCTGGGATGATGAGTTTTATGTCGACGCGACCAAAGCCTGGAACTATCCGGGCGTCAATCAGCTCGTTCTTCTGGTTGAAAACACGGGTGGCGGCGGCGGTATCATGAAGCCAGTGACCCTCGAAAAGGGCAGCCATCCTGCTGCAAGCCTGGGCCCCGCCGGCGCTGCGTTTAACGATTCCGGCTGGCGCACGGTACACCTGCCACATGACTACGTTGTCGAAGGAGTCTTCAGCCCGAAAGAGGATGCCTCCCATGGCTCACTGGCGGCAGGCGCAGCCTGGTATCGCAAGAGTTTTGAACTTCCTGCAGACTGCAAAGGCCGCAGCATCTGGCTCGATTTCGACGGAATATACCGAGACGCCGTGGTCTACCTGAACGGCAATGAACTGGCAAGACAGCCAAGCGGATACATGGGCTTCCGGGTAGACATCTCTAAATCGGCGCTTGTCTCCCAGAAAAACGTACTTGCCGTGCATGTCAACGCACACAAGCAGGAGGGCTGGTGGTACGAGGGCGGCGGAATCTATCGGCATGTTTGGCTAAACATAGCGAATCCGATCCACACGGCGCCATGGGGAGTCTACGTGCAGCCGGAGGTGATCGGAGCAGCGACCGAAAGCTCGCCGTCCGCGAAGATCAAAATAGAGACACGGCTCGTTAACGAATCTGGCATCAAAGGCGATGTGCAGGTAGTTTCAACCATCATCAGCCCAACCGGAGCCAGAGTGGCATCCATCTCGGCCGGGATAACGGTTGGCGCCAACAAGTCGGAGCTATTTACCCCCACGATCGTTATCCCTTCGGTAACACTCTGGTCCATTGAAAGTCCGAAGCTCTACACACTGCACACGGAGATTAAGCGCGGTGTCAAGGCGATCGACACAACCGACACCGTCTTTGGCATTCGATCGATCCGGTTTGACGCAGCAAAAGGCTTTTTTCTAAATGGCAAGCCCGTGAAGCTGAAGGGAACCTGCAACCACCAGGACTTCGCGGGAGTGGGTATAGCAATGCCAGATAGCCTTCTCTACTGGCGCATCAAAAAGCTGAAGGAGATGGGCTCTAACGCCTACCGATGCTCGCACAACCCGCCTGCAGCGGAGCTACTGGATGCATGCGATCGGCTAGGTATGGTGGTGATGGAAGAGACGCGCCACCTGGGTGACACCTACTCTCCCAAGACCTCTAAAGGCACGCCTGCATCCGATCTTTCAGATCTGAAGGCGATGCTTGTACGAGATCGCAACCATCCAAGCATCATCATGTGGTCGCTGTGCAACGAAGAGGGCCTGCAGGGTGACGTAGATGGCGCGCGCATCTTCAAGGCGATGAAGGACGTTGTGCATCAGTACGATCTGTCGCGACCCGTGTCCTGCGCAATGAACGGCGGCTGGGGGCATGGCATTACCTTCGTGGAGGATCTTCAGGGCATCAACTATAGCCCGGGCTCGTACGACGACTTCCACAAGAGCTTCCCAGATATGCCGCTCTATGGCAGCGAAACCGCCAGCACGGTTAGCACACGCGGAATCTACGCCAACGATGCAAAAGCGGGATATGTGAGCGCCTACGATGTGAACTTCCCAGGCTGGGCAGATACCGCTGAAGATGCCTGGCGCCCCATTGCTGAGCGCGACTATGTCGCAGGCGGCTTCGTCTGGACCGGCTTCGACTACAAAGGTGAACCCACTCCCTACGCCTGGCCGTGCATCAACTCCCACTTTGGGATTATGGATGAGTGCGGTTTCCCCAAGGATAACTGGTACTACTACAAAGCCTGGTGGGGCGACAAACCTATCGTACACATTCTGCCGCACTGGAACTGGGCAGGCTCTTCTTTCGCCGAGAAGCCTGTCTCGGTCTGGTGTCACAGCAACTGCGAGCGGGTCGAACTATTCCTGAATGGCACGAGCCTTGGATCTAAGGACGTACCGAAATACGGACACGTCGAATGGCAGGTCCCTTATACAGTGGGCAAGCTGGAGGCGATCGGTTATAACGGCGACAAGCGTGCCTCCACCGACGTGGTCGAGACCGCAGGCGCCCCAGTCTCTTTGAGAATTAGCAGTGATAAGAAGATCTTGAGCGCAGACGGCGAAGACGTGATTCTTGCGGAGATCTCTGTTGTAGATTCTCACGGTCGCGTTGTGCCGACGGCCGACAATCTAGTGACATTCAAGGTAGTGGGCGGTGCTGCACGCGTCGCGGGTGTTGGCAATGGCGACGCCAGCAGTCATGAGCCGGACCGCGCCACCAAGAGAAGTGCGTTCAATGGTTATTGCCTTGCTGTAGTGCAGGCAACAAATACTGCTGGCCGAATCACGCTCACTGCGGCTTCACCTGGCCTGGCATCCGCAACGGTGACGCTTGAGGCGAAGCCATCTAACCTGAAGTAACAGTAAATGAAGTTCAATATCCTTGCCACTGTTGTGGCCGCGCTCTTCGCGGCCAGCGCGGAGGTGTCCGATGCCCAGAAGAAGATAGATTACGGCGCAGACAAAGTCAATCAACTTGGCACAACGGCCGGTACCATCCTCGGTGGGCGGGATGACTACGATTATCTTGCGCTCAAGGATCACATCGGTCCGAGTGGCGTGCCGTTGGGAGGCATCGGGGTAGGATATTTTGACTATGCTCCGAATGGTCGGTTTACGCGGCTGCAGATAAACAACTGGCACGGCTCCGAGCAGTCTCCTGTTATCCACGATGCTCTGGGAACGTTTCTCGCCCTCTGGCAGAACGGCAAAGCGCGTCTGCTGCAGCGGCAGTCTTCCTACTATGCGGGGATGTCGCCATCACAGCACACGGTCTACCGCGGTCTCTTTCCCATAGCAGAGTGCCGCATTGACAGCAGCGTTAAAGTGCGCGCTTACTCCGGCCTCGTTCCGCACAACGTGCGCGATTCCAGCCTGCCAACGGCGTGGATTGAGGTGAGCGTTACCAACCCCGGCGGCCAATCTGCAGAAACGGCAGTCGCCTTCTCCTGGCAGGATCTGCTAGCCAGAGGCATCCTTGACGTTCCCGATCGCGAACTTCTATCCCGGTTTGGCAATACGGCCTGGGATCGAGGCGAGGCCGAACAAGCCGCCGCGAAGGAGGGCAAAAGGTTCTGGGTAGATGTGCCGCGTGTTCCAACGAATGCATCGGCTGTGAGAGTGGGCAATCTCGCGGGCATCTGCCAGCAATGTGAGCCGCTCCATCCGGTGCTCAGAACCTATCAGAACCTGAATAACCGCATCGCGATACTGGCCGAGCAGCAACCGGGGGCAGAGGTCAGCTATCTTCCGGCATACAGCGTAACCTCGCCGGATGACGCATGGGCTTCGTTCCGCAAGAACGGGAGATTCGGACCTGCAGTCGGCACAACGACAATTCTTCACTCTCCAAGCGATGCCACAGAGAGAGCCAGCGCCATCGCGCTTCGCGCCTCGCTAAAACCTGGCGAAACGCGGACCTTCCGGTTTCTGGTCGCCTGGTATGCGCCGGAGGCAGAAGGCCCGGGCCTTGAGGATCAGATCCATTTCGGAACGGCCGACTACTCACGGTACTACCATCGGTCGTTTCACGATCTGGAGTCGCTCGTTGGCTATGCAGCGCAAAACCGCCAGCGGATCTATAACGAAACCGTGGCATGGCAAGCTCCAATCCTCAACAGCACCTATCCAGACTGGCTGAAGTTCAAGCTCATCAACAGCGCCTACACGCTCTACACCAATACCATCTTGAATGAGGCTGGTGACTTTACGGTGATGGAGGGAGGAATGGGTGGGCTTGCCGGAACGATGGATCAGCGGATCTCCGCGCATCCGCTGTACCAGAAACTCTTCCCTGAGCTGGATAGATCGGAGTTAGAGCTTTTTGGCCACACGCCCGGGGCGCAGGGCCAGATCATGCATTTTGATGGCCACTACTACTGGGGGATGGCGGCACGCACCGGCGTTTCCTCCACTCCTGATAACTGGATGGTGGATAACACGGGCGGATGGCTGCTGCAGCTTGCGCGATACTGGCAACAGACGGGCGATACCGCGTGGATTAAGCAGTTTCAAAAGCAGATCGAGGGTGCGTCAACCTTCCTTGAGAGCCAGATACGAAGCTCGAAATACCATATCGTTACTGGCCCAACTACGTACGACGACTTCTGGCATCCGGATCTCTATGCCTACAATGCCACCACCTATCCGTCCTTTCTGCAGGCGGCAGGCATGTTGTTTGAGGCGCTTGGCAACCCTCATCGAGCAGGAGATTGTCGGGAAGACGCACAACTCGCAGCGAACGATGCAATCCGTGCTCTGTGGAATGGCAGGTACTTTGCCTACGGCGCCGATCTAAATGGCGCCAATCGCCGCGACGACATTATGTTTAGCGGACAGCTGGCGGGGCAGTTCCTGAGTAGGGTGAGCGGCTGGCGTGGCCCATTCTCACAGGAGATGGTGAGCGCATCCATCGTGGCGCAGCTGAAGACAAACGTCACAGCGAGCACGGATCTGTACGCTCCAAAAGTGTGGAATATCAAAGAAGGGCGGGCGATGCTCGATCCGCGCCGCCCCGGCGAGCAGAACACCGATTCCACATGTTGGCCCTACTATCTGGAGAGCTACACCGCGATGGCCGCGATCCAGGCTGGTTATGTTGACGACGGGCTGGAAATTATGCGGCATATCCAGCTTGTTCATCTGCGGAATGGCTGGACCTGGACGCAAAGCCTCTGGCGACCCGGCGAGCTCACCTACATGACGGCGCCTGTCACGTGGTTTATAACGGATGTGCTTGCTGGCAGCAGCCTCAACGCGTCGACGGGAACGCTGTCGCTATCGCCAATAGTGCGTGCCCATGAGAACCGGGTTGACCTGCCGATCTACAGCTCTCAGTTCTGGGCAACATTGACAGTAGAACGGAAAGCCAGAACCGTAAAACTGCGTATTCTCCGCACCTTCGGCAGTAAACTTCCAGTGATAAAGCTAATCGAGGTGCGGCCAGTCGGCACAAACATCGATTTCCACTTTGATATACCGCCCTTCTTGGTCCGCGAAGGATCTACGCTTGACCTATCTGAACACTTCAACACGCTTACTGCCGGCAGCATCAATGCGTCGGTGCTGGCAAACATAAAAGCATCAACCTTTCTTGAATTTCATCCGCATATCATCACCCCTCCGGTAATCTCCCCGGTAGATACCTCTTTCGTCGACAAAACAACCGTAGGGCTGCAGACTGAAAACCCTGCAGAGCAAATCCGTTACACTTTAGATGGAAGCAGCCCACTGCGCTTTGGCAAACTGTACAATGGTCCGATCACTATTTCAGCGTCCACTACCGTGAAGGCGATAACGGGAAACCCTGGCAAGACCTGGAGCGCAATCAGCCGCCGGCAGTTCTCCGAGGTCCCTTACCGCAAGCCCGACCTGCCAGATGCCGCGCCCACTGGAAAATGGCGCTGGCGGTACTACGAAGGCAACTGGGACAAGCTGCCCGATTTTGCGCAGCTTATGCCTGCAGCGACGGGTGAGAGCGACACGCTCAACCTTGACATGCGCAAACGCGACCTCTACTTTGGGCTTATTTTTGAGGGCGCCATCCGCATCGAGCGCAAGGGCATCTACACTTTCCGCCTGAATTCTGATGACGGTTCGAGGCTGATCGTAGGCGGAGAGGATGTATTAGATGCCGATGGCGTGCACGATCCGTTACGGGAGTACACGCTCACGAAGCCACTGCTTCCTGGTGTCTACAGCCTCAAACTGCTTTACTTCCAGAAAGAGGGCGGTTCGGAACTCAAGCTGCGCGTGACCGAACAGGTGCCCGGACTGCTGAGGTCCGCACATTAAAACCCACTCGTGTCGTTGCCAATTGAAGTATCATTATGTATGAAATCTCATTTTGTCCCTCTCCCTGCGAGGAACGAGCGGATAAGGGAGAGGTAAGGTGAGGGTCTATTGCCGCATGCTGACGCCGACGTAACTACATTTCCACGCGGCAATTCCACCGGCGCGATCATTCTGGCAGGCGGGCGCAGCCGGCGTATGGGGAGAGACAAAGCGCTCGTTAGCGTCGCGGGCAAAACGCTGATCGAACACGTCGTCGCTGCGGTTAGCGCAGTTTCGAGCCGCACCATTATCGTTGCGCCGACTTCCGACAGCTATCGCATCGATGGCGCCGTGACAGTCCCCGATCTCTATCCGGACGAGGGTCCGGTAGGCGGCATCTGCACAGGGCTTACCGCATTCGGGGCGGGGCTGCATATCGTTATCGCCTGCGACATGCCGGGCGTTCAACCGGGAGTATTGCGCTTGATGTTAAACTCGGCGCAGCCGGGTGATGATGCAGTAGTGGTCGGCAGCCCGGACGATCACGAGACCGAGCCGCTCTGTGCGGTCTATCGGCACAGCGCGCTAGCACCGTTGACAGAATTCATGAGGTCTGGCCGCCTCTCCGCACGCGCCGCACTTGGCTGCCTGAATGTGCGCTGGTTTGATCGAGACTCTATCCGCGACGTTGATCCTGCGGGGCTTAGCTTTCTGAACATCAACTCTGAGGAGGACCTGGCAGAGCTTGAGGCAAGGCTGTGATGCAGAATCTCGCGCAACGCCGCAAAGAAATGCACACGAGGGTCCGCGCAAGCAGAATGCAAATCTCAGGAACGAGCAGCGACACCTTACAAAGGGCCTTATGTCACGGGCAGTTGTCCGGAATTTCTTTGCGGCTATGCGCCTTTGCGTGATAATCTTCTGTGTTTTTGTGTCTTTTCGCGGCTAAACTGCATCTCCCTGAAAGTGCCCACATATGATTAACTATCCGTCTAGCCTCATCGTTGAGCCTTTGAAATCCGTGCCGGACTGCACGATTGCGGTCCCAGGCTCGAAGAGCATCACCAACCGTGCGATGGTACTCGCCGCTCTTGCGGAGGGCGAGTCCACCCTCGTCGGCGCGCTCGATTCTGAGGACACCCGCGTGATGGCAGACTGCCTTTCGAAACTCGGTTTCGACGTAGCGGCCAATCCCGTGGCAGAGACCATTCGTATTGTCGGTCGAGGCGGCGCAATCAGCGCTTCGCAAGCGGATCTCTTTCTGGGCAATTCGGGCACCTCGATTCGTTTCTTGACAGCGCTCACTGCGCTCGGAAATGGAACGTTCACCCTCGATGGTGTGGAGCGGATGCGGATGCGTCCGCAGCAGGAGCTTATCACAGCGCTCTGCGAACTTGGCGTGGATATCCGCTCCAGCAACAACGAGCATCCCGGTTGCCCTCCACTGCTGGTGAAAGCTAAGGGCAACCTAAAGGGCGGGACGGTGAAGCTCAACGCGACCGCATCCAGCCAGTTCCTCACGGCGCTGCTGATGGCCGCGCCTTATGCCCAGACGGACCTCACGATTGAGATCGTGGGCGATCTTCGCCCCTTCTATGTGGAGATCACGACAAAGATGATGCGGGCCTGGGGGGTGGAGACTAGCACCCTAGCAGCGCCGATGCGTTTCCACACTCGCTGCGGACAGAAGTATACTGCGCAGGCGTCGTATCAGATCGAGCCGGATGCATCCAGCGCCTCCTATATGTTCGGAGCAGCCGCGGTTACTGGCGGCAGTATCACAGTATCGGGGCTTGGAGCCAACGCTCTACAGGGCGATGTGCGCTTTGCGACCGATGTTCTCGTAGAGATGGGCTGCAAGGTAAACTGCAGCGATGCAGGCATTACGGTCAGCGGTCCAGCAGACGGCAGACTGAAAGGCGTCGACCGCGACATGAGTGCAATCTCGGACACCAGCCTAACACTCGCCGCCATCGCGCCCTTTGCCGATTCGCCGACCACCATACGGAACATCGCGCACGCTCGCAAGCAGGAGTGCGATCGCATCTCTGCCGCCTGTACCGAGCTTGCAAAGCTTGGCGTCACCGTGGAGGAGCGCGAGGATGGCCTGAAAATCTGGCCGCTAAATGGCAAAGGCATCCTGCCCACCGCTATCGAAACCTACAAGGACCATCGCGTCGCGATGAGCATGGCGCTCATCGGTCTTAAGTCGCCGGGCGTCGAGATCCTCGATCCTGGCTGTGTTGTTAAAACCTTTCCGGACTACTGGCAGCGGCTGGATCTCCTGCGCATGGGCTGAGAATGCAGGTTCAGCCGCAAAGAAATGCGTTTTAGCCGCAAAAGAGCACAAAAGGCTCAAAATTTAGCGTGGATGCCTGCCGGATTACAGCGGTGTGCAAACTGACAGCGTGTAAGAAGAGACACACGCAAAAAACGTAAAGCCGCAAAGAAATGCATTTAACCCGCTTCAAGCTCAGAGGATTATAAGATGAAACATATCTGGCTCTATCTTAACAAGAGCGATATCGAGACCGAACGCAGACAGTGTGAAGAAGAGGGACGCGACCTCTCGAGCGTGCAGGACCGGTTTGAAGAGGTTCTTTCCCTAGATCTCGAGGATCTCGCGAACCAACCGGCGGCAGAGGCGCTGCTGGATGAGACCATCGGGCTCCCAACGCTGCCGGATTTTAAGTACAGCGAACCGTCCGATCTAGAATCGATCCGTGCCGCGCGTCCGACGGATCGACAGATTCTGCCCGCGCTCGGCCTCGATAGCGCAGCGCTGGAGGACAAGGTCTATGGCGCATGGGCAGCGCGATGCGTTGGCTGCCTGCTGGGCAAGCCGGTAGAGGGCTGGCACCGCGACCGCATGTGGGGCTATCTCAAGGACCTCGATCGCTGGCCGTTAAACGATTACTTCCGCTATGATGCGGCGGGACCGGCCGAAATCGAAAAGTATAATCTGAACCCGGACCGCTGTTTTGCCGACCTCGTCGACGCGATGCCGGAGGACGATGATACCAATTACACCACCACCGGCCTCGCCATCTTGAAGAAGCATGGCCCGGATTTCACACCATCCGACGTTGCTAACTTCTGGATGAACGAGATCCCGATTCTGCACACGTGCACCGCTGAGCGCGTTGCCTATCGCAACCTCGTACGGCTCATTGCTCCGCCGCAATCTGCATCCTTCCGCAACCCCTACCGCGAGTGGATCGGCGCACAGATAAGAGCAGACTTCTTTGGCTATGCCGCACCCGGCAACCCGGAGCTTGCCGCTGAGTTTGCCTGGCGCGACGCCAGTATCTCGCATGTGAAGAACGGGATTTATGGCGAAATGTGGGCTGCCGCGATGATCTCAGCCGCGTTTGTGAGCAACGACATTCGCACGATAATTCGTGCCGGTCTTGATCAGATCCCAGCCAAGTGCCGCCTCAGCGCTGCCGTGGAGGATGTGCTGGAGTGGTTTGATGTTGAGGTGGATTACGACACGACGATCTACCGCATCCATGAGCTATGGAACGAGAAGCGCGCGCACGACTGGTGCCACACCATCTCCAACGCGATGATTGTAACGGCAGGGCTTCTTTATGGCGAAGGTGATTTTGGGAAGACAATCTGCAGGGCGGTCCAGCCATGTTTCGATACCGACTGCAACGGCGCCACCACCGGCAGCATCCTCGGCATCCTTCACGGCCGCAAAGCCCTTCCCGCTGCCTGGCTCGATGTTATTAACGATACGCTGCATACCGGGGTTGCGGGCTACAACACTGTGAAGCTGGCAGATATTACGGCAGATAGTTTGAAGGTGATTGAGAGGGTGTTGGGGAGGTAAGGGGAACTTTTGCACCCGAAGGTGGGGTGCAGTGAATGGCCGAGCGTTTGGTTTAACCATACGCCCTCGGTGGCTCATCATTCGGGCAGGGAACTACTATCTCAAGTATTCAGAGAAACCATTCCAGCCAATCCGAGACCTGGGCCTCACTCTAAATCCCTCTCCATGCGCACCACGCCTAACTCACTTACAGGCTAAGTCGCGCATGTAGAGGGACTTCGCTTCCGGATGTTCACCCACGCAGTTTGTGGTACGCTGCAAGGCACTTTTCGGCGGTTTCAAATTGAGGGTAGCGGCTGCCTTCCTGTTCGATCAGGAAGTACTCGGCTCCGCCAACCGACGCGGCGACATCGAGAAGCTCTTTCCAGGGAGCGTCGCCTTCACCAAATAGCACGCTGAAGCCTCTGTCGGCCCCTTTACCCCAATCCTTTAGATGCAAAGATCGAATTCTGCCCGGGTTCTGCTGCACCCAGGAGATCGGATTGTAACCCATCTCTACGCATGTGCCAACATCGAATTGCAGAGTTACATCGTGAGGAGTGTTCGCGGCAAGAAACGGCATAGGAATGAACCCATCCTTGCTCGTGAACTCTGACTGGTGATTGTGATATCCGGTCCTCATTTTCAAAGGCTTTAGAAGTTGAGCCGTCTGAGTAAGCAGATCGGCAACACCTTTCCAGTCGTCCTTAGTCTCAGTCCTGCCAGCGCTGGACATCACCATCGTCTTCGATCCGACGATCTGGTTCAACTCGAGAACGTGCTTGAGTCTATCTCCCTCAAAGTCGCTTCTATTTGTATGCAGCGAAAGGCATCTTATGTTCTGATCGTCAAGCAGTTTTCGCACGTCTTGTGCATAGGATGCCGTCCAGGCGGCATATGGCGCATAAAATTCGACTACCTGGTAGCCCATCTGCGCCACTTTCGTAACCGTGCCAAACAGGTCCTTCGCCAACTCATCGCGCACGGAGTATAGTTCAAGGCCGATGGGCAGCTTCTTTGGTCTCAACGTCAATGGCTCTGCGGATGCTGCAACGGCGCAGCAGCTAGCTGCGATCATCTCTCGGCGTGTTAACTTTGTCTGCATTGGTTTACTCGAATTCGAAATTTGTGGAGGCACGGCGCTCAATGCCATTATAGACCAGTGGAGCTCCTTGCACAAGGGGGCAGATCTGAGCAAAGCCCCATTGCATGGGTAGAGTATCCTACGATTTGACTATTCAAAATTCAAAAACAACGGCGATAGAAACAATCTTCCGACACCGATACAAAGCATCTGGCATAATAGAGTAACAATGAACGATATAAAGGATTCACAAACCTTTAACCGAATGTACTGAGTAGAAAGATTAGAACAGCTAAGTTTGGTTGCAAACATTCTTAGCGAGGGAGAGAATACTTGACACTTGTTGCGTTGACGGAGACCAGGGCTATCGCTCAGGCGTACGCGAAGTTTTGCCAGCATTTTGATGCAGATTGCGATGTTCTGGAAAGAACAATCAGCATCCAGGGTGGCAGTGAGCCTGCGACGGTGCGCTGGTTCCCGGCACTCAACTTCTGGGTCCGATTGAGTCCGCGAAACCAGGCCACCGGCTACTTTTGTGGCTTTGGTACTGAGGACCCGAACCAGGCAGAGAATCTCACATTTACCTGTGAGATCAATCCGCCGATTACTGGCATCGATAAGCATCGGGCCGGACTGTTTGTCCGAAGCGACAATGGAACCATCTACCTTGCGCACAGCGGCAGCATCGCCGGCGGCAGGCCCGGCGTTGGCAGAACACGGTTCCTGAAGTTCTACGGCAACGACACCATCGATGAGGTCTACTGGCCGGACAAGACAGTTACCGAGTACATCATCATCGGAGCGCTGGATGATCCGGAGCTGAAAGAGCATGTGGCGGCTTTTGTGTACAAAATCGCTGAGTTTAAACAGCTCTCTGCAAAGTAAATCCTAGCGGGGAGGGGAGCAATTGCGAGCCTCCGGACGCTTTCGCCTTTTGACCATCAGGTGCACATCTGATGATGTGTTCATTACGAGGCGCCAGCTGGTCGACAACGCAAGAGGTCAGCAGTACAGCCATTTGGTGTTACGCGTTCGGTTAGGCTGTAGTGCTTGGCGAGTGGCTTTGTTCCCCCTTCCCACTGCAATGAAAAGGGGGTGTTTAGTTATCTGTAGCGATGAGACTAACGTGCCGCTGTAGCCTCGTGGAACACCGGCAGTCCGGATACCTCCTGCATGTCTGGAGAGATGTCGAAACTCACCGTAGTAAGCTCCGGGCACCTCTGACATGCTTTCGGGCCCTCTTGCGAGTACCACCTGCATTCCTTCCGAATCGTACATCTAGGCAACGACTCGACTGCTGCCGGCAGCAGGGTCACCACACGCTTCGCCAGTTGACAATCGCTTCCATCGAAGTGAGGACACTTATGTTCGGCACAGGTCGCCGATAAGCGAAACACCTCTGTTGGCGCAACTGGCGCCGCCATCGCTAGGAGTTCAGGAGTTGCTGCGACGCGTTCATTTAGGTATGCCAGCTTGACAGCGCTTCCTTCAGGCTGGACAAGACCGATGATTGTACAGTTATCCATACCAGGCTGAGCGCTGGGACAGAGCTTGGACATGTCATCACCTCCAGGGTGCAGTAACTATTCGACCCTCGTTACCGGCGGTATTCCGCAAACAACGTGGTGTCCCATCACCTGCACGATTCCGCCTGAATTCGGCTTTGCCACTAGAACTTCCGCTCTAAGGCCGCCCGCAACTTCGGATCCGCCTGCTACATGTTCGGCGATATTGTCTGCGAGACCCTGTAATTCAGCAAGGGTCTGCTTTTCCGCAATCTCCCAGTCTATCCAGATGCCGTTAATCAGTTTCGAGATAACGATTCGGTTATCGCCTTCAGTGTCAACTGCAAAACTTGGGTTCCGCTTGACTGCGGCAGCGACCGCTTCGTTGATCTTCGAAGTGAATTCACTCAATGAGATGCTAGGTGCTCCTGTCATTGGATTGTCCCTCCCAGGACGGTAAACGACTTCATTGACGCACTGATTGACCACACAGTTAGCATGATAGTCGGAATGGAATGCTCGTTCTCGCGAGATACAGCCTGCAATTCGGTATCTCCTCAATAACTCGGGGTAGGTTTCTGTTTTGTGCAACCCATCACCGTTTCATCGCATTCTCTCGTTGCCTTTGTTTTGCTCACGGGAATCTTTGATTCCGCGCCTCCGTAACAGTAGGTATATGGTCGGCCGGC
>CAIXIX010000426.1 GCA_903919615.1 uncultured Chthonomonas sp.
CATAAAACCCACGAAACAGGGCTATCCTGGAGTGCCTCCATCGTTACCAAAGATATGATACATTATTAGGGGTAGGGAGGGGAGCGCCGCTCCGAAAACAGACAGTGGCCCTGTCCCATTGAGCTCGTTCCCCGCATGCCGTCTTCAACCGGTAGGTGGCAGATCTCTCCTCTCCGTGTTCTACCCAGATCCAGCTTGCCTGGAGTGGCAAGGGGAAAGAGCGGGCTCGGGCACGCTCGCGGCAATTGCATAGGAACGCATTTCGAGTGCCCAACTAGGTGGTCGCCCTATACGCTGTTTCGCTCATTCTGCGCGCGCGAATCGTGAACCCGCGTAAGGGTGAGGGGGGCTATGCCGAAGTGCCTCATCGTTTATAAGCCAGAACACAAGGAACTCTATGTGTAGGTCACTCCCTCGTCGCAACCACATCACTCCAGCTCTCGCAGCCCTCCTCTGCCTTATCGCGCCTGCAGTCTCGATCGCCCAGAGTGCCGCAAACCCCGGCATAGTCGAAGAGAACAACCTGGCAAGATACAGGCAGATCTGTGCCATCAGTGACGTCCATGGAATGTACGATCATCTTAGTTCGCTGCTTATTGCAGCCAGAATGATCGACAGGCAGGGCAATTGGACTGCTGGCAACACGCTGCTTGTTGTAACCGGTGATTCCATCGATAAGGGGCCGGCAAGCATCAAGGTCATCGACCTCTGGCGAAAATTACAGCCTCTCGCTGAGCAAAAGGGGGGCCGCCTGATCGTTCTCCTCGGTAATCATGAAGCCGAGTTTCTCGCTAATCCGAATGCGAAAAAATCGCTAGTTTTTCGGAACGAGCTGAGTAAATTGCACCTCGACCCGAATATCATCGCGAAGGGAGATGACGCTGAGGGTAGGGGGAATTTTTTGCTTCGGCTCCCAATCGCTGCAAAGGTCGGGGAGTACCTGTTTTCGCATGCAGGTTGGTATCCAAAAGGTATGAACTGGACTGAGTTTGCCGCCAAATCGAAGGCGCTGCTTCAATCAGCGGCCTACAGTGATGCCCTCGTCACCGGCCCGCACTCAATTCTGGAGGAGAAGAACGAAACCACTGCGGATGGAGACGACGTGAAGTGGTACGACGATCCAGGCTCCGTAAAGAACCTCGAGAAACGCATATCGGATCAGGGGCTATTCGGGATCGTTTTTGGCCACCAGCCGCATGCCTTCGGGTTTATGAAACAGATTGGCGCCGTAGATGGACTGCGTATTATCAAAATCAATAGCGGCATGGCGCCAGCCGACGCTGGCGGCGATGAAAGCGCTGGCGAACTGCTTCGTTTTCCCTATCCCACAGAACTTCTTCAACCCAGGGCGCCAACAGCAGAACGAGTGACGGCTCATGGCGAGGCGACCAGGCTGTAGCCTGGGCCAATCGGGCAGACACTCTGTCGCAGCCCGTCAGCGGAATATGATCCTTTCGGGATAGACCATACCGTGTCCGCCAGCAAACACATCAATAAATTCGCCCGTTCTCGCACTATATCGCTTAATCGTGCTCGTCTTATCTCCGAAATACAGAATTCCGTTGGATCCAAACGTTAGGCAAAGCGGAGTATCGATGTTCGGGCTACGCTTAATGAAGTCATCAATATACTGCCCCGTTTTGCCGTCGAAACGCTTTACAGTGTTGTTGCCGCTGCAGACGTAGAGATTGCCGTCCGGTCCCCAGTCGAATGCCCCTGGCGAAAGGTCATTTCCCACGGCGAAATCGTCGATATAGGCGCCTGTCCGTGCGTTGTAGCGCTTTACTGCCTTACCATCGCCGCTTGAAACATACAGCCTGCCATCTCGGCCAATTCGGAGGCAGCTTGGATGTCCCAATCCACCCTTACCGGCTGGAACTAAGTCGCCAAGAAACTCCCCGGATCTGCCACTGTAACATTTGACACAGTTGTTCCAGAGGCTGGTAACATAGAGATCACCATCCGGGCTGAACGCCATGCTCATTGCATCGCTCAGGCCACCTGCGCCGTCCTTCACGAGCACGCCAAGAAACTGGCCCGTTCGGCCATCAAAACGGCGAACAGAGTTTGTGTAAGCGGTACAGATATAAAGGCTTCCATCGGGGCCCCATAAGAGGTCCTGAGGTCCCTGCAGGCCGTTTCCGGCCGCGAATGTGCCCAGATACTCACCCGTAACGGCATCGAACCTGCGGACATCATTCGAATCCAGGCAGCTTACAATCATCTCTTTACCGGAACGCCGTTGAGCGATTCCCGTTCCGACGGCTGCGGCAGCCTTTATCTCTTCAAGCGAGATCTTTCCTTCGTCTGAAGCCACGACCTTTCCACCACGCGTAACTGAGATCTCGTATGCAACAAAGTCTGGAATTGAGCCTGAACTGCCCGGGAGAAGAGCAATGTCAGCCGTGTAGGTCTTGCCATCACTCGTCTCCGCTGTCACAGTCCGCTTAGGGCTATCGGCTGATTTCAGAGTTATCTCCACAGCTGCTCGCTCTTTACCAGCGGCCTGCGGAAGCAGCTCGACTTTGAATGGCTGGCTAACTCGAAGTTTGCCAGCCTTCGGCACGGGAGGCACAAAGGCAAGGCCAAGAGAGCTGATAAATGCGTGCAGATGGCTTACCGGGATGGCCAAATTTATGCCCGAACCAGGAATGCCCTCCATCACGATGGCTATCACATCGCCTTTAGTATCGATGATTGGGCCGCCGGAGTTTCCCTCATTGAGCGAAGCGTCAAGCTGGATTGCTTCTAGTTCACCATTCAGTTTGCGGAGCGCCGTTATGTGCCCCGTGCTTACGGATATGGAGGCGAAATCGCCATCTTTTAGTGCGAGATCCTTACCGAACGGATAGCCAAATGCCACTACAGACATCGTTTCAACGAGGTTGGCCGAGCTTCCAAGCGGCAGTGAGACGAGGTTTTTTGGTGGATGCGCAGCCTCGAGGATAGCGAGATCTTTATTTAGATCGAGCTTAACAACGTTTGCAGCCATTTTGATCTGGTCAGTCTCACCTGCGCGCAGCACAAGGACGATCCGGCCGCCAGGTTTCTGATCCATCACAACATGCGCGTTGGTGACAAAGAGCCCATCGGCATCAATGCAGAATGCTGTGCCTTCGGAGATACCGGCGGCCTCCTCAACTTCGATGAATGCCGTTGCCAGCTTTGCTTTCTGCACGGTTTCAATGGGAGGCTGAGAAGCTCGACAGAAAGTCGTCACGCCAAACAGAATAACCCCAATCAGCATAGCCTTGCTAATGCCCATCTTTATCCTCCAAATCAACAGGAACCGAGGTGGTGCTCAGGGTAACAATTGCCAATTCTGGATCTCGATTAGACGTCGATCGGTGCAACTCCTGCACAACCGCTCGCCGCCTCGCCGCCGACATCCGGTAGGTTCGCATCAATCCACCTCCCGTGATCTCTGCCGCACCGAATACATCACGCTCGCAGCACCATAACATCCGTTAGCAGTCGTAATTGTCGTACACTCGTAACGCTGGCGTTCGCTTACAGATTTGCTTTAGATTTGACAGGAAGCCGAAACACCTTTATAATATCCGTGACGGATATATCTATTACGGATATAATGCATCACAACTATCCGGACCTGGACTGTTGAAGAGTAACAGGCCGCACGTTCCATTTAGAAGCCAGTCCCAAAATGTCACAACCACAGGAACCATCAGCTCTGCTGCCGCTTACGCCGGCAGTCCTCCACATACTACTCACTCTCTCAGATGGAGAGAGGCATGGATACGCAATTATGGTTGAGGTTAAAGCCCAAACCGATGGCGCAGTCCGAATGGGGCCCGGAACGCTCTACGGCTCACTAAAGCGGATGATCTCTTCCGATCTTGTCGAGGAGGCGGATTCACGCGACGATCCGACCGATGTGCAAGATGAGAGACGGCGCTACTATCGCCTCACAGATTTTGGATGGCGTGTGCTGGAGGCAGAACTAAAGCGTCTGGCCCACGTTGTCCAGATGCCGACGTCCCGCAGGATACTGGGCCCGATAAGGACGGAACCATGAAGCTTTCTTTCTTTGCAGCGTCGTGCTGGGTATATTCGCGCTTGCTTTGTGTGTATCCGCCAGGTTTCCGCAACTCTTTTCGCTCAGAAATGATACAGGTGTTCCGCGACGAGTGCCGCGCGGTCATGGAGAGTCAACGTCCTTCACGCTACTTTATGTTCTGGTTGCATATTCTAAGAGACCTTGTGATTTCTGCCAGCACGGAGTGGCTGAGCGAAATAAACAAGGCGGAATTCGCACGATTCTTGCTTGCCGCATCTCTCAGCGTTTGGTGCGGCCTGGTGGATTTTAGAAGCAGCGAGGTTCAGAACGCAGTACTGCTGATCCTAATTTCCACGTTCTTATTTGGAGTTTTCTCGGCTCGAACGGCATGGGTTGCTGCCACTGTTATCGGCCTTGGAGTTCCTGCAATTCATTACATCGCTTCGTGGGCGGGAGTTCAGCCACCGTATCCTGTCGTCCCGGGCAACTATGCAACGTTTCTGGCTCTTGTCCCCGCTATTATCGGTAACATTGCGGGCAAGTTCGTGCGCTGGTTTATCGTGGCATTCGCGCAGGGGTGAGAAGCGTCAGCAACCTACTGCACCCATATTGGCGCCCATGAGATCGCATCGCACGACAAGCGGAGACTCGAATGACTGTATTCGACCTGGTTTTCATCTGCGTTTTCCTAGGCAGCGTAGTTAGTCTAATTGCAACCTTGATCAATGCTTTTCGCGGCCGCAGAAAAGCCGCGCAGAAGACTGCAAAAGTGTTAAGTGTCGTGCTTGGCGTATATCTCGCGATCACGGCTCTCGTTGCTATCATATCGCCGCAGAAGGTGCTGACTCGCGGTCAAAGCCGATGCTTTGATGAGATGTGCTTTACCGTGAGCGATGTCACACAGTGTCAGACCGTAGGTACTCGTTCGCATAATACAAGCACTGCACATGGAAGCTTCTATCTCGTGACGATCGACGTGTCTTGCCGTGGGCATGGTCGCGCACAGAGCGAGGGTGGGGTAGGAGCGTCCCTCGTGGATACTACAGGCCATACGTATGAAGCATCTGTCATAGGTCAGCGTGATTATGATGCTGCTCATGTTTCAAACCTTCCGCTGACCGCCAGAGTCACGCCAGGGGACACGGTACCCTGCGTGCTGGTATTTGACGTTCCCTCGGATGCCAAGGATGTATCCTTACATGTGAGTCATTCCGGCCCGGGCCTCTTTATCATTGGGGATGATGAGAGCCCTCTGCACAAACCGACAATCATCCGACTGAATTAGGCATTTGGAAACGCCACCCAAACTACTGATGCGCGCTGTTGGGCGATGGCACGGTTACTCCATTCGACATGACAACCTTCACATTAGGCGCGATCTTCTGAACATACTGGTAGGTGACCACGCTCGGGTTCGTGGCGATTGCCTGGCCCTTGAGCTGGATCGCGGCCGCCTCACCTTCAGCCAGTATCACTTTGCGCCGCTTCTCCTGGGTCTCTTTCTCCAAAACATACTGCATGCGCTGTGCGTTCTGCTGCGAGATCTGTTTCTGGATGATGGCGTTTTGATAGGCATCAGAAAAGCTGATGGACCGCATCAGTACTTCGTCCACAACGATGTAGCTATGCGAAAGCTTCTCTCGCAGTCGGTTTTCCAGGTTACTCTGAATGGTCAGCCGCTCCGCGGAGTAGACTTTATCCGCAGGAAACTCTGCGATGGCGATACGCGTGTGGCTGCGCACCTCGGGTCGAAGGATCTTGTTGATATAGTCTGCGCCGATCTCTTTGTGAAGCCGCCAGATGCTTTGCGAATCGAGGTGGAATCGAACGGAGAGCTCAACGCTCACCTCCTGCCCGTCAGCGGTAAGGGTTCGGATACTATCGTCACCTTTAACTTCACCTTCCCATGAGGTTTTGCTGATGGAGTAGGTCTGCCTCCGGACGTCATAGAACTCGGCGCGATCCATAAAGGGATCGATAAAGTGGATGCCCTCGCCTAGCTGTTTATGTAGGACTCCGTGCTGAAGATTGAAGATCACAGCTCTCTCACCGGCCGGCACGATGACATAGGGTCTGAAAATTAGGCACAGGACGAAAACGACGAGGATACCTATTCCAATTGGCTTGAGCTTCACTTTTGGTTTCATCGTGTTGTTTGCTCCGAACTCTCGTTCAACAGATCACCGAGGCTAACAATAGTCTTCCCATCCGTCATTACCACCTTTGCGGTTGGTGAAAGCAGACGCACGTATTCATAGGGAATGAGGCCGGGGTTGTGCTCGAGAGCATCCGCCACTTTTCGGATCGACTCCGACTCACCCTGCGCCTGTAGGATCTTCTGCTGCTTCTCCGACTCCGCTCTCTGAAGTTCATAAACCATCTGCTCAGAAGCCTGCTGGGCGACCTGCTTTTGCTCAATTGCCGCCTGGAACTCCTTGGAGAACCGAATGTCTCGCAATAGTACTTCATCCAGAATGAGGTAGTTCTCGAGGAATTTTGGCCGTAGCGTTGTCTGTATCTGCTCCACGATCATCTGTCTTTTGCCGGAGTAGACGTCGACAACGGGAAAGCCAGCAAAGGCCATCCGGGCCACAGATCTCGACTGCGGGCGCACGATTTTATCAATAAAA
>CAIXIX010000427.1 GCA_903919615.1 uncultured Chthonomonas sp.
CCTCCCCAACCCCTCCCACATTTGCTCGCAAGCTCGCGGGGAGGGGACTGATGCTCGCCTCCGACACTTCGCCCGCCTCCGAGACAGGGTTTTCATCACCAGCGCTTGTCGCATCAGCTGCTGCGGCCTTCTCGGCTTTCTTCGCCTGATTCGCCTGTTTCTTGCGCGCTTTCTCTCTGTTGCGGTCCTCAACCATCTGAACAAAGCTACGAACCGATTTCGGCTCCGTTCTGCCGAACCGCTTCTCGTAGATCTCCTCGATGAATTCGGGCAGCGGGCTTTTCCATTGTTCCTTTGGATTTGGAATCAGAGATCCCAATCTATTGGGGTTCAGACCAAGCTCCATCGCCATGCAGATGTGCTTTTGCGAGAGCCGACACTTCTTCTTTGCGTCAACCCACTTTTTCAGATCCGGTGGTATCGGACGGTCCGCCATTCTAGATTCTCCAATCTCCTTCACCTTTGCCGAATTATACATTAATAAAGTCGACTACGTTAACGGTTTAAATGACTTCATTGATCCTAAGCTCATAAGCGGCTTATATAGCGAACCAACCTAAATACATCTAAAACATGACCCTCCACGATCTCGGCGCAGGACAAACCTTCCAATACCCCGAAATCACAATATACCGTTGCGTGCTTTATGCATCAAGTGATTATGCAGTCGCATCTCATCAAACGAGGAGTCGATAAGTCATGACCGAAACGCCAGTTGATCTGCAAGATATCCTTCATCGCCTTGAGAGATCGGAACAGCGGCATAAGACGCTTGCGTTAATGCTGCTTGGCACGCTCACGGCAGGCGCATTCTTTATAACCCGCCCCGCTGCCATCTCACAAACATCCAGCCAGCTTCAAGCCGAGATCACCGCGATTCAGGCGACATTGAAGTATGTGACGACCACCGGCACCACGATGACGGTATCGGGCGCTAACCTTGTTGTCAACAACGGCGCAAACTCAACAGCAACGGCGAACGGCCTCGGCAACATCTATATCGGTTACGATGAGCTGCGTAACGACACGCCGAATACAGACGTCCGAACGGGCAGTCATAACCTGATCCTTGGCTCGCAGAACTCCTTCTCAAGCTGGGGCGGCATTGTAGCTGGCAGCGATAACACGATCTCTAACACCTTTGCATGTGTCGAAGGCGGATTCGGCAACGTGGTGAGCGGAGCCTACGCAAATATCGGTGGTGGATACCAGAACGTGGCATCGGCCAACTCGACTTACGTAGGCGGAGGCGGTCAGAACACTGCGAGCGGTCCTGGAGCGTCGATCACAGGAGGAAACTCGAATACCGCAAGCGGTGGTTCTTCAGCAATCAGTGGAGGGTATGCGAATATTGCCTCGGCTAGCTCAAGCTATGTTGGTGGTGGCGAGAACAATACCGCGGCAGGAGCTGCAAGCTCTATCACGGGCGGCTATGGCAACCAGACGAAAGCGGCCTCATCCGCTATCACCGGTGGCGCAAGTAATGTTGCCAACGGTGCAAACTCGATCGTGTTGGGCGGCAATGGCAACACGGCTACTGCAGCCTATGCCATGGCGCCGCTCGATGCGAACACGACTTCCATAACGAGCATCAACACATCTATAACCGGTATAAACACATCAATAGGGGCAATCAATACATCGCTCGGTACGATTAACACGACACTTACGAATGACAGTGGCGCCATCACAGAGCTACAGTCATTCAGTTCAACAGCCAATACAAATATAAACAATCTGCTTTTCGCAACGCAGTTTATCACTACTGGAAAAGACTCAAACGGGTATTGGGCCACGTTTATAACAGGCTGCAATGTGTGGGTACAGGATGGCTCGGGATCGACCAATGACGTAAGTGGCCTTGGCAACTTGATTATCGGCTATAACGAGGCCAGGTCTGCTGGTAACGTTCGCAACGGGAGCCATAATCTCGTTATTGGCACTCAGAACAACTATGGCTCGTATGCTGGCGCCGTGTTTGGATATTACAACACGTCTGGCGGAGTCTGTGCAAATGTGCTGGGTGGCACGGGAAATACGTCAAACGGTTCTGGTACATGCATTACAGGCGGGAACTCAAACTCGGCAACCGGCCAACTCGCCAGCATCCTGGGCGGATCCAACAACGCCGCTAACGGGCTCTACTCCACGATTTCTGGCGGCGGCTCCAACATATCTAACGCCGGTGGCAGCGCCGTCCACGGTGGCTATGGAAATGTCGCATCGAACCTCTACTCGTCTGTCATCGGGGGCAATACTAATAACGCTAGCGGCCAACAAAGTTCGATCGTCGGTGGATATGGAAACACGGCCAGTGGAACCAACAGTGCCATCCTCGGCGGCACTAGCGAGAACATAGGTGGGACGAACGGCCATTACCCGTAAACCACCACTACTACCTCTCAGCTTCAAGTCAGAACGGCCCTTGCCGTTCTGACTGTCACTTCATTTACGTCTGCCACTACTCGCCGCAACCACGCTCCCCGTTGCAACCTCAAAGACGTCGAAGACCTCTTCGACTCGACAAATACCGGTAAACTAACACTATCGTTTGTAGAGAAATGAGGACTAACGAATGCGAAGCATATCGGGCAGAATGTCAGGTCTGTGCGCCGTACTATCGGCGCTCACGCTATCGATGTTGGGTTTTAGCACGGCAGCGCAGGCACAGCACGTCGAGCGCGACATACCGTATGTCGCTGGCGGAGACCCGGCTCAGGTGCTTGATCTTTACCTTCCGGAAAAGCCTTCCGATAAGCCGCTTCCTCTGCTGATCTGGATCCACGGCGGTGGCTGGCAGGCAGGCAGCAAGGGAGGCTGCTACTTCACGTATCTGGTTGGGCAAGGATATGCCGCTGCCAGCATCGAGTACCGCTTCAGCCAGAAAGCCCTCTTCCCGGCGCAAATTCAGGATTGTAAGGCCGCGATTCGCTGGCTGCGAGCCAATGCAAAGAAGTACAACATCGATCCGAAGCGATTTGCTGCTGGCGGTGATTCGGCTGGTGGCCATCTGTCCGCGCTAGTCGGCACGTCCGGCGGGAAGAAGGCGTTCCCCGTCATCGGCGGCAACGAAGGATTTTCAGATCGAGTGCAGGCAATTGTCGATCTCTACGGTCCCACCGATTTCAATACCGTAATGGCTCAGGCTGCGGCCGATCCTACCAAGAATGTCTTCAATTTCAATCATGGCGATCCCTACTCAATGTTAATCGGGGTGGATCTCGGCTCGGATAGAACGAAGGGCGAGGCAGTCAGTCCGGCCCACTACGTCAGTAAAGACAATCCACCCTATCTGATCCTTCATGGCGATAAGGATTCACTCGTACCCTACGCGCAGAGCCAGGAGCTTCAGAGTGGATTGCAGAAGGTGGGAGTGCCTGTCTACCTGCAGAAGTTCGCAGGTTCTGGCCATGGTGGCGCGCCATTTAACAACGCTGCGGTTCACGATCTGGTGAAGAAGTTTCTGGATATCTATCTGGAACACGCAAAAGAGAAGCTAGAACTGCTTCCTGATTCGGCGGTAGCGCCCTAAGATACATCTTTAGCCGCAAAAACACGCAGAAGGCACAATATTTGGCGTTGATGCCTGTCGGATGCGAGCGATATGCAAACTGGGAGCGCGTGGAAAAGTTTCACACAAAGAGTGCAAAGACGCAAAGAAAAGCGGTTAGTTGAAACGTAACTTCTTAAAGAAATGAGAAGAAGTCAATGGATAACTTAAGCCAAGAGATCAGGTTTTAGTTGATCGGTGTTGGGTGTTGGGACGGAAATCATGCCTTCGGATGGGGGCTGCTACTCGATTAAGAGGGCCCTCGCTAGATTCGCTATGGCCAGGGTTCCAGCGTTGTCCGGAGACCAATCGACAATCGGCAGCTCCTGACAGAACACCGCCAGCGCGAACTTTCTGCCATCCGGGCTGGTGATGTGGGCCACATCATTACGCACCTGATCGAGAGAGCCGGTCTTACCGGCGTATCGCCATCCACTCGGCAGGCTGCGAGGAATGCAATCGCGATACACCTGCTTGGCGAGGATATCCAGAACTTCAGAAGCGGCATTGCTGCCGGCTGATGCTTCTTGCGATAGTCGAATGACCAGATCGCACATCTCATTTGCGGTCGTCACACCCAGGCCGAAAACCGCGCTCTCAGGTGTATCTGGCGAGTAGGCCTTCCGAAACAACTGCGTAACCTGCATTCCAAGTGAACGTATGCGGGCATTTATCGGCGCTGGTCCGACAGCCTCGATAACCATATTTGTGGCTGTGTTGTCCGATACAATCGTCATCAGTACACAGGCATCCCGCAGCGGGAGTGTCAGCCCTTCCGTCATATGCGACAGCACACCAGAGCCACCCACCTTTTCGGAGTCCGTGAGGACAAGCGGCTGTTCCCAAGATAGCTCGCCTTTATGTACCGACATCGCCACATGCACCAGCATTGGGAGCTTGATGATGCTCGCGGTTTTGCACGTCTCATCGCCGCGATAGAGAAGCCTCTTTCCGCTTCCGATCTCCTCGAAGGCGAAGCAGAGTCGTCCGCCACACTCCGCCTCAAGTGAAGTTACGATCGATATCAGCGGTTCATCCAGATTATGTTGAGCCTGAGTCATTGTTTTGGGAGCGCTGTGAAGTCAGACGGCTTATCGAGATCGGTTGCAATCTCGGGGTAAGGTGTCACAAGAGCGCGAACCGCACCGCCAAGCATTGAGGAGGCACGCTGTTCAAGCAGAGAGACTGTCAGCAGGCTCGGCGAGATCGTCTGCGACAGGATCAGCCGAACCAAAGTGCCGTACCCTAGCATGGCTGCTATTCTGGCCGGGCTCTTGCGCGCGTCGTAGGCATCTGCTATTCGCTGCCTCTGGCTAAGAACAAACTCCGGGCGTATCAGCATCAGGTTGCCTCCCGTGTAGGCGCCCTCTTTGAGCTTCCGAGCCGTACGTTTAATCCCTGGAAACCGCTTGTAGCACTCTGCGACCTCGACGATGGGGTAGATCATCTGACCGCCGCTCTGCTGTGCCAGCTTGATAGCCTCATCGACAAACGCCTGAACCGATTCGCCGTTAAGATAGGGCAAGTCGGACGTGCAGACGACAACATACTCGGCGCTCTTGAACTTCTCAACCCCCGCAATTATGTTCGTTACAAAGTCTCCGCCGTCTGGAATTACCGCGTATCGGTCGCTTGCTGGCACATTCCCAACCACCACCATCTCGCCAACGCCGGGCGCAGCCGAGAGGCCATCGACAACGTGATCCAGCAATGTCTTACCAAAAACCACCGCCAGCGCCCGCACATCCACGCCGATAACGGCTTTCAGCTCCGGTTTAGCTTTACCGCCGGCTAAAATTACGACGGGCACACCGGGATTGCCACTGATTGTGTTTACAACTGAAGTCATCTTTATCTTCTTTGTCGCACTGAAATAATATCAAACCCGAGGAACAGCAAGCAGCGCCACTACCATCTGACCTGTTCTAGCCAGAACCAGAGCTGAACGAAATCTGCCCCTCACCCCCACCCTCTCACGCAAGCATGCAGAGGGAGTAAGTGCGGTCGCAGCAAGCAGCGACCCAGGTACACTGCGCCCGTGCGAAGAATGTGCAATTACGGGCGTAGGGCCGTCCGGATGGCCTGCGCAAATTGGACTTGCTCGTCAGTGTTCTTAACTCACGGGGTCGGGCATTCCCGTTGGGATACATTGCGTGAGTGTCTTCTTCTGCATCTTCCGCGGCTTTTCGCGGCTAAATATCAGCGAGTGCGCCCGCTTCTTTGGCCGTCAGGGTTCGCGCTGCGAAGGTCTTTGGATACCGCCCCTGCAGCAGCTTTGCAATGCGGTGGGCGTCCGCTTCGGTTGTGGCGACACCAAAGATCGCCGAGCCACTGCCGCACAGCCTTGCTGTCTGGGCGCCCGCCATTCGCAACTCATCAGTTAGCCAGGCAAGGCGGGGGAAATGAGAAAAGACTGGGAGCTCGAAGTCGTTGCACATCCTGCTCACCACGAGGTCGAACCGGTCGTCTCCGGAAGCCAGCGCCTCCTCCATCCGCTTGGTTCCTCGATTGGAACTGCGCTCGGGATTTGCATCCAGCTCACCATACGCCCAGCCTGTCGAGACGTTGTCCTCTGGCTTCACGACAACCAACCACATGGGAGGCGCCTCGTGCGGCGATACCGTCAGCTGTTCGCCCCGGCCGCGAGCAACCACGGTGCCACCAAGCAGAAAGAAGGGAACATCCGAGCCAAGCGATGCGGCGAGGTTGTGCAGAGTAGCTTTCGGGACCTGAAGATTAAGGAGGGCATCAACGCCAATCAGCGAGGCGGCGGCATCGCTGCTGCCACCGCCCAGGCCGGCCTGGCTAGGCGAATTTTTTGTCAGGTGAATCGCGATGCCAGATTCCGTCTTACCCGCAGCTTCGAGCGCCGCCTTCGCTGCCCGAACCACTAAGTTGGTCTCATCCAGCGGCACACCCACAGATTCAGGTCCGTCGCAGGTGAGGTGAATACCTGGAACTATCGACTCCTCTAAGGTGATCTCATCGTGGATCGAGATACTCTGCATCACGGAAGCGACGCCATGGTAACCATCCGCCCGTTTGCTGAATACGTCCAGTGTCAGGTTTATCTTGGCAAATGCGCGAACTCTAACGATATTACGCCCCTCGGCGAGTGTCATCCTGGCAACATCCTGCTACTGAATTAAGAACTTTCGTGCATCTGCGATGCTGTCGCTCGGCGAAACCGCAAAGATGCGGAAGCTGCACTCAACGATGCCTCCGGGCAGAAAAACTTCGCCCCTGTCTCCGGCATTCCAGCGCGCGCCAAGCTGAACCGTATGATCGGAATCGCCCTGCGGCAGCGATGCGGTGGCCCAATCCGGCAGGGGAGCCTGTGCAGACCAGGCGATACCCGTTGTTACCATGCCGTTATGCGCCGCAAGCAGCGGCTCTTCGCCACTATTGGGTGGGTTCGTGCCGATCAAAACCGAGCGGCCATCGGCAGGTGGAATGGCCCGCAAGCGATCAACAGGAGCCGTAAGTCGAGGCAGCTGAATGGAAAAGAGGCGTGCGGTCTTGCGCGCCTTGAGGCGCAGCTTGCCATCAATAGCCCCGCTATCTTTCCGTACTGATAGCGTTACCTGCGCCTCCCAATCATCGCCGCAGTTGCCAAGCAGGGTCACGTTGGCGCCAGAGGCATCCGAATGCCAATCGCTTTCGCTCCACCGGAAACTGCGCCACCAGGGTGATTGTCCGTCGGCCGATGCTCGAATCTCGACAAGCGGTCCTACTGCGGCAACGGAGTTCCACCCATTTGCGCTTTTTGCGCCGAGCAGACCAAGCGCACCGTTCGCAGCTGCAGGCAGGAGCCGAAGCAGCACCCGATCGTTCCCAATTCGTGCGGACCCATAAGATGAAGAGGCCGATGGAGCAGTGAAACCTCCCGTGATTGGCGCAGCGTTATTTACCAGATGCGGAATAACGGCAAGAAAAGCCTGTGGAACGTAGGGTGCCGCCTGCGCCGACGGCTGAGGCGCAAGAGGCGCCAACTGGCTGCCAACCACCACCGGGCTCTGGGTCGCGATTTGAACGACCTTCGGCTTATCCTCAATGCGGGTAATCAAGACTGAGGCAACCAGAGATCCCGTCTTGTCGGTTGGCGCCAGCTTCCATCGAAACGAGGCGGCCTGACCCGGAGCCAGCGGAGGGATAACAGGGGTCAACTCACCTTCGGTGTAGTCCAGCCCGGCGAGTGTGTAACATCGGACCTTGAGCCTGTTCTCGGGCACTGCCTCTTTGCCGACATTGCGCAGCACGCACAACATCGTCACCGTGTTCATCCCCTCGGCATAGCCCTTCTCCGCACCAAAATAGTCGACTCGGATGCTGAAAGCATCTGTAGACTGGGCGCCAGAATGGGCCAGGCCAGGTCTATGAGAAAAGGTAAATGCGGCGATCAGGGCAAGCAGAAGGCAGAAGGCCCGTGCGCGGGGGGCGGAAAACCTCAAGAGCAACGTCTCCACTGTATCAATAACGGTAGCGATCCGGTCTATTCTTGCACATCCGAAGGGGATAAGTCACCCTGATTTGGCCGACTTGGCGTATCGAGGGTAATTTCAGTACCTGTCTCGGCAGAGCGATAGGCTCCCAGAACAACGCGAACGTTCTCTCGGCCATCCTGGGGTGTTGCCAGCAGCGGTCCACTCCCAGTTGCAGCCTCGATGAAGCTGCCGATGAGCCGCTCATAACCATCTACCCAAGCGTGATCCGGCTCTTGAATCTGTGGAGCCTCTCCCGGCTTAAACAGCACGAGCCCATTTCCCGGCCCAAATGCCTCCACCGAGAGGCTGCCTGCGTCGCCGAATACCGAGACCAACGGTGAGGCTGCGCGGCTCTTGGTTGCATGACAGGCGAAGAGCTGACCGCAATGTCCCTCAGCATACCGGAGATTAAGCAGGGCAAGGTCCTCCGAATCGGCGCCAAGCTCGGGTCGATAGTGCGCGAGCATCGCCTGAACAGCCACGATCTCCCCGCCAAGCTGACGCAGCACATCGATGATATGGATTCCGCCATCCATAAGATGCCCACCGCCCGATTCGTGTCGATTGCCTCTCCAGCCAGTATTGAGCTCTGGCCGCTGCCAGTAGGCGAAGGTAGCCTGCAGCCCCATGATACGCCCTATCGCCCCCTCCGCGATCATCGCGGCGGCGCGCATGACTACGCCCGCGCAGCGCATCGGCTCGCCATGGCAGAGGACAACGCCTGCCTGTTCGGCCGCGGCGATCATCGCGTCGCACTCTTCCACATTTAGCGCCAGCGGCTTCTCGCAGAGCACATGCTTGCCAGCCTGCGCTGCCTGTATCGCTGCAGGTGCGTGAAGATGATGCGGCAAACAGAGATCGACGGCATCGATCTCAGGATCGGAGAGGACGTCTTGATAGCTCTGCGTAACGCGCGGCGCATCGCCGTTCTTAGCAACCTCCGCTGCGGCATGCTGGGCACGTTCGATACTGGTGTCGCAACAGACAGCGATTGTCGCGGCGTGGCTGTATCTGCCGAAGGCGCCAATATGCCTCCCGCTGATGTCTCCACAGCCAACCAGGGCAACCTTCAATCTCCGGCTCGAAACCATGTTTGCTCCCAATGATGCCGCAATCTGAAATCACTCGTTTTCAAGCTACTCATTGTACTTTAATCAGCCCTATCGGTCCACAATATAATGAACTGCTAACCTGACTTCGTGAGAAAGGGTGTCATGAGTGATATGAGTAATCTGTACCGTATAGCGCTTGCCACACCTCGCTTCCCAACTTCGCCCGCGGATTCCGTGGAAATCGCACTACACATGACTGCTGAGGCCGCCAGTCTCGGCGCGCAGATCGTCTGCTTTCCCGAGTGCTTTATTCCCGGCTACCGGCGCCCAGGAGTTAACATCCCGCCTCCAGACCAGTCGTTTCTTAATTCCGCCTGGCAGCAGATTGCGGAGCTGGCGGGCCAGCGCAAGATAGCGGTGGTTCTCGGCACTGAAAGAGTTGTCGACAACCAGCTTAGGGCGTCTGCCCTGATTATCGATCGTAATGGTCAGTTTGCAGGATTCCAGGACAAGGTACAGGTGGATCCCTCCGAAGATAACCTGTACACGCCAGGTATCGGACGACGGATTTTCTCAGCAGGACCGATGCGGTTCGGGGTGGTGATCTGCCACGAAGGATGGCGCTACCCCGAGACGGTCCGCGCCGCCGCCCGGCAGGGAGCGCGTCTTGTATTCCATCCGCACTACGCCTGGCCAGAGGAAGACAGCTTCCGCCCAGAGACTTTTGCCGATCCGCGCAATAGCTTTCATGAGAAGGCGATGCTGTGCCGCGCTGCAGAAAACACGTGCTACTTCGCCTCCGTGAACTATGCCGAACCCGGCTCGCCGACGACGTCCGCGGTCGCTGCGGCGGACGGCAGCTTGATCTGTTACCAGCCCTACGGTCAGGAGGGCATCCTGATCGCCGAGATCGATCTGCTTGCCGCAACCGGAGATCTCGCCCACCGTTTCAAGCCGCATGCAAACGTCAATTCCGATTAGTATCGAAACGATATATTCCTGGTCGTATTGCCATGTATCGTAACTCGACCTTGATCCGGAGGCGCCGAATCCTTCCTCTCCTCCCGCGCGGGCACACAACTGGTCTTGATTTCCGAACACCCTTCGCGTGCCCAGCAGGGTGGGAGAGGATAAAGGTGAGGGGGCTATACCGGAATGCCGCCATCGTTGATCGAAGTATGAATCACTATTAGGCTCGGCACAAAGGGCAGACAGATCAGCCTTGGTTCTGACCGTACCAAGCTGCAAAATCATGTGACTCAAGGGACTGGCATGATGCCAAACTGCTGCATGCAGGTATTGCCCATCCAACGCTCGAACCTGTGCACACCAAAATCACAAACGAACTATCTTATAAGGAAACACCGCTATGGCAATCAAGATTCATGAACTTAACCACGTCGCACTGCATGTCAGCAATCTGGAAGAATCGATGGAGTTCTACGGCAATGTGATCGGCCTACCGCTGCTCCCACGGCCAGCGTTCAACTTCCCAGGAGCATGGTTCGCTTTGGGAAGCCAGGAGCTTCATCTCATCTACGACGATACGCTCGTTCCCGCAAACCGCAAACACCATCACTTCGCACTGCTGGTCGACGATGTATTTGCAGCGAAAGCCGAACTGGAATCAAAAGGCATCGCTGAATTCAAAGGTCCAGCACCCCGTCCCGATGGCCCCATGCAGCTCTTCTTCTCCGATCCGGATGGGTATTTGATTGAGCTTTATCACGTGGCGTAATGAACGCCGCTTGCGAAGCGACAGATAAATCCCGAACAAATCTGGCTGGAGCTTGAAAATATGCCAAATATGACATGTAATATGCAATGCTGAACAAGGATCTTGTATGGCTACACGGTTAAGTGAAGTCTCCGCCACTATCTGGTGAAGCACGTATCGAAGTTGGATTCCTGTTGCGCAAGGTGCAACTAGGTGAGACGCTTTCCATGCCGCACTCCAGACCGATGCCTGTGATTGGGGCAAGATGTCATGAGCTTCGAATCCAGGATGCTGACAAATCCTGGAGGATCATCTATCGAACAGACGCCGATGCTGTGTTGGTCGTCGATATATTTGAAAAGCGAACACAAACGACGCCTTCAGGAGTTCTCAGCACATGCAAGAAGAGACTCGCACTTTACGGCAGCGTGGGGTAACAATCACTATCATGGATCAAGACAAGCGGGCCCGGTTGGAGGCTCTTGGATTTAAGGTCGGAACCGCACAGCAGTTCCTCGGGTTAACCGATGAAGAGAATGCGATTGTCGAATTGCGTCTGGCATTGAGCGCGGCCATACGAACACGGAGAAAGCAGCGCAAGAAAATACCTCAGCTTTAACCGCCTTACAATATCGGTTGAGGTCAGCCTAATCATACACAAACGGCGTAAAGCGATATGGCCTTACGTTGTGTGCTTCCAGCAGCTCTTGGATCCTGTCGTTGTCTTTGTTTCGCCCCAGGGTAATGCTCGCATTTTTGATACTTGAAAGTTTGGCAATCCACTCGAGACTATCAGCTGGCGGCCCGTTGTTCGTGGAATAAAAGAATTCTTGAAGCGCTGGCGCAAATGCGAGATACGAAAGATCCAATGAAGGGCTCATATTTTCACATACCACGCGTCGCAATTTGGTTAGCTGTGACAGGTCCGGGAGCTGGAGAATGTGGACTAACGTTTGTAGAAACAGGAATTGTAAGCCCGGTAAAGTCGAAATAACGCTGATATCACTTAAGCCCTTTATCTGCCAAAGCTCAAGGTATTTTATCTGATCCATGCCGGCGATTCCTGATAGATCACGGCTGCCTCCGAGTTTGATATCCAGAGACCATAGTTTGCTCAGGCTCCGGATAAAACTTATATCTGAAACCGTCACAGATCGAATTGTCAGGTCTTCAAGCTGTTGCAGGTTGCCAACTTTCTCGATGTTCTTCTTATGGCCTTCAATATACAACTTCTTAAGGTTGCTAAAACGGTCTACGTGCCGTAAATCTGGGCTTTTGGATTCAGTGGCTAACAGTGTGAGAGACTGTATTTGTTCGCACGGCAGGCTGGCGAGAAACTCAAACGACTTCAGATCGTAGATGCCGATATTAAGACTTTCCAGTTGCGACAGGTGAGACAGGTATTCAAGACCAGTCGCCGCCATCACGTTATCAACTGCAAAATGGCGAACGTTGCCCATGCGCAATAGGATAGAGAGGTCGCAAACTCCGAAGTAGAAGCCGTAGAGTCGCAATTTTACGTCTGGGCGCGCGGCAAAAAACTCGTTGTTAAGCAGGTCCCAGGTCGATGGATCGGCAGGCGAACTGGTCTGTAAGATTTGCAGGTCGGGGTCTGTTACCAGAACGGTAACCTCAGCTGGACTGATTGACCCTTCAAAGTTATAAATAGTTGACGATAGTTTTGCGTAGGTTGGTGACAACTAAGGGGTTCCTTTTAGATTGCCGCTTGGTCGCGCAATCATACTCTAACTTCAATTATTACCTTCATGGGTCGGCGTAAATACTTTCGAATATGCCTATTGTCATGGAGAATCGAGCGGCCGATGACTTACAGCTTACCTCCTATAACGACGATGGCCGATGGCCATGATCATGGACTATCGGCTTAAAGCGCTTAAGACACCACTCTTGAGCGAAGGCGGACGAGTGCTGCCACGTCGACTGGTGGGGCGTCAGTGAGCGAAGGGTCATTCTGATTCCCTTCCCTTTCTTTCCCACCTGCGTGTGCAGGAATCGAGTTGGCCCAAAATTTGCATTGGATCGAGTTTAATTTTGATGTGAAGTAAAGCGAAGGGACGCATCGTGGAGAGCTCGCCAGATAAAAATCGACATGCTCGCCATATTAAGGAAAATCCCCCGCCGCAGGTGAATTCACTGCGTATGAGATCCATCAACCGCCGTGAGGCAATTAAAATGACAACCGCAGGCGCCGTTTCGCTGATTGCCGCATCATCCGCTTCGGCAGCACAGGGCGATTCGCCGGACCCCGAGCTGTTTATCGACGAGAGCATTCGCAACGGAGTTTTGCCAGGCGCGATCCTGATCGCATCGAAGCACGGAAAGATCAGAATTCGGCACACGGCCGGCACCTATTGCGGCCTCGCCGGACGAACCCTGCCGCTAACGCCCGATGTTCGCCACTGCTTCTACTCCTACTCCAAGCTGGTTTCGGCAACCGTCGTGGTGATGGCGCATCAGGATGGCCTCATCGATTACGATACTCCGGTCTCACACTATATTCCTGAGTTTACTGGTGGCGGCAAGGATGCAATCACCATCCGCCACTTACTTACTCACTCGGCCGGGATTCCCGGCGTTCCGCTTGGAGCAGTAACAACTGAAGAGGGATGGCTACAGGCGCTTAAGGCCGTCTGCGCGGCGCATACGGAATGGGAGCCCGGTTCAAGAACAGCCTACCATGCAGTCTCCGGGCTGTTCACTGCCGCTAGCGCCGTACGCCGCGTGATGGGCAACAAGAGCTGGGAGCAGATCTGCCGCGAACGGCTCTTCGAACCGATCGGCGCGCATACGCTCAGCTTTGAACTGCCTGCCGATAGCATCCCGACCGCGATCACGCCGCAGCCGAAAGAGATCCCGGCGTCTCTCGCAAGAGCGTTCGGGTTGGCTGGCCATCCGGCAGGCGGCTGCATGGGAACGGCAGAGGATGCCCTAAAGGTACTGCAGCTTCATCTTAATGGAGGAACCTGGGGCAGAAAACGGCTGCTTAGCAAAGACTCTTTGGAGGAGATGCACCGCGTACAGTACGCGAAGCAGATCGCGGAGGATCGCGCTGCGAACCGGCCCACACGCCATGAGCCCTGGGGACTTGGCCCATTGATGCGCGGCGAGGGGCCGAAGGTTGGAGGGCACGACTGGTTCGGTTTCAAGAACCAGAACTCGCCAGGCATCTTCGGCCATGCAGGCATCGATACTGTTATTGGTGTGGCGGACCCTGCCACTGGCTGTGCGCTGATGTTCGCCTGCACCAACTCGCCAGCCACAAATCAGGCGACCATCGATATCCGTAATGGTGTTACGGATCGCGTCTTTGCGAAGCTTGGATAGGAACGTTGAGTGCGCAGCCTCTGTAAGCGTTACAGCTTAACCAACTCCGTGTCCAGGCTAGCCACCGAAACAGGGATCCTTCGGTCACCGACCGCAACTGTAAGGTTCTTCGCCTCTGTGTTTACATTCCACACCAAACAACAGTTCGCGCCTGGATACCATGCCAGGACAGCGGGAGTTTCTTCGACGATATAGGGAGTACCAATCGGGATTCCGTCCGGCTTGCCTATGAGGGTGCGGCGAAACGCGAAGAGGTCGTCCAAATCTTCGTTAACCGTGACGTTCCCACGCTTTGCCGCGTTCGGTCGCGCAATGCAGTGGTCGTTGAGATGGGGTTCACTCGCAGTATCGGCATCGCTCAGGAAGGTCCAGCCGTCGCGGTTGATTCGGCTCGAGACTTCGAACGGCACGCCGCATGCCAGGAAAAGGCTGTAAGGCTGGTCATTCCCAACGTACCGAGAAGGTTCGCCCCAATAATGCTTAAACGGCCCTTCCGGTTTGTGTCCGGCAACCTGTTCATGCAATTGCGCCTGCTTCTTCATCGCAGGGGCAAGCGTGCGCCAGTGCTCAAGCGGGAAAGGCGTGAGGCCGCTCATAAACATGGTGTTACGCACATCCGTGATGGTGGAAACAGATAGTTTCGCACACATATTCTGTGCTGAAAGCGAACTGGAAGGGTAGGCAGTCGTTTCACTATAGGCGTGGTCTGGCTTAACATAGCGGCGATGAAACAGCGCCGAGAAGAGTTCGTCAGTCTTGCCTTTCACCCTTCCGAACGAGTTATTATCAAACATAAGTTCGCCAACGCGGAGTGGGGCGCCCGCATAATCCGCGAGGCGGATGCCCGCCTTCTCACTGCCAAGATACATAACCATATTGCCGAGGTGCGGACCCGCTTTGCGCATCGCCCGAAACGCAGTCGTGAGGTCGTCGCAGGTGAAGACGGCCCATTTTCGCAGCAGGGAAGTATCCCGGCGAGAGCTTACATCCTGCAATAGCTGCTGCCAGTCGGCATCCGTACCGCCCGTTGCGGATAGAAAACGCGCACGGTGTTCATCGCAAAAGCATCCGCCAATTCTGCCGGGCGATGGCGACAGGCGGAAAACGTCGTCAACGAACATCAGATCGAAGCCGAGCTTCCGAATCACTTTGATCGCTGCCACGTTCTCTTCAATCGCCGGGGCATGCAGGCTGGTGCCAGAATAAGTTTTGCCGTCACTTCCCGTGCCCAGCTTCCAGTTGCGCGGCGGGCTAAGCGGAAAGCCGCCCTGACTGGATCCCAGTGAATCGCCGGGGTGCCCGAGCGGAATCAATATCGCTCCGGTCTTCATCCCAAGCTTCTCAACCACTGTTTTTGCTCGGGTAAGCATCTCCAGTTCGTATGGCCAGTGGCCGTAGAAAAAGGTGCAGATCCACACGCGGGAGACGCCCGCTTCGCGGATATTGGCAAGAAGCTCCGGCCGGTTTAGTATAATGTCCGGCGCGAGAGAAACATGGTATTGTCGAATCTTCATTGATCGAACCTTGCTGGCACACCGAGCGGGATGCAATCGGCGGCCGGTGGTCAGTGGTCAGGCGGGCCCGTATTCAGCTCGATAACTGTGGGCTCGAGACTGCGCACCACCACCCCTTTGATTATCATCCATGGCTTGCGCCACTGATAGTCGTATTTGTATCCCACAGGCACAGCGCCATCGGGATCGTACAGTTCAATATCTACGGTTCGCGTGCCCGATGAGCCAAGAATTTGGGCGTTAAGGTCCTGCTTCTTCAGCCAGTCGTACGTGGGGCGAGGCGTTCGCCCGTCCGCGCGCAGCATTCCGTATCCGTAGTCGTCCTGTGTTCTACCGGCGGCAAATCGGCCCTCTTTTTGAAGTCTCTCTCGGGAGGTTTCGTTGCCTGCAGCGAACTGATAACCGAGCGCCTTCACATAGATCCTTCGGCGCGCATTGTCTTCCAGGCACTCTTTCCAGGTCTGCAGATGCGTCTTGTCGAAGCCGATTCCATCCTCTTGCGGCGGGTTGCCGGAGTGCGGAAAGCCCCAGGCATTAACCACATTGCCCGCATCAATCCCGAACTCGGTGTTCCAGATCGGTCGCCCTTCGTCGTGGAACTCCCGCATCACGGCGTAGAGCGAGAGCCCTCGCCCCACCATGCCATAAATCACCGGGACGCCATAGGTATGGATATTCATGAAATCGAAGTAGGGCGAGCCACCGCCCTCGTAGATGCCACGAGGAAACTCATTCCAATCGGTCATGCCACCCGTCAGCACCCATGCCCTGGGGTTCGCCTTCTTGATGGCGGGATAGGCGAGTTTCAACATCTCGGCGTACATCTTACCGCGCTCTCGAAAGGAGATATAGGCATGCCCGTTGCCGAACAGATCGGTAAACGCCTGATCCATCTCATTCCAGAGCTCCCAAAAACGAATGGATGGGTAGCGCGCCGCCATATCTGCCATAAAGTGCGCGAACCGACGGTATCCCTCCTGACGATGCGCGAAATCTACCCCTGGGGGATTGCCGTGCACCACCACTTCCAGCTCGATTCCGGCGGCCTTACACCGCGGAGCAAGTTCATCCCAGTAGGCGAGGGCCTTAGAATCGTACTGTCCGGGCGTTACTGTGTTCTCAATCTGGTTCCAGTACATCGTGTGACGCACGAGGCGCATATCCAGCGCGCGGATCAGTTTCACCGTCGTTGTATCGAGACCATGTGCGCCAACGCCGACCTCCGGCCGGGTGTCGTAGACCCACAGCTCCTTCGGCGACCGCCGGTATACGGCTACGTCTGTATTCAGCAGCCGTTCATTCGGGATGGCCTGTGCCGCTGCGGACAGCGCCGCAGCGAGCATGGTACCCAGAACGGTGGCCAACGCCAGTCCGGATGCGAACAAGGTTTTTTGTTTGACGGTTCTCACGAGCCAGGTTTCACTTTCCGGCGGGCATGTTAACCCAAAGATCCACCCTTGGAGTTTGCCAGTTGTATGGCTTGTTCAGAATATCCATCCGACCTAAGCCTGTAAAGTCGGCAACCTGTGCTTCATGGAAGCCCATGCCGGTTTGGAAAACTGTCTTTCGAAATCCGCCCTTGCCGTCGCCATAGAAGATGAACGCCTGCGCGTTCGGGTTATCAGGATCTTTTCGGCTTTCGGTCCACTTGGCCATTTCCGCGACGAAAATATCGAGATTGCCATCGCCATCGATGTCGGCAATCTGCAGCGAGTGAGGGTGAATCATCGGTCGTCCGACAAGGTCGTGCCCGACCCAACTTTCGGATTGGAAGGGATCTCCCTTGCACTCAAACCAGCGCACGGGGCCAGAACCGTCTCCAGGCGCGATGACGATCTGGGGGTATTTTGCGGAATTGATGAACCGACCGGCGAAGATCAGCCCGCCGATATCACCGATCTTCGTCACCGTCCATTTGCCGTTCCCAACGTACTTACACAAATTGTTGCCCGCAAGCAGTTCCGGGTGGCCGCAGCCATCCACGTCGAAGGCGGACATGCCTTCCGGATAGGGCCCCGATCCATTTTCGGCGGCTGCGATAACGGCCTGCGCCGGCCAGGCATCCGAATGGCGGGGGTCCGCAGGAATATCGGCAACAAAGAGGGTTCGCGCACCCTGATTCCAATAGGCTAATTGTGGTTTGCCTGTACTCTTGAAATCGGCGAAGCATTGATCGTGGTGCTGGTGCGCCCCACTCTTCTTAATTGTATGGCGCTCCCAGGGCACATCTGGCTTCCAATTTTTGCCCGGATTACGCCACCACCAGACCGTGTCACTCTGGTAATCGCCGCCAAACACAAGGTCTGGATACCCATCGCCATCGATATCCGCTAGAGCGCCGCCAGCCTCGATCGGGAGGTAATCCTTATCAATAACATACCGATTCCATTTACTGCCGTTCGGCCGATACCATACGATTGCAGGGCCTTCTGCCCGAAATCCCAGCACGAATCCTTTCCGTCCGGTCTTATCGAGATCGGCAACGAGGGCTGCTGTCTGCTGCTGAGACGTGCCAGGAACAGGCAGATCTCCAGTAACGCTGGAGAGATGCTTCCAGGCAGGATCACCGGCGTCTTTCGTGATTTCAACGGTTGCGATAGTGCAAATAATTAGCAGTATCCATAATGTGTTCATGATGCAGCCTTCCGGAAACCATTACATGGCTAGCTTCATCATAAGGCCAGTTGATACCTTCCGCATTGAGCCTTACGAGACGCTGGGAACCAACCTCCGGTAGGTATCCGCCAACCAAATTGAGAATAGATGCTGCAAGATTGCTTCGGCCGTAATAGAGCAGACGAGAAGAAGCCATTCCTTGCGATCTTTCTCCCGTAACCAGGTCAGACCTCGCGCCACTTCCTCTTATGCACGGCAGCAGAGCTTGCGCGGCTATGAATGCGGCAATGCAGGCCCCACGCTCGCTCCCTGTCCACGGATTCACAGGCAGTATCGGCTGCTGATTTGCCCTCGCCGTGGATAGGGAAAGTGCGCACCTCCGGACGGTGGCGGAGCGGGGATGCAAAGGTAGCGCTCAGCCACAGGTTATCGAGCGATTCCATTACGGCGTGCGTTACGGGACCCTCACCTAGCCTCTCCCTTATCCGCTCGTGCCTCGCAGGGAGAGGGACAAATGCGCACCTCCGGACGGTGGCGGAGATCGGGCCATCAGCCACGGATTCACATTTAGGTTTTATTTGCGGATAATCCGCAGTTCCAGCGATCCGTCAGCACGGCGGGCGCCGGTGAGATCGAGCGTGATGGAGTAGTCAGACAGCTCGATGTGGGTTTTATTTATGTATAGCGCATTGTAAAGCGTGATGTATTTGCGTTCGGAGTTTGGGTTGAGGTCGTCTGCCGCAGCAGGCAGGATCTGGATCGGGCCATGTCCGGAAGCTGCTGTCATCGATACACGGTACACAAGCAGTCCCGTGTTCTTTGGGTCAGTATCGCCAGGATCCCGCGGCCTCACTTCGCACACAATCGCCTCCGTATCAGAAACTGGTATCGAGACGGCTGCAGGTCGCTTGCCGTTTCTCCGGTCGATTGGCTCTATCCACTGCTTTGACGACTTGCTTCCCTTTGGAAGGATTAAGAAATCTTTGTCATCGAGCCATCCCAGTTTACGCCGCTGCCAGGCAAGGTACGGGCTTGCGACCGCTTGAAAGCCCATGAGATCCCAGAAGCCGACAGCAGTGTGGATGTTCTTATAAGGCTTCGGCGAAACGCCAAAGAGGTAGAGATCCGGCAACCCACAGATGTGCCCGGTCTCATGGCACAGCGTCTGAAAGCCCCAGTTAGCTCCGCGACAGTCGCGGCCAAACGTGACTGCCAGACGTACCTCTTTCTCGCCCGCTCTAATGCCGCTGCCTATGGGCGCAATGAACGTCGGCGAGTTAGGCAGCCCTTTGCCGAGCGAGCCGACCACGTAGACGACATCGTAGTTTTGGAAATTAACCTCCGACTGCGCTTTGCGGATTGTCTCGGCCAGATAATCTCGCTGGCTCTCAAACCGGCTGCAATCGTAACCGGGCCAGGTGGTGGGGTGATCCATCGGGATCCACCGATTCACCATTTCCACTTTGAGATGCATTCTTCCGTAGGAGGTCCGCTCGAAGAACGCCTGCGCCTCCGGCACGAGCTTGTTGTAAAGATCCTGAGGCTCTTCAAGCTGCGTCGTGTCTGGAAACAGAGCGAACAGCATCACCGCTCGCACCTCGCCGATCGGTCTCAGGTTCGTGTGGAAATCGGTCGGCCCTTCCGACAGACCATCGCTCTGCGCCGGAACCTTCAACCCGAGAAACGTATCGTCAGCTCGAGACGTTGCCGCGAAAAGTGTCAGGAATAGGAGGAAGCACCACGCGACAGGCTTGGATAAACTGAACTGTGATGTTTTCAAGAGGTGTTTCCTTACAGGTAATTACGGGGAGTTCAAGCTAGAAAGATGCCGGCGAATAATTGCATTTGATTATGGCCTATTTGGCTTTGCGCTCGAACCAATTTTATCATTTTCAGTTTGCATTCCGCTCCTATCCGTCGGGCATAGTTTCCGTCCAAACGCCTGACACGAAAAACCTGAAACCTGCTCTTTCGGGTACATTCGCAGAGGCAATCTATTTAGGAGTTCTAACTTGAACGGGCTGATCATTATCTGTGCGAAGTATCTGTTTGTCGTGAATGGGCTGCTGTACTTAGGGGTTTTCTATCGAACACCGCCGGAAGATCGGCGAACCCTGGTGTTGCGCACTGCCGCAGCATTGCTGATCGCACTTGTACTCGCAAAGGGCGGAGGCGCGCTGTACAACGAACCACGCCCATTCGTTACACAGCACATTGCACCGCTAATTCCGCATGAGGCGGATAATGGCTTTCCATCGGATCATACCCTGCTCTCGTTTACGCTCGCTTTTCTGCTCGTGCCGTTCTGCAAACGTTCTGGCGTGGCGGCCGTAATCATCGGAACGATCGTAGGAGTATCCCGCATCGCAGCCCACCTGCACTCACCGCTCGATATTGTCGCGAGCATTGTAATAGCAGGGATAGCGACGGTTGGGGCAATGCAAATTATTAAGGGCAAAGGCGAAGGCCGTTAAGTAGGCGCCTATTCCGTTTCTCGCTCCACCGCTTCAATCGCTGTCCCTGGCTTCACCTCTTCTTCAACAGGGCTGGAAGAGTGCTTCTTCAAACCACTGAGTGGGTGGTGTTTGACGGCATCCCAGGCGATCTCCTGCAGCATCCTGTTTAACGGCACAATAAATTGGGTTGGGATGCCGGCTGTAACTAGGTCCCTCGGGACCGGCAGGCCAACCGGGCTTTTCCTGTAGATAACGGAGAAGTAGCCGTAGGTGATGAGAGCGCGCAACGGTGCAGCCGGGTGGCCGAGTGCATCCGTAAAGAGCTGGCTCTGCAGCCGTAAGCCGGGTACCTTACCCGCAACGAGTTTCTCTCGCAATGCCATGACAGCCTGACCGACGGGCACAACGCAGACAACCTGTTTCCCGAGCTTCTCGTTGATGTCGAGAACCTGTTGATCCATCTGCTTGTAGTAAAACGCGTGCATCTTCTTGAGCACTGGCAGCGATAACGCGTTGTGGTTTACGTACTCCGGCGCAGGGATCAGCGGTGGATCGTAATAGTGCGGCTCATACCTATCGAAGGGAAGCCAGAACTCCTGAAGCGCGATCCGAAAGTTCGGGTTGTGCTGAAATCCTAGCTGTGCAAACTTCTCGATGCCGGCATCGGGAAGGTAAATCGGCGTGAGCGTGAGGACGTCCACCTCACCTGCCACGAGAGCCGCCTTCGCCTGATTGTCCTCGTCGCGCACCTGCCAGTGAGTAAGCGACTTGGAACCCCCGATCATCGACTGACCCACGATTTCCTGATCCAGAATTCCACCGCGTTTCACTACATCTTCCAGTTCGGCTGGCAGATGAAAATGAAAACTGTGGCCGCAGAAGAAGATGCGCTGGCCCTTGATAGCAGCCCTGGGCTGCTTTGCAGGCGGCCTCTGTGCGATAGCTGTCGGGGATGCAGCGAGTGCCGGGACAACACCGGTGACGGAACCAATCAGAATCATAGCGATAGTTAAAATTCTCATCGTCTCTCTTGCTTTCCTGATCATTCGGCATTCAGAAAATCATTCGCCGCAGAACTGCACATTTTAATCATAAATGGAACATAGGTTATAGCTGCTTCGAATGGTGGGTCGCGCTGTCGAAGGTTTGCTATTGTTATCGATCGTGCACTGCTCGCGAGGCAGATACCACCGGAGACGTTAGCCCAGGTAATGAAGCCCATTAAAGATGAACAGGTACTGAACACGCCGATCGTTCGAAATCGCCTTGCCTACATCGACGGTCTGCGCGGATTCGCTGTTCTGCTTGTGATCGTTCGGCACTTCTATATGGATTCGTTTGGTCCAGGCATGCCTCGATGGGCAGATATTTGTGGTCTGGGATATCTTGGCGTTCACCTATTTTTATTGCTGTCGGGCTTTTGCCTTGCCTACGCCTTTGTTGGCCCAAAACAGAAGCCGCTCATCCTACGCGAATTCTTTATACGTCGGGCAACCCGCATCCTGCCAGCTTACTACGCAGCACTTCTCCTGTTTACTGTACTGGCGATGCCCTTCACTATGAGAGACCTGCTCTGGCAGACGCTAACACATGTGACGATGACCCACAACGTGTTTCCAGCCACGGTACTGGCTATTAACGGCGCGTTCTGGTCACTGGGGCTGGAGTGTCAGCTCTACCTCCTCTTCCCAGTTCTGATACTGCTTATCCGCCGAAAAGGTATGCTGCCTGTGATGGCGGCTGTGCTCCTGATGCAAATCGTGTTCCGATCGATCGTGGCGCATTACTACGGCACAGAGTGGAACGAGACGATGCGAGTTGCATGGTCACTTCCTGGCAGGATGGGCGACTTCACTCTTGGAATTCTGGCTGCGATGCTGGTATTGGACCCGAAACTCTACACGATAGCCTTAAAGCTAAAAGCAAATGCCCCCATGCTAACCTTCGCCTCATTCGCTTTAGGCATGTTAGCAAAACACAGGATTGGTGTAAGCGCCTGGCAAACGGATCTGGCCTTCGATTGCGCCTTTGGAAGCCTGTTGATATGGTCGTCCGAGGGCAGAACACCCGATGGTCGTGCGAGCATTGCCAGCAGGCTGATGTCGTGGCGCCCACTCTGTCGGTTGGGAGAGAAATCCTATAGCGTCTATCTGATTCACGTGTTGCCGCTCAGGTTAGTGGTCAATGCTCTCCGCTCACACAATGTAAGCGCACGTCACAGCCTGGAGTTCTGGATGATCCCTACCATCGGCCTGGCAATACTGTTCGGATATGCGTTCTACTGGCTGGTCGAAGGACGATATATGAGGTTTTTCTCTCAGCGTGCGGGAGAGCATCGGGCACGGGTTGCAGCCATGGTACCCGTGCCCCCTGCACTAATACTGGCCGTTAAGTCGGACAAGGCATAGGCAGCACAGCCTAACCTGGCAGAGCCAGAACCAAAGCTGAAAGCAGGCTGCCTTTCAGCTATCGGAGGGTAACGGCGTAACGGGACCCTCACCTAACCTCTCCCTCGCCGCTCGCTTGGGCTCGCTAG